>CAMCYH010000147.1 GCA_945883745.1 Candidatus Kuenenia stuttgartensis
TGACCGGCCCCCCGATCGAGCTTGATCGGGCAGGCCCAGATCAGCCGGCCACTCTTCTTGTCGAGGGCCACCATCGTCGCCTTCTCTCCGCCCGGTGTGCAGACGAGTCGGTCGCCGTCGATTGTGACACTTTCACTGTAGCCCCATGAGTCGCCCTTGGTGCCGCCAAACTGTGCCTTGAGGTCGACGCGAAAGACTTCGCTACCGTCCTTCGTGCGACAGGCGACGAGCTGGCCGAAGGGCGTGATGACATAGACCATGTCGCCGTCGACCGTCGGCGTGCTCCGGGAACTCTGCCACGATTCCTGCCCGTCGGTCCATGGCTGGCCTGTCTTCGTCTTCCAGATGGGCTTGCCGGTGGCGCGATCGAAACAGGTGAGGTATTCGTCGGCGTCGGATGCTGTGGAGAGACTGTCGCCGAGCGTGTAGATGCGGTCGCCCACGATCGCCAGGCTGGCATAGCCACGGCCGGCGCCGGCCGTCTGCCAGACGAGCCGTGGGCCGTCGGTCGGCCAGGCTTTTAGAAGGCCTGTGTCAGGGGCGACTCCGGTGCGGTCGGGCCCGCGGAAGGTGGGCCAATCGGCCGCGTGGATCGTTGAACCGCACCACAGTAGACCCGCCCCGAGGAGCAGAGAAAAAACCCGGCTAGAAATACGCGACCCCATAGACAATCACTCCAGAAAGAGGGCAAACGCACTGCTTTGAGACTACGGTCGCGGTGGGAGACGGGTCAATTACTCGTGCTTGGACGCCGACGAATGCCGCGACTATCCGGAAGATGCGCCGGCCTGCAGCGGCGCTAACTGGCAGTGCATCCCGGCGGTTTGCTGCACCCTGTACCACCCAGCCCCGGGCGCAAGCCCGGGGGCCTGTAGCAACGCTGGCCAGCAACGCATCCTGCCGGCTTGCGCCTGGCGGCTGGCTGGGGAACGGTCACGCAGCCGAACGGGAGGGTAGAATGCGATCGAGCGTGTGTCGGGAACCGGCCCACGCCGGTGACTTGTGAGGATGAGAGAGGAGTGGAGAGCGTGACACAGTCTGCGGCATCGGAAGAGCTGTTTGGGAAGCGAGTGACCGTCGAGCAGGTGGAGGAGGGCGATGACCTCGCTCCGAAGTTTGACAACGCCGGGTTCATCCCGTGCGTGACCACCGACGTTCATTCGGGGGAAGTACTGATGGTGGCGGTCATGAACCGCGAGGCTCTCGCCAGAACGATCGAGACCGGCGAGGCCCACTACTTCAGCCGCAGCCGCCAGCAGCTCTGGCACAAGGGGGCCACCAGCGGCCTCATCCAGAAGGTGGTGGAGATGCGGATCGACGACGATCAGGATTGCGTGTGGCTGCGGGTCGAGGTGGCCGGTGGGGCCAGCTGCCACGTTGGCTATCGGTCGTGCTTCTACCGCAAGGTGCCGGTCGGAGCGGAGCGGAAGCAGGGGACGGCGCTCGAGTTTCTCGAGGCGGAAAAGAGCTTCGACCCGAAGGCCGTCTATGGAGATGCGCCAAACCCCACACAGCTATAATTACGCAAAGCTCGCCATCCTGGCCTCGCTTTGCTTGCCGACCTCCGGTCGGAACAAAAGCGGGCCTCCAGCCCTCGCCCGTCCACGGCGTCTCCCGACTCTCAGTTTGCCATCCTGGCCTCGCTTCCGACGAGACTATCATTGAGACGAAGACGCCAGCCCCGAAAGGATGATTCATGTTGAGCCCCGCACAGGTTGCCGACACGTACTTTCTCGAATCACGCCACCAGCTCTTGGAGATTGCTGCCTACTTTGATCGCTATGAAGCAGCCGTCGCCCGGGCCGGTGACCGCAACGGCCACGCCGCCGCTGCCGACCGGAAGCTCGCCGTGATCCGCGAGGCGCTGGCGATCATCGCCACGGACAAGCCTGCTCAGGAGCGGACGATCTCGCTGCTCGAACTTTTCGCCACCGTCTGACCGGGCCACCATCCATCTGTCGAGAGCATCACCCATGCAGATCATCCAGCCTCACTACCACGCCATCGCCCGCACCGCCCAGGACTACGAGCGGATGGCGATGAGCGGCGTCGTCGCCGTGGCGGAGCCGGCCTTCTGGGCCGGGTTCGACCGTCTCTACCCTGAGACTTTCATCGACTACTTTCGGCAGATCAGCGAGTTCGAGCCGACCCGCGCTGCCCAGTACGGCATCCGCCACTTCTGCTGGGTGGCCGTGAACCCGAAGGAAGCCGAAAACCCCACGCTCACCCGTGAGGTGCTCGAGCACTTCCCCGAGTTTTTTGCCAAGCCGACCGTGCTCGGCGTCGGTGAGACGGGGCTCCACAAATCAACGAAGAATGAGTGCGAGTCGCTCGAGGCCCATGTCGAGATCGCGATGAAGCATGGCCAGCTTGTGCTTATCCACACGCCGCATCTCGCCGACAAGGCCCACGGTACGAAAAAGGTGCTGGAGGTGCTTGCCGGGTTGAAGGTCGATCCCGAGCGGATCTGGATCGACCATGTCGAGGAGCAGACGATCCGTCCCTGCCTCGACGCCGGTTACTGGGTGGGCTTTACGCTCTACCCGATCACGAAGTGCTCGCCGAAACGTGCCGTCGATATGCTGGAGAAATATGGGCACGAGCGGATCCTCGTGAACTCGTCGGCCGACTGGGGCCCGAGCGACCCCTTCACGCTGCAGGAGTGCATCCTCGAATTCCGCCGCCGCGGCCACTCGCTGCAAGAGGCGATCGAGGTGTTTCACAACAACCCCTGCCGCTTCCTCGGTCAGAACCCGAAGTTTGACATCCAGCCGATCCGCGTCGAGACGGTGGGCACCGCCGCCGTCGCCGCCGAGTGAAGTTTTTCATGTCTTCATCGACCACCCAACTTTCCCTCATCCGCCAGTTGAGATTCTGTGCGGGGCACCGGCTCTACAAGCACGAAAGCAAGTGCGCCTTCTTCCATGGCCACAACTACCGCGTCGACATCGAGGTGGTGGGGCAGGGAGGGGGCACGGAGGTTGATGCCGTCGGCCGGGTGGTCGACTTCTCGCAGATCAAGCAGCGGATCCTCGGCTGGCTCGATGCCCACTGGGATCACGCCTTCATCGTGTTCGAGCAGGATGAAAACGCCCTGGCCGCGGTACGAATGGTGGAGCCGACGAAATACTTCGTGCTTCCCTGGAACCCGACCGCCGAGAATATGGCCCGCTACCTGCTCGAGGTGGTGGCGCCGGAGGTGCTTGGCGATCTGGGCGTGGTGGCCCGCGAGGTGCGGGTCTGGGAAACCGAGGAGTCGTGCGCCGTCGCCACGAGCAGGTAACCCATGCCCTACCCCGCTACCCGTCTGCGTCGTAACCGCCAGCATGATTGGCTCCGCCGCGCTGTCGCTGAAACGACCCTTTCCCCGGCCGACCTCATCTGGCCGGTGTTCGTGCATGACCACGAGGCGAGCCTGCCCGTGGCGAGCATGCCGGGTGTGGAGCGGCTCTCGATCGACGGCGTTGTGAAGGCGGCCGATGAGGCCCGGCAACTGGGCATCCCGGCGTTGGCCCTCTTTCCTGTCGTCGAACCACACCACAAGTCGGACGACGCTCGTCATGCCTACGATCCCGCGAACCTCGTCTGCCGCACCATCCGGGCGGTTCGGGACCGGCTCGGTGATGCGGTTGGCCTGATCTGCGACGTGGCCCTCGACCCCTACACGAGCCACGGCCATGACGGGCTGCTACAAGATGGCCGCATCGTCAACGACGAGACGGTGGCCGTGCTCTGCCGGCAGGCGGTCACGCTGGCGGAGGCGGGCTGCCATGTGGTTGCCCCCTCCGACATGATGGACGGCCGCGTGGGGATGATTCGCGGTGCGCTCGATGCGGCCGGCTGGCAGGATGTGGGCATCCTCTCCTATGCTGCGAAGTATGCCTCGGCCTTTTACGGCCCGTTTCGTGATGCCCTCGGCAGCGCTGCCTCACTCGGCATGGCCGACAAGAAGACCTACCAGATGGATCCGGCCAACGCCGACGAGGCGATCCGGGAAGTGGCTCTCGACATTGCCGAGGGAGCCGACATGGTGATGGTGAAGCCGGCCATGACCAGCCTCGACATCATCCACCGCGTGAGGCGGGAGTTTGGCGTGCCGACGTTCGCGTACCAGGTGAGTGGCGAATACGCCATGATTCAGGCGGCAGCGGCGAACGGCTGGATCGATGGCCGCAAGGCCGCGCTGGAGAGTCTGCTCGTGATCAAGCGTGCGGGAGCCGACGCGATCCTGACCTACTTCGCGCCGGAAATGGCCCGCCGGCTTGCGCCTGGCGGCTAGCTTCACGAAACCCTCGCCCTCCAGACGGGCGGTGCAGGGTGGCGCGGCGGTTCGCAGCACACCAGCCAGCCCCGGGCGCGACCTCTCGCCAGCAAGCACCGGGCGCGAGCCCGGGGGCCACGAGCGGCGCTGGTCGCCGCTTCGCTGTCGCGACGACTACTCCTCGTCCTCCACGACATTGGCATCCGTCGCTGCGGCCCGCCCGTCGAGGCTCCACGGCCCGGGGCCGTTAGCCATCAGAAACACCATCGTGCCCATGAGCGAGAGGTTTTTCATGAATTGGATCATCTGGTTCTTGAAGTCAGGATCGTCGGGGGCGAGCTTCCAGAAGTCATGGAAGTAGTAGGTAGCCGCGGCGAGGAAGATCAGCAGCAGAAACGCCCCGGTACGGGCCCGGTAGCCGAGCACAACCGAGATGCTGCCGAGAATCAGGAAGGCGATCGCCCCAGCGAGGAGAATCTTGGGCTGCGGGACTCCCTCGGCCGTCATGTAGGCCACCACGTCATTGAACTTCGGGATCTTGTTGCCGAAAGCGCTCATCAAAAAGATTGTCGCGATCATGATCCGGCCGAGCAGAGCAAAGAGGCCCTTGATGAACCACATGGGAAACTCCTGAGGAAAAACGGCGAGATCACAACCGAAGGAAAATGAGGCGCCGGCTCGGGAGCGGCAAAAGTCTCGTCTCCGGGCGAGGATACGCCCAAGGCTCCTCGAGCGTTCGCCGACTCCCTCGCCTCCGTTACTCGGTTTGTGAGAGCCAGCTCCTGTTTTCCGAACGGCGGCATAGATATTACCCACGCGGGCGGAAGGCGACGAGGCGAGTTGGGTCGGTCTCCAGCCTTGGCGGGGTGGGGTTGTCGGTGTGGATCAGGTCGATGCAGTACGGAATTGCCGGGAAGACGGCGTCCAGGCATTCGCGGATGCTCTTCGGTCGCCCCGGCAGGTTGACCACGAGCGCACCCCCGCAGATGCCGGCTGTCTGTCGGGAGAGGATCGCGGTCGGCACGTACTTGAGCGACACCTGTCGCATCAGTTCACCAAACCCCGGCAGCATCTTCGTGCAGACCTGCTCGGTGGCCTCGGGTGTGACGTCCCGCGGGGCCGGGCCTGTGCCGCCGGTGGTGACGACGAGGCAGCAGCCATCAGCGGCCATCCCGCGGATCGCGGCGGCAATCGCGGCCGTGTCATCGGGCACGACCCGCTCCGTTGCCTCCCACGGGCTTGTGAGCACCTCGGTGAGATAGCCACGAATCGCCGGCCCGCCTTCGTCGGCATACTCGCCGCGGCTGGCCCGGTCGGAAACAGTGAGGATGCCAATCGTGGCAGGAGTGCTCATGCCGACAACAATCGCCGAAACCTCTGCCTGACACCAATACGGTACGCACGTACATTTATTTGTGAATGCTCCGAACGAGGTGGCTACCTTTACGAAACCTTCGCCATCCTGGCCTCAGGTTTCTTGGCGAACATCCGTTCGCTCTCGTAGGCCCGCCCTCCAGGCGGGCAGTTCCATCTTCCACCCAGCACCGGGCGCGAGCCCGGTGGCTGCTGGTACGTCATCCCGCCGGCTCGCGCCTGGCGGCTGGCTGTCGATGAGCTGGCGCTACCGGTTGGCTGTCGGATGGGCTAGATCACGCCGCGCTGTTCAAGGAGCGTGATCACCGCATCGACACACTTGCCTACCGGCCACTCGTGGGTCGGAATCACGAGGTCGGGATTGGTGGGCGTCTCGTAGGGAGCCGACACGCCCGGGAAGTTGGTGATCTCGCCCGAGTCGGCCAGCGGATAGTGGCCGTCGGTATCCCGCTGGCGGCAGACGTCGATCGGGGCCGCAAGATGCACCACGAGGAACCGCTCGCGGCCCACCCTCTCGGCCGCCTTCTGCCGCACCGCCTCGTC
>CAMCYH010000148.1 GCA_945883745.1 Candidatus Kuenenia stuttgartensis
TAGAATGTGCTGTAACCCCGTGGCCGGCGATGAAGCCGCTCGACCACGCCCATTGGAAGTTGAAGCCGCCGATGCGGCCGTCAACGTCGAGCACTTCGCCCGCGAAGAAGAGCCCCGGGCAGATCCGGCTCTCCATCGTGTCGAGCTTCACCTCGGAGAGCGGCACGCCGCCGGCCGTTGCCTCGGCCGCCGTAAACCCGCGGTCGCCGGTGACCTCCAGCGGCGTTGCCGTGAGAAATTGCACCAGTTTTTTTCGTGCCTCGCGGGGCAGATCTCCCCCCGACGGCGCGCCGGCCTGCTCGCAGAGCAGCCTTGCCAGTCGGTCGGGGAGATGCTCGCGCAGCAGCGGGAGCGGCCCGCGGCCCTGGGTGGCCACGAGCAGTCGATCGATCTCCTCGGCCGACTGTCCGGGCAGCCAGTTGAGCGCGAGGCGTACGGTCGGATCTGCCGCCTTGGCGATGAGCCAGTGGCGGCTGATGTCGAGGATGCTGGGGCCCGACAGGCCCACGTGGGTGCAGAGCGTGCTGCCTGAGAAGGAAGCGAGCCGCTTGCCGGAGGCGGCCAGCAGACTCACTTCCGTTGGCAGCGTGAGGCCGGAGAGCGTGGTGACCCAGTGATCTGTGGGGAGCAGGAGAGGCACAAGCGCCGGCACGATCGGCGCGGTGAGCGAATGCCCCAGGTTCTGGGCGAGCCGGTAGCCACCGCCGTCGCTACCCGACTTGGGGAGTGACTTGCCGCCAGTGCAGAGGATCACGCGGCGGGCGGTGATCGGGCCGGCCGAGGTTGTTGCATGAAAGCGGTCATCACCGAAATTCACCCCCTCGACACGGGCCGGATGCACAAGGGAAGCCCCGGCTGTCTCCGCTTCCTGTACGAGGGCGTCGAGAATGGTGCGGGCCGAATCAGTGACGGGGAAGAGTTTGCCCGTGTCTTCGCGTTTGAATTCGACGCCGGCTTCCCGGAAGAAGGCGACGGTGTCAGCGACGGTGAATCGCCGTAGCACCTTGCGGATCGCGGGAGGCGTGCTGCCGGCAAAGTCGGCCTCGCTGACTCGCCAGTGGGTGACGTTGCAGCGACCACCGCCGGCCACGAGGATCTTCGCCCCGAGTTTTTTTGCCCCATCGACCGCCACGATCGTAAGCGGCTGGCCGGCGTCACGGGCCGCGCGGCCCGCCCAGGTGGCGGCGAAGAGGCCGGCGGCACCGGTGCCAATGACGAGGACGTCGCAGGCGGCGGGAAGCACGGTCATGGGTAGAAATAAATCGTGTCGGCTGACCGGCTTGTCACGGGGCTACCTTTGTGTGAAGGCAAACACGCCTCGCTTGTTGGCGACGACGATGTCGGGCCGGCCGTCGGCGTTCAGGTCGGCGACGGTCACCTGCGTGCCAACGCCGCTGTCGTCATCGATCAGGTTGGGCACGAACGTCACCCCGCCTTGGCCATCCCGCTCCAAACGAAACCAATAGAGCACCGGCGGTGCGTTGGGCTCGACATCACCGTTGATCCCGTGGGCCCACCGTCGCTTGCCGGTCACGATGTCGTCGAGGCCGTCGCCATCGATGTCGGCCATCGCCATCGCGTGGAGCTGGCTAAACGAGACACCGGCGGGTTTCTCGCCGGGCTTGGGATCGAGGATCACCCGCTCGACGAAGCTGCCGTCGGACTGGTGCTCGAACCAGGCCAGGCCGTAGCCATGGGCATCGAGGCTCGTGATCACGTCGTTGCGGCCATCGCCGTTGACGTCGCGGACGTGCATCTGCGCGCCGCCGCGGCCTCCCGGGGCTCCGAACGGTCCGGGATGAAAGGCCCAGATCGTGCCGGGGGCGGTGCTTCCCGGCTGCTCGAACCAGCCTTCTTTGGTGAGGATATCGGTTCGTCCGTCACCGTTTACATCGCCCGCGCCGGAGCCGTGCGTGTAGCGAAAGTATTTCTTGTCGTTCTCCGGCGACCGCGGCGTGATCGGGTGAAACCGGGCCTTGGCGAGGGGCGCCGCCCAGTCGATCTCGGCGAAACCAAGCTGGCCCCCCTGCATGTTCTTCTCGCTGGAGTGCACGAAGAGTTCGGGCTTGCCGTCGCCGGTCATGTCGAGGAGATCGGGCGACTCGCCATCGGCCACATCGAACAGGGCATGCTTGGCCCATGGCCCCGGGGCACGGCCCTGGTCGCGGAGCTGGGGATTGACGAAGACCTGCGCCGGCTCGCCCGGTAGGCCATAGACGAGGATGTCGGGCCAGTTGTCGCCCGTGAAATCATGGGCGAAGGCGAGAAAGTAGTCGGAATAGCCACGGGCCGGATCGTAGGGGGTCTTCGACGGGCCGGACGGATTGTCGGCAGGGGGCGTGAAGTCGACCCGCGTGGCGAAGTCGGGTCCAAACCAGATGCCGTTGCCGGCGGTGATATCGGCATGGCCATCACGGTCGAAGTCGGCGACAGCGCAGCCCTCGGCCACGAACCGCTCGGTGAGTGTCTGTTTTGTAAAGGTCACGTCGCGGGCGGCAGCGGTCGCAGCCATGCCCAGAGCCAGCCCGATCAGGTAGAGACGAACTGTCCAAAGACGAGACGTCATGGAAGCCTCCGAAGAACAGTGAATGGAAAAAATTTACCAGCGATGGTGGACCAGTTGGCGAATGTGCTTTTCGTAGATGGCGGCAACCGCCTGCAGGCTCTCTGCGGACAGCGGGGGCAGATCGGCGGCGCGAGCATTCTCCTCGACCTGCCCCGGTCGGCGGGCTCCAGGGATCACGGTGGTCACCGCGTCGAAGGAAAGAATCCAGCGGAGGGCGAACTGGGCGAGCGTGGCCCCGGTCGGCACGAGCGGACGGAGCTGGTCCACCGCGGCCAACCCCGTCTCATAATCGACGCCGGAGAACGTCTCGCCACGGTCAAACATCACCCCTGACCGGTTGAAGGCCCGGTGGTCGTCGGGGGGAAACGTCGTCGTCGCTGCATACCGGCCCGACAGCATCCCACTGGCCAGTGGCACCCGCGCGATCACCGCCACCCGTCGGCGGACCGCCTCCTGGAAAAAAAGCTCGGCGGGCCGCAGCCGGAATGGATTGAAGATGATCTGCACCGACTGCACGCCGGGGTACTCGATCGCCTTGAGGGCCTCTTCCACTTTCTCGACACTCACGCCGTAGAAGCCGATTTTGCCGGCCGTGACAAGATCGTCGAGGGCCGCGAAGACTTCGGGACGGTAATAAATCTCGGTGGGCGGGCAGTGGAGCTGGACGAGATCGAGCCGCTCGACGCCGAGGTTGGTGAGGCTGCGGTCGACGAAGGCCGTGAGGTTGGCGGCGTTGTAGCCATCGGTGGTATGTGGCGAGAGCCGGCGGCCGGCCTTCGTGGCGATCACGAATGGCTCCTGGCGTTCTCGGCGCAGGCGGCCGATCAGCCGTTCAGAGAGGCCGTCGCCGTAGACATCGGCCGTATCGAAAAACGTGATCCCCGAGTCGAGAGCCGCATGGAGCGTGGCCATCGAATCAGATTCGTCAGCACCGCCCCACTGCCCACCGCCGATGCCCCAGCCGCCGAAGCCGATTTCGGAAACCCGCCAGCCGGTCCGTCCAAAAGGTCGCGTGTCCATGGATCACAGTGTCGCCGAACTGCGGATAGACTTCCATCATCATGTCGACTCGCGCGTCTCCGACTGACTTCTCGCCGTGGTGGCACGACCCCCGAGCCTGGCCGCTGGCCGCCAGCGGCGGGCTGCTCGTGGCCAGTGGTCTCGCCCATGTGGCCGTGTGGGCCGTTCTCGGCGGGCCGTGGGAAGGCCCGGTGACCTGGCGAAAGCCGATCCTCTTCGGCATCTCTGGCGGGCTGACGGCCCTGTCGATGGGCTGGGTCTGGTCGAAGATGCCGGAGCGGCGGTGGGACGTGCCGTTGTCCTGGCTCACCACGATCGCCCTGGTCATTGAAGTCGCCCTGATCGACCTGCAGCGGTGGCGAGGCGTGGCGAGCCACTTCAATCGCGTGACGCTTCTCGACTCGGTGCTCTACGATCTCATGGGGGTGCTCATCCTGTGGGTGACGCTCGTCTCGGCCGACCTCCTGCTGCGAGCCTTCCGCCAGCGCGTGGATGTGCCTGGCGACATGCTCCTGGCGATCCGAGCGGGGCTCGTGTTTCTTGTGATCTCGTGCCTGCTCGGGATCTGGGTGAGCGTCAATGGGGATGTGCGGCTCGAACGCGGGCTCGAACCCGAGCAATTTGGGGCGGCGGGCGTGCCGAAGTTTCCGCACGGTGCAGTGATCCATGCGATCCAGTGGCTGCCGCTGTTGGCATGGGCTGCCTGGCAGGGGGGCATCAGCGAAAAACAGCGGACTGAGCTCGTGCTGTCGGCAACGTCTGGCACCGGGCTTGTCTTGCTTTACGCGCTCGTGCAGACGCTCGCCGGCCGCAGTCGTGTCGATGCATCACCGGCCACCGCCGCGATCCTGGCAAGCGGTGTCGTCTGCCTCGCCGTGCCGGTGATAGTCACGGCTCGCGCATGGCTTGTGGGTCGTCGGTCGCCACCCCCCGCCGCGGCGTGAGCCCACGGCCGCGGGGTGTTATAGTGCCCGGCAATGTCTCCGGAGGCTATCTCATGGCGATGCATCGACGGGCGTTTTTGGCATCCAGCATGGCAACTGGTGCGACGGTCGTTGCGGGCGTGGTTCGCGGCGCGGCTGAGAGTCGGCCCCCGATCCGGCTGGGGTTCGACAACTTCGCCCTTCGGGCCATGAAATGGAATGCCCGGCAGCTGGTCGATCATGCCGTCGCGATCGGCTGCAGCTCCGTCTTCATCACCGACTTCGGCCCCTTCGAGGGTCGGCTCGATGATGATTCGCTGGGCGACGTGCGCCGCTATGCCGCCGACAGGGGCGTGGCGATCGTGCTGGGATCCTGGAGCATCTGCCCGACGTCGAAGACGTTCAAGCCGGACTGGGGCACGGCGGACGAGCACCTCGCCCTCGGCATCCGCATGGCGCGGGCCCTCGGGTCGCCCGCCTTTCGTGTGATCCTCGGCAATCAGTCCGACCGGCTTACCGATGGCGGCATTGAGGCCCGCATCGCCGATGCCGTGAAGGTGTTGCGGGCCAGCCGCAGCCGGGCGGTCGATGCGGGCGTGAAGATCGCCGTCGAGAACCACGCCGGCGACATGCAGTCGGGGGAACTCAAGCAGCTCGTCGAGCAGGCAGGGCCAGATTTTGTCGGTGTCAATTTCGACTCGGGCAACGCCTGCTGGACACTCGAGGATCCGGTGCGGGCGTTGGCCGCCCTGGCTCCGCACGTGCTTACGACGAGCCTCCGCGACACGATGATCTGGCAGTCGCCGGAAGGCATCACCATGCAGTGGACGGCGATGGGGGAGGGCTGCGTCGACTTTCGTTCATTCTTCAGACTGTTCGCCGAACGGTGCCCGGGCGTGACGGTGCACATCGAGACGATCTCCGGGTTTCCGCGGACGTTCCCGATTTACAAGGAGGACTTCTGGCGGCAGTTCCCGACGGCACGAGCCGAGGATCTGGCCGCCTTTCTCGCCTTGGCGAACACAGGCAAGCCGATCCCACCATTCACGCCACCGACGGAAGGAAAAGCCGAAGCCGAGCGGGCCTATCAGCTTGCCGAACTCGAGCGCAGTATTCGTTTCTGTAAAGACGTGCTCGGGCTGGCGGGCTGACCTTCTGAGCGAGGGCGGGGCACCGCATCAATATGAGCCTGCCGATTCGGCCAGCGGATCATTGGTCGCCACAGCCCGCCGCAGCGTGATCCGGGCGATGATATGGATCAGAAAGCCGACCGGGCCGGCGAGGAATGTCAGCAGCAGTGAGACCGTCCGCAGCGGCCACGGGATGCCGAGCCGCACGGCGTCGCGGGCGATCCAGGCACCCACGACCATGTCGAAGCAGAGATAGTGGGTCCAGGCGGCGGCAAAGACCCAGTCGTCGGCGAAGACGGCCCGCAGGCCGGCGATCGTCATCACATCGCCCGGCGGCGGCCCATTGTCGATGAATTTCCAGCCGATCACCGCCGCGTAGGAGGCGGCCAGGGCAGCGGGCACCACGATCCCACAGAGCAGATGCGAGACGACCCTTCGGCCGGGAAAAAGCACCAGCACGATCCAGGCCAGCAGGGCAACGGTGTTGGTGATCTCGAAAAA
>CAMCYH010000149.1 GCA_945883745.1 Candidatus Kuenenia stuttgartensis
GGCCGGGCCGCGGCGGGCACACACGAGTCGTCGCATATCACATGAATGTGCAGGGCATGGGTGTCGCGTTCGATCTGGATGTCGTACTGCCAGCGATCGCGGCCCTCCGAAAAGGCCTGCCACGATTCCGTCCAGCCCGTCTTCTCCACCAGTTCCTCGAGCGACTCTCGCTCCTCGTCCTCGAGATCGGCCGAATCGATGCGGCACCCCCGCACGATGCCCGTGAAGCCGCCCGACTGAATGAACGTGATCCGCATGACGGAATGTCTCCGATCGCGAGCCGCCAGTGTATGCCGAGAGCCCGTTCACAGCCCCACCTTTTTCCAGGCCGCCCGCACCGCCTTCCGCACGCCCGAGCCAAACTCGTCGCCCGCGATCTGGGCTGTGATGCGGGCCAGATCGGCAAACTGGCTCGTCCGCGAGAGCTGCCGCATCGCCTCGTACCAGATCCGGCCCGCCACTTCCCACGCCGGCCCGCCGAGGCTTTGCGCCACGAGCACAAACGCCCGGTTGGGAATGCCTGAGTTGATGTGCACGCCGCCGGCATCAGCCGGCCCCGTGTAGATCCGCTTCATATGGTTTGGCTGGGGATCGCTGCCGAGCACGGGATCGTCCCGAAAGGCCTCGCCCGGATGCTCCATGTCGCGGATCGCCCGCCGCGTCGAGGCAGCAATCAGCACTTCCGCCCCCACGAGCCAGCGGGCGTCTTCTGCCGCCGTGCCCTCCCGCCACTGCCGCACGAGCACCCCGAAGACGTCGGCGAAGTGCTCGTTGATCGCCCCCGACTGGCCGCGGTAGACAAGGTTGCTCATGAAGGCCTGCACGCCATGGGTGAGTTCGTGGGCCACCACATCGAGCGACTGTGTGAAGCGGCCGAAGACCACGCCGTCGCCATCGCCGTAGGCCATCTGCCCGCCGTCCCAGAAGGCATTGGTCATCGGCTGATAGCCCGTACCGTCGCTCTCGCCGACATGCACGCTCGAGATCAGCGACATGCCGGCATCGTCGAGCGACTTGCGACCGAAGAGATCGTGGAAGAAATCGAACGTGTCGCCGGAATGGTCGTAGGCCTCGTTCACCGCCGCGTCGGCCGTCTTCTTTTGCCCCTCGGCGCGGACGAGCCGGCCGGGCAGCGTGTCGCGACCGCGGGCGTCGTACACAAGCCGATTCCTGCGGCCCGCCGGCGATGGCACGGCAAGCATCATCGGCATCTGCTGGGCGAAGGCCCGCACGGCCCGCACGGCCGAACCGGTCGTGAGCGCCACCAGCGCCTGCTCCCGGATCCGCGGATCCTCGCAATGGGCCATGCGCTCCACGATGTAAGGGGGCACGATGCATTGGATCGGACAACGCCGCATCACTCGCTCCTGCGAAGGTGGGCAACCTGGCCCGTCGGCCACGGTTCGCCTGGTTCTCGTGAACCCACGGCCTCGGGCCGCCGATCCACACGTGGGGGTATGTTCCCCTGCCCGCGGAGGACCTGCAAGGAGAACTCTCGATGACCCGCACCGCCCCTTCCCGGTGTGACATGACCCTCGCCACAGTCTGTTGCCTCGTCCTGTCGGCAGCCCACGCCCCGGCTGGTGAATTCGGCCGTTTGTTCCAAGGCCTCGCGGCACCGCTACGGGCGGTCCATCGGGCCCCGCCCGCACCCCGCCATCCGCCTGTCGAATGCGGCGACTCGATCGAACGGCTTGCCGCCGAGGTCGACTGGCTCGAGCACCACCTCAATGCCTACGGGTCGATCGTTGCCAAGCAGCCCGACGTGTGGGGCCAGAGCCGGCTGATGCGGCACCGCTACGAGTACGAGGCCCAGTTGCAGCGGCAGCTCGGCGAGTTTGCCGTCCGGAGCCAGGCCGCCATCCGCCGCAGCGATCAGGCCTTTCTCAGCATGGCGCTGGCCCTCGAGGAGGCCACCGATCGCCGCCGGCTTCCCGACACGACGGCGCTCGCCCAGCCGGCTGAGTTTGAGAAGGTGCTCCCCTTCGACGTGACCGATCAGCCGGTGTCGCTCGAGCCGACGCTCCACCTCGACCAGCTCTCCCGCTATCTCAATCACCTGCACGAGCTGCGCCGGATCAACGAGGGCGACGACTCGGCCGACGCGCCGGGCTATGCGCTCAACCTGGTGCGACTGCCGGTGTCGATCATGCCGGGCGGCCGCACGCAGACCGGCCACGGCGCGGAGATCACCGTGATCGCCGAGCCCTGCCTCGGCGACGACCTGCTGCCGGTCACGTTTCGCAATCTGGTGATCAATGATCTCGTCGACCTGATCGCGCCGGCGCTTACCTACTGCGTGAACGACCCGCAGTGCCTCGCCTGGGCCCACACGATCGTGGGCGCTGACGCAGCGGACGAGACGAACGTGGCGGCCCCTGTACACGCGGGTGCCGAATCCCGCCAGGGCGTCATGGCGGCGATGCAGTCGCTCTCGGCGCGGCTGCCGGCGATCGCACCGGCGGCTGCACCGGCCGTGAAGACCCGCCGGGCCCGGATGCCGATCCCGTTCTCGCAGCTGGCCGACGTGAGCGGAATCCGGCAGATCGCGATCCTGATTCATGACACGCACATCGCGCTGGCCAACCATCCGGTGAGCCGCCCCTGCATCGAGTATGCAGACGTGCGATCGCACCTGGCCGAGGAGTTGGAGGCGGCCGCCGACTTTCTCGAGCAGGACCGGCAGCGGCCGCTCTGGGACCAGCTGCCGGGCTGGAATCTCTCCGACCTTGTCCGCAGCCGCCGCATCGATGACCTCGCCCGGGTCCGCTGCCACGTGTTCACGACGATCGGCACGGGCGACGAGGGGGGCGCTGTCGCCGCCGTGTCCGGGCACGAGATCGGCGACGGCATCTGCTGCGACGAGCGGCTCACCGCCACACCCGTCTGCCGCACGACCACGGCCGTGCTCGCCTGGGGCATCCTCGTCGAGTCGGCGCTGCTCAACGAGCGGCTCATCGACGACATCCGCGAGTCGGGCTGCGGCGGGGCCTGCGCTGCGGGCTTCGCCGGACCGTTTTACGGCCCCGACCCGGCCCCGGAAGCCCGCGCGGCGTTCAACGACTATGTCCGCTGCCGCTGGCCGATCCGCGTGTTCGCCCTCGATCCGGTGAGCCAGGATCAAAACGTGGACGACGTCTACGCCCGCCGTCGAGAGCTCCAGGTGGCGATGGCGATGGCCTTTGCCAGCGGCCGCCTGTCAGCCTCGGCGCTCACCCGCTTCTCGCGGCAGCTCGAGACCGACATGGCAACGATCGCCCTCAACAAGACGGCCGTCGCCTTCGCCCACGGGACCGACACGTTTGGCTGGCGGTTCTATCCCCGCGTACAGACGCCCCCCACCCGCGGCACGCTGGCCACGTTCGCCGAGACGCTCTGCGGTCCGTCGCCCGATGCCGATCTCGCCCGCCGACAGCTCGAGCCGGGGCAGCGGGAGTGCACGGCGATCATCGTGATGCCGTCGTTCGTGCCGTCGCTCACGCTCGACGTGCGGACCAACTGGTTTTCGCTGGCCCACCCGACGGTCACTGCGCAGACCATCCGGCAGACGATGCACCTCTCGCGGGCGGTGCAGGCGATGCGGCACCATGCCTGCGAGTGCCAGCGGTGTGCGCACCTGTATCGCCCCGGCGAGTTCGCCCGGCTGATGCGGCGGGTCGACCAGCTCGACCGGCGGCTGCCGCTGCAGACGCTCGCCGCGCAGATTCCGTATGAGAACACCTGCGGCGGCTTCGAACTCTTCAATACCGGCATCACCGATCTGGCACCGGAGCTGGTCGGCTGGTACGGCGCCCCGGGCATCGACCCCGATGGCCCGACCACGCTCTTCCTGATCGGCAAGGGCTTCAGCCTGCACGACACCACGATCCTCGCCGGCGGCAGGCCCGTCACTGCCACGCTCATCAGCCGCGAGGTGCTCAAGGCGGAAATCCCGGCGGGCGTGGCCGTGCTGCCGGCAGTCACCACCTGCCCGCCGGCAGCCCCCTGCCTGGGCCACCTCGGCTCCCGCACCGTGAGGACCGTGGCTGCCGTCGAGCCGCTGCCTGCGCCTGCATCGGGAGCCGCCGCTGGCCCGGTGTTCGCCGACGCCCCCTGCTCTGCTGCGGGTGGTGGCGGCCTCTGCAACGACCGCGAGATGGTCGATCTTCATCTCGCCACGCCGTATGGCGTGAGCAGCCATCTGTTAATTCCGGTGGTGCGACGGCAGGCGTCGTCACGCTGCAGCCTCACCTTCGCCCCGGGCTTTGACGTCCAGCTCACGTTTTCCGTGGGCCGCTCGGCCACCGCGAAGGCCGACGTGGCGCGGGTCGATGAATATTTCACGGCGAGCCGCGACGCGATCGTGATCGACACGCCTTCCGTCTTCGTGCCGCCGGCCAAGGCTGAGCTGCAGTTTCTGCTGCGGGACGCCGCCACCGGCAAGACGACGGCGACGTTTTCCTTTGGTGATCTCCCCTACGACGCCGCCCGGCAGGCCTACGTGATCGCGGGCGGCCCGCTGCGGAATCTGATCGGCGACACCTCGCGGCCGGCCACCGACAAGACGCTTCGTGGCGCGGTGAAGCCCTGGCTCGACAACGTGCTGGCCGAGGGAGGCCTCACCACCGACGGCGACATCGCGACGGCTACGCTCACGGCCACGCTCGTGGCGGGCCAGCAGGAAATCCCGGTCGGCGGCTCGATCACCGTCACCGCCACCCGCCGCGGCAAGACTACTGAAGAGTAGGCACGAAGCGTTGACACCCCAAGAGAATGTCCGTAGCGCGTCTCCACGCAAAAGATTTAGATTTTTTTCGCGGACCCTGTGATGGAGCGGCTCCGGGCCGTGGCCACGGCCAGAAGGCCTCTCCCGCAAGGGCTGCTGAGCCTGATTCGCCCGCGGGCGAAAACCGTCCCCCTGTGTTGTGAATGCGGCGGGCCGGGTGCGCAACCACCCGGCCCGCTTGCTTTTTTCGGGCCGTCACGGGCGAGCCGCGAACGGGCGTGGGCGCGATCCTTGACGCACAGCCGGAATGCAGGAATACTGATTTTATGAAAACCACGATTACCGTCACAAGTCGCGGCGTCGTGACGCTGCCGCTGGGCCTGAGAAAAGCCCTGGGCATCAAGGCGGATGACACGCTGATCGCGGAGACCACGGCCGACGGTCTGCTCCTCAGGCCAGCCGTGACGTTGCCCGTCGAGATTTACACCGATCGCCGGGTGCGCGAATTTGACGAATCCGAGGCGCAACTGGCCCAAGCGATGCGTCGCCCGCCCCCGGCCCGCGAGTCGGCCCGGCGGAAGCGGCGGGCATGACCCGCGCCCCGCGAATCTTCCTCGACGCGAACATCCTGTTCTCTGCGGCGAAGAGTGACGGCGCGATTCAGTCACTGCTTGCTGTTCTCCTCGATGCCGGGCACGAGTGCTGGGTGGACGGGTATGTCATCGATGAAGCCCGGCGAAACATCAGCGCCAAGGCCTCGTCGCGCCTGCCGCGACTGGACGAACTGCTGTTACGAGTGCGCGTTTCGCCCAATGCACCGGCGATTCACCGGGCCGACATCGACGGCCTGCCGGACAAGGATCGGGTTGTCCTCGCGGCAGCATCGGCGCTGTCGTGTAAGATTCTCGTGACGGGTGATCGGACGCATTTCGGCAGGTTCTACGGCAAGAGAATCGCTGGCGTCCGAATCCAGTCGCCGCGATCGCTGTACGACCATCTGTTTTCAAACTCATGATGGGCTGGGCCATCAGGCCGCTCCTGTGGGCCCACGCCGTTTCGACACCTCTACCCCGAGGAGTTCCCCACGTGCGCCGGGCCTTCATCCTGCTGACCATGATCCTGGCGGCCGGGGCATCAAGCCGATGCGCTGGTGACGACCTGGCGGTGTATCCACCGGTGCCGGGACTGGCCGGCTCGGAGCACTACACGATCCGCGTCCGGCAAGCCACTGGCGGCGGATGGCAGCCCGTGTTCGCCTGACAAACCACCTGCAAGGCGATCGAACCCGAGACCGACGGCTACTTCGACACGCTGGCGGGCTGGACCCACACATACTGCAACTTCGAAACCTCGGACGCCGTCGAGATCGAGATCACCCGCGTCGAGGGTATCACGATCGCCGATTCGGC
>CAMCYH010000150.1 GCA_945883745.1 Candidatus Kuenenia stuttgartensis
CTCTTCGAAAAGAGCTTTCAGGCCCAGTTTCTTCTCCCGATGGCCACGGCTCTGGCGTTCGGGCTGGCCACTACGACCGTGCTCGTCCTGATCCTGGTGCCGGTCATGTACTCGTTCTTCGGAACGAGTGCCCGTGAGGACGAGGTCGAGGAGTTTGCCGAGGGGGTCGAGCCCGGCGTGGGCGAATCCGAACAGGAAGGCGACTGGCTCCCCGAAAGCCTTTCGGAGCCCGCCGCAGCGAAGTAGGGCGGGGTGCAGTTCCAACGCAAGCGCTCTCCCGCCAGCCGCAACTATTTCCATTGAGCCGCCAGGCGCAAGCCGGCGGGCTGCGCTGCAAATCGGCATCGATCGCACTGCGGCCCCCGGGCTCGCGCCCGGGGCTGGGTGGAGGTGGCCGCGACTCAGCCGCAGGGCGCAAGCCGGCGGGCTGTGCTCAAAATCGGCTACCGATTCACCAGGAAGTGGCAGATGTCGCCGTCCTGCATGACGTAGTCCTTGCCCTCGACACGGAGTTTGCCATGGGCGCGGATTTCCTTCTCCGACTGATATTGTTCGAGGTCCTCGAGCGAGTAGATCTCAGCCCGAATGAATCCCTTTTCGAAATCGGTGTGGATCACGCCGGCTGCCTCCGGGGCGACCGCGCCGACAGGCACCGTCCAGGCCCGCACTTCCTTTTCGCCGGCCGTAAAGTAGCTCTGCAGCCCAAGCGTCTTGTAGGCGGCCCGGGCCAATACGGCGAGCGCCGGCTCCGTGAGCCCCGCATCGGAGAGCATCTCGCCGCGGTCCGCCTCATCGAGTTCGGCGATCTCGGCCTCGAGCTTTGCGCACACGGGCACCACCTCGGCTCCCGCGGCTCCCGCCGCGGATCGCACCTGCTGCACGAGTGCGTCCTGGCCTGCGAGGTCGGTCTCGTCGACGTTGGCCACGTAGAGAATCGGCTTGGCTGACAGCAGTCCGAACTCCTTCACCGCTGCCCGCTCGGAATCATCAAGACTCAGCGTTCGCAGCGGTTTCTCCGCTCCGAGATGGGTCAGGCATTTCTTCATGACCTCGACCTTGAGCTTGGCCTCCTTGTCGGCGCCCTTTGCCGCCCGCTCCATTTTGGGGAGCATGTTGTCGAGATGCTGGATGTCGGCGAGCATCAGCTCCAGCTCGATCGTCTCCATGTCGGCGACCGGGTCGACCTTGCCCGCGACATGAATCACGTCGGGATCCTCGAAGCAGCGGACCACCTGGATGATGGCATCGACCTCGCGGATGTGCGAGAGAAACTTGTTGCCCAGCCCTTGCCCTTCGCTGGCCCCCTTCACGATGCCGGCGATGTCGACAAGCTTGAGCGCCGCGGGGATCACCTTCTGTGGCGGAATGTATTTCGTGATGCGCTGGAGCCGCCCGTCGGGCACGCTCACCATCCCCTCGTTGGGCTCGATCGTGCAGAATGGGTAATTCGCGCTCTGCGCTGCCTTGGATTGGGTGAGGGCATTGAAGAGGGTGCTTTTGCCGACGTTCGGCAGTCCGACGATACCTGCTTCCATGATGGGCTGACTGGCTCCGCGTGCTGGGGGTCCAGCGGAGCATCATAGAAGATTGGGGTGCGGGGCGCAAGCGGCCGCTGTGGCAAGGCGGCTCGGGGTTGCCCGTGCCACATCGCCGGACGTTCACTGCGGCCATCCTGGCCTTCGCTCACTCGATGCTGGCTGCGCTTCGCCATCCATGGCTTCGCTTGCCAACAACGCCGGCTCCGTGGCACGGGCAACCCCTCGCTGAGCATCTCGGATACGATTGGGCGCTGTCGTGTCCGTTTTGGGAGCTAAAAAACCGATGCACTACGGGCGTGACTTTTTTGATCGGCCAGCAGACCGGGTGGCGCGGGAGCTGCTCGGGGCGCGGCTGGTGGTCCGCGGGGCTGATAGCCGACTGCAGCGGCATGTCGTCTTCGAGACGGAGGCCTATCTGGGTGCTCACGATCTTGCCTGTCATGGCTCGAAGGGGATGACAAAGCGGAATGCCGTGATGTTTGGGCCGGCCGGGCATTGGTATGTCTACCTCTGCTATGGGATCCACTGGATGCTGAATATCGTCACTGGGGCGGAAGGCGTGCCGGCAGCGGTGTTGATTCGCGGGGCAGGGGAGTTGGTGGGGCCCGGTCGGGTGACCCGGGGGCTGGGGATCGATCAAGCCCTGAATGGGTTGGCGGCAGGGAGAAAGGCCGGGCTGTGGCTGGAGCCGAGCGGGATCGAAATCCCGCGGCGGTGGATCGCGCGGACACCGCGGATCGGAGTCGGGTACGCTGGAGTCTGGGCCGAAAAGCCACTGCGGTATGTCGTCGATCGGCAGCGGCTCTCTACAATCCGTTGGCAGGCAGGAAGGTGAAATCATGAACTCCACCGTGACCGGATTCCTCGTGGCGGGAGCGATACTGATGGGCAATGCAGCAGCGGCTGAGCCGCAGGGGGGTGATGAACCGAAGCTCGCGAAGGCGACGTTTGCCGGCGGTTGCTTTTGGTGCACCGAGGCGGTCTACGCCGAGATCAAGGGCGTGAAGGGCGTGATGAGCGGCTACATCGGGGGCAAGGTGCCCAACCCCACCTACAAGGATGTCTGCACCGGCCTCACCGGCCATGCCGAGGCGATCGAGATCGAGTACGACCCGGCCGTGGTGCCGTTCGAAAAATTGCTCGAGGTGTTCTTCGCCACGCACGACCCAACCACGCTCAATCGCCAGGGAGCCGACGTCGGCACGCAGTACCGCTCGGGTGTCTTCTATCACGACGACGAGCAGAAGCGGATCGCCGAGGAAGTGATTGCGAAGCTCAATGCGGCGGGAATCTTCCCTGGAAGGATCGTGACCGAGGTGACGCCCGCGAGTACGTTCTACCCGGCTGAGGACTACCATCAGGACTACTTCGCCAAGAATCCGTTTCAGCCGTACTGTCAGGCCGTCGCCGCCCCGAAGGTGCAGAAAGTGCGGAAGGTTTTCAAAGACCTGGTCAAGTAGGCCAGGCTTCAGCCTGTCGCCCCAAGGCTCGCCACCGCTCGGTTCGGTGGGTCAATCTCGGGGAAAGCTCACCTTTTCTTGCACGAAGACCCTTCTCTGGGCGCAGCCTGCGTCTGAGAGAACAGGGGTTCCTCGCAGAATTCGCAGATTCACCACGGCTCCGAGAGTTCGCCGTGTGATTCCGCGGTCCGGTGCCTCGGCGGCAATTGACCAGGCTCAGGACGCGCCGGGCTACCTGTCTCCCCCAGCCTCCCACCCCCTGCGGTGACTCGCAATAAACCCTCACGAAGATGTCGGGAATGTAACGATTTTAGCGGTGAGACCATGCCCACAGGCCAGGCTGCGCACCTGCGCGATGTCCAACGAATCGATCACGGCGCTGCCGTGGACGGGTTCCGCCTCCATGAAACAAACCTTGCCCCCGCTCTGGCCACGACACCGGGCTGTGTGCCTGCTTGTGGCAGCGTGCGCGCTGTGCGCACCCGGCTGCACGCCGTGGGGCCAGTACTGGCGGAACCACATGAAGGTGGGGCCCACCTACCTCCGACCTGTCGGTCCCGTGGAGTCGGAGTGGATCGACGCCGATGACCCGCAAGTGCGGTCGGAATGCGACATCGAGACGCAGTGGTGGCGGCAGTTCAACGATCCCGTGCTCGATCAGCTGATTTTCCAGGCGTATGAACAAAACCTTTCCCTCCGCGAGGCGGGCTTTCGCGTGCTCGCCTCCCGGGCTGCGTACAACATCACCGTGGGAGGATTCTTTCCGCAGTCGCAAAACGCCATTGCTGAATATGCCCGCTGGCAGTTGAGCAACAACGTCGGGGCATTCGACAATCTGTCCGTGCCGCCGTTCAGCATCTGGGCCACGGGCTTCAACCTGTCGTGGGAACTTGACCTGTGGGGAAAGCTCCGCCGCAACATCGAGTCGGCGGGCGCGAAGTATCAGGCGAGCGTCGAGGAGTATGACGGTGTGCTCGTGACGTTGATCGCCGACGTGGCCGATCGCTATGTCGAGTATCGCGTCGCCCAGAAGCAGGTGGCCGACCTGCAACGCCTGGCCGGCATTCAGCGGGACTCGCTCCAGGTGGCCAACGATCGGCTCGAGGGTGGCATCACGAGCGAACTCGACGTCTCACAGGCGAAGCTCAACCTCTCCAAGACTGAGGCGCTGATTCCGACGTACGAGCGGCAGGCGAGGTTGGCGACCAACGCTCTCTGTCTCCTGCTCGGTATTCCTCCGGAAGATCTCGCGGTGCGGCTCGGCGAGGGCGAGATCCCCACGGTGCCGCCATCCCTTGCGATCGGCATTCCCGCTGATTTGCTGCGGCGGCGGCCCGATGTGCGGCAGGCCGAGCGGCTGCTCGCCGCGCAGTGCGCCCAGATCGGGGTGGCCGAGGCGGAACTGTACCCGGCCTTTTCGATCAACGGCTACCTCGGCGTGTATGCCAATGAACTCGGTCAGCTGTTTGAGTCGGATTCGCTGTATGGCTTCGTGGCGCCGGTCGTGGACTGGAAGATCCTCAACTACGGCCGGCTGATCAATAACATCCGCAAGCAGGATGCGCAGTTTCAATCGCTCGCCGCGGGCTACCAGGAGACGGTGCTGCGGGCGGGCCGCGAGGCTGAGGACGGGATCGTGACCGCGATCAAGGCCCGGGCCGCGGCCTCCAAGCAGGCGGACGCGGTCGATGCCGCAAGCCGCTCGGCCGAACTCGTCGAGATCCAATACAAGGAGGGGGCGAGCGACTTTAACCGGGTGTTCGTCGTGCAGCAGACGCAGGTGACGGAGCAGGTCAGGCTCAATGACAACGTCGGCGGGGTGGCCAAGGGGATGATCCAGATCTATCGGGCGCTCGGCGGCGGTTGGCAATTGCGGCTGGAGGAACTCGCCGCCAGCGGCCAGTGTTGCAAGCCCCTGCCGAGCGTCGATGGCGGCGCGTGCGATGACTACATCGGCAAGCAGCCCCCCGCCGGCTTCGACGCCTGGTGCATCTGGCCCGAATGGCTCCGCGGCCGGAAGCCACGGTAGCGATCGTCTCGAGCGCATCCAATATGGGTGTAGCGACGATGTGGCAACCTGAGAAAGGTAGGCTCGGGGGTCGGCGAACGCTCGACGAGCATTGGGCGTATCCTCGCCCGCGAGAATCTAAAAGACCGCGCAGCGGCGACTTTTGCCGCCCCCGAGCCGGCGATACACGAAGGCCGAATGCGATCATGCAGAATCGGCTTCACCGGTCTCCGACCGCTGGTGCTTCCGCTGGCATGGAGCCCGGGGGTCTGCCGGTATTTCGCAGGAGCGTGAAGAAGAAGACCGGGGTGAGAAAGATGCCGAATAGCGTGACGCCCAGCATGCCGCTGAACACGGCCAGGCCGAGCGTGCGGCGCATCTCGGCGCCCGCGCCTTTCGCGACCACCAGCGGCAGCACGCCGAGGATGAAGGCCAGCGACGTCATCAGGATCGGCCGCAGTCGCAGGCGGCTGGCCTCCACCGTGGCCTCGAGGAGCGGTTTCCCCTCGTGGGTGAGCTGCCGGGCAAACTCGACGATCAGAATCGCGTTCTTGCAGGCCAGCCCCACGAGCACCACAAAGCCGATCTGGGTAAAGATCGTGATCTCCATGCCCGCCTGACGGATACCCACGAGCGCCGAGAGCAGGCACATTGGCACCACAAGAATCACGGCCAGCGGCAGGGCCCAGCTCTCATAGAGGGCCGCGAGCACCAGAAACACGAGCACCACGCCGAGCACGAACAGAAACGTGGCTGTGGCCCCGGAGCGGATCTGCATGAAGGCCATCTCCGTCCACTCCGCGGCAAACAGCGGCGGGATCGTCGCCTCCGCCTGCAGCCGGTCGAAGTGCGCCTGCACGATTGCCAACGCCGAGGTGCTGCCCGTCCCTGCCGCGGGCTCGCCGTAGACGGCCGCCGTCGGATAGAGGTTGTAGCGCATCATGAGCGACGGGCCGACGCGATCCTTTACCTGCACGAGCGTCGCCAGGGGCACCGCCCGTCCATCGAGGCCTGGCAC
>CAMCYH010000151.1 GCA_945883745.1 Candidatus Kuenenia stuttgartensis
TCGACCTCGTCCTCACGGGCACTCGTTCCGAAGAACGAGTACATGACCGGCACCAGGATCAGGACGAGCACGGTCGTAGTGGCCAGCCCGAACGCCAGAGCCGTGGCCATCGGGAGAAGAAACTGGGCCTGAAAGCTCTTTTCGAAGAGAAGCGGCAGGAGGCCACCAATCGTGGTGACACTCGTGAGCAGCACGGGCCGGAATCGCAGACAACCGGCCTCGCGAAGCGCCGCCCGCAGCGGGTGGCCCGCGCGGACGCGGTGATTGATGAAGTCGATGAGCACGATCGAGTCGTTCACCACCACGCCGGCGAGCGCAACCAGCCCAAACATGCTGAAGATCGTCAGCGGCATTCCCAGCAGGGAGTGGCCGAAGATCGCTCCCGCGCAGCCGAACGGGATGATGCCGATGATCAGGAACGGCTGGAAATAGGATTTGAATTCCATCGTGAGGAGCACGAACATCGCGAACAGGGCCACGAGGAAACCCACCCCCAGGCTCTCGAGCGACTCCTGCGTCTGCTCCTGCTCCCCCTCCCAACGGACACGGACGGCCGGATACTCCTGAAGCAGGTCGGGCATCAGCCGCTTTTGGAGATCGGCCACCACCTGCGAGCTCGTCAGGGAGCTTTTCGCAACGTCGATGTCGGCGAGCACGGAGATTGACCGCTTCTGGCCGAGCCGATTGATCTCCGAATAGCCCCGATCCACGGTGATCTCGGCCAGTTCGCCGATCGGCCGCTTGATACCATCGGGTCCGGTCACGCGAATTTCGTCGAGCGTGGCAAAGCTCCGCCGCTCCTCGCGGGGGTAGCGGACCATCAGCTTTACTTCGTGGCGACCGCGCTGCAGTCGCATCACCTCCTCACCATAGAAGCTCGCCCGGATCGTGGCGGCGAGGTCGCTCAACGACACGCCCATCGCCTCGGCCCGCGGCTTGACCTTGACCTGATACTCCCATTTCCCCGGCCGCGAGTCGTCGTCGATGTCGATCACACCGGGATACTGCCCGAGCCATTCCTTGCAGCGTTCGACCGCCGCCTCCAATTGCCGGACCGAATCGGGATCGGAGTTGGCCAGCAGCTTGAACTCGACGGCCTTGCCACCGGGGCCGATGTTCTCAGTACCGAACACGAGGCTTTCGGTGCCAGGAAACTCTCCCGCGGCCCGGCGCCACTCGCTGATGAACTCTTCGCTGGTCACGCTCCGCTTCTCGCCTTCCACGAGTTCGAGCGAGACGGCACCGACGTGGCTTCCGCTCATCCGGGCATCGGGCCCGACCTCCCCTTGAGCCGCCACCTGCCCCACCGCCCGGTGGACGAGTTCCAGGATCGGGGCCTCCGGCGACCCGAGCTTTGCGGCGGTGGCGACCGCGGCCTCCTCGAGCCGCAGCGTGGCATCCTCGGTCACACCGGCGGGCGTTCCGTCAGGAAAAACGATCTTCGCCATCAGCCGGTTGGCGTCGATTTTCGGAAACAGGCGAAACGGCGTGACGCCGCTGCGGACAATGCCGACGGCCACCAAAAGGATGCCGACCGCCGCGGCGAGCACTGCAAGACGGTTGTCGAGGGCCACCTCGAGCACCGGCGAATAGACCCGCTTCACGAACCATTTCAGGCCGGCGTCGCACACCCGCTGCAACAGCGTTACCACGGCCAAGAGCGGCCGCAGTGGATATAGGACGATGCCGATGAGTGTGAAGACAAGCCCCTTCTCGTGGGCGAGGTGGCCGGGTAGCACGAGGGTCGACTCAAAGAGCGACATCACGAGCGCCGTAATGAAGGCAAACGGCATCACCGCGATGAACTTGCCCATCACACCCGACACAAAGCAGAGCGGCAGAAACGTGATGACCGTCGTGAGCACGCTCGAAATCACCGACGGAATCACCTCCACGGTGCCATCGATCGCCGCGGCGGTGAGGCTCTTGCCCATACGGCGGTGCCGCTCGATGTTGTCGCTCACGACCACCGCGTCGTCCACCACGATGCCGATCGCCATCAGGAAGGCGAACATCGAGAGCATGTTGAGTGTCTGATCGGTGCCATACATGAGCATCCCGGTGCCGAGCATCGAAAATGGAATCCCCATCGCCACCCAGAAGGCGATCTTGATGTCGAGAAATAATGTCAGGATCACGAAGACGATCACCAGCCCTTGCAGGCCGTTCTCGACAAGCATCCGCAGACGATCCTTGACGTCGATCGACTGGTCGGCCCATACCGCAAGTTCGAATCCCGGCGGCAGCTTCACGACGGCCGCATAATTTTTTACCGCCGCCACCATCGCCAGGAGATCCTCACCGGAACTCCGATCGATCGACACGACCATGCCCTGTCGGCCATTGATGCGGTTGGTGGCCGCCACGTCGGCGAACTCGTCACGAACCGTTCCCAGATCACCCACCGTGAGCACGAGTCCGTCGGGGAGCGTGACGAGCGGCAGGGTGGCGATCTCCTCGCCGACATATCGCTTGTTCTTTCCGCGCAGGAGGATTTCACCGCTTTCGCTGCGGATCGTGCCTCCAGGCAGTTCAAGATTTTCCCGGCGCACGATCTCCGCCACCTTCTGGAGCGACAGGCCGTATTTCCGGAGCGTGGCTTCCGAGATCTCGATGTCGATCTGGTAATCCTTGGCTCCCAGGAGGTTCGCGGCCGACACAGCGGGAAGGCCGAGCAGGTCGTCGCGGACCGCCTCGGCAACGTCCCGGAGTCCTGCTTCAGTGACGCCCCGGTCGTCCGGAGCGAGCACGCCCACCTTGATGGCCGGTGTTCGCAGCGTGACCTGCTCCACCTTCGGGTCTTCGGCGAGTTCCGGCATGCTCGGGATCCGCTCCACTTCGGAACGGATCTCGCCCAGTGTCTTCTGCACGTCCTTCACGGTTTCCCGAAGCTCGAAGACGCAGTAGCCCATGCCCTCCTGGGCGACGCTCGTGAGCTTCTTGATGCCTGGCACACTGCGGCAGGCCTCCTCGATCTTCTGACAGATCCCCTCCTCCACCTCATCGGGCGTAGCGCCGGGGTAGGGCACCGTCACGAGGACGATCTCCAGTTCGAACTCCGGAAATACCTCGCGGCGCATCGACGCGAAACTCATGGCCCCCACGAGCAGGATCGCCATGACCAGCGTATTCATCGCCGGCATGTTGCGGACGCACCAGGTGACGATCGTTCTCATCGCTTCCCGCTCCCCTGCCCTGCATCACGAGGCGTCGTCAGATGGAACATCCACGACATCATCCGGCCGAGCCGCCTCACGCTCCGGCCGGGCGGCCTCCGCAATCGCCATGCCGTCCCGGACATTCACGATCTGGCTGGTCACCACGCGATCTCCCGGCAGCAGGCCCGACTCGAGCGCGTCGAACACCACCCGGCCCCGCCGGGCTGCCAGCACATGCGGCCGCATGATCACAAGTTTTCCATCCCGCATCAGCCAGACCTCACCGGACGGCCGCTGGGCCTCCTCGGGGATCGACACCAGTTCGCCGTTCGGCTCCACATGCACCCTCACCTCGACGAACATGCCACGGAGCAGCGATCGCGGCGCTCCGGCGGGCAACTCGGGCATCGCGGTGCCATAGCGGTCGATCGCCTTGACGCCCGTCGGGTCGTGGACGACGACCCGACAGGGGAGCGTGCGGGTCTTCTCGTCGAGGCCCCGCCCCTCCTGACGGGCAAGCACGCCCTGCCATTGATACGTGCGATCGCCGAGCGTGTAGATGACGGTGGCGGGCGTGGCCGGCAGATCGGAGCCCGCCGCCGGCTCCGCCGCGCGGCCGCTCCAAATCCTCGCCACGTCATCCATTTCGAGGCTCGCCTTCACCTCGGCAGCACTCGTGTCCTCGAGCGTGAGGAGCGGTGTGCCCTTCGTCACGAATGAGTCTTGCTCGACCAGATCATCAATGATCATTCCATCGATGGGCGCCATCACCTTCGTGCGAGACAGATCGAGGTTCGCCCGCTCGAGCATCGTCGCCGCCAGGCCGCGGGCTTCGATGAGGCGATTCTTTCGCTTCGCGAGCACCCGCCGCTGGCCTTCGAGACCAGCGACCGTATTGGACGAGGTGAGCTCCTCCCGGACGGCCCGCTCATGCTCCGACTCGGTGACGATCCGGCCGGCCTTCAGCGTGTCGAGGCGGCCTACTTCACGCCGGGACAGTTCGACCTGCCGCTTGGCTAACGCGAGTGACTCGGCATTCTGGGCCATCTCCTCGTCGATCTCCTCGATGGCCAGGCCCGCCTGGGCAAGCTCACGTTCCAGCCGGTCTACCTCCAGTT
Organism: Candidatus Kuenenia stuttgartensis; assembly: GCA_945883745.1. Lineage (GTDB taxonomy): Bacteria > Planctomycetota > Planctomycetia > Pirellulales > UBA1268 > CACORA01. The sequence goes on from CAMCYH010000151.1 coordinate 4,277, forward strand.
CGTAGTCACGAGGGTCGATTTGGAGGAGCATCGTCCCTTTTTTCACATGCTCTCCAGCCTGGCAGACCGCGGACTTCATGATTACGCGGCCGCCCACTTCGGCAGCCAGACTCACCTCCCGGATCGGCACGACCACGCCATCGGCCGCCACGTCGATTCCTTCATCTTCGGACAAAACGACCGCCGTTCGCACGGAGACGGCCCCGACGGCTGCCTCCTCCTTCCGAGGCGGTGGTGGCTGCTTGCCGAGGGCCATGAAGATACCGACGCCGACGCCGAGAATGAGCAGCGGGGCGATCCAGCGGAGAATCGTGCGAAGGAGGGTCATCGGGGTGTCCGAGAGATGGACGAGGGAGGAGAGGCTGGTGAAGCGAGGGGCGGAGCCGCGCCGAGCGCCGCGAGCGTGAAACGGGTGACATGGTCGGCGAGTTGTGTGGGTGTATGCAGCGATTCGATTTCGTCCCGTGGCACGAGCATGCCCACGACGTCGCCAGCCGCCCGGTAGAGGAAGCACTGGCCGATGATGCTCATCGCGACGCGTCGCAGCTCGTGCTGCGGCAGTCGTCGCTCGCAGACGTCGTCGAGCGTGGAGACCAACAGCGCGAAGTGGGGGCGCATGTAGTCCTCCACGAGTTCGCGACAGGCGTCGGTCGGCTGCAGCACCTCGCGGAGCATGAGCCGCACCTGCCAGGGGGGCTGCCCGAATCCGAGCATTCTTTCGAGCAGGTTATCGATGAAGTCGTGGAGACGCTCGGCCGCTGGCCGGTCACGCGGCCACTCCGGCAGCGGCACCTGTTTTACACGCAGTTCGTGCGCATGCTTGACGCTCTCGATGTAGAGACGCCGCTTGTCGCCGAAGTAATAGTTGACGGCCGCGACGTTCACGCCCGCGGCCAGGCAGATATCCCGGATCGTTGCCGCCTCGTAGCCACGCTCGGCAAACTCCTGCCCTGCGGCCGCAAGGATCCGATCACGCGGATCGTCGCCCGTTACAACGGGGGCGGAAACAGTAGCCTGTCGTGCGGTGGCCATCAAACAGGAGCCAAAACGAGGAATTCAAACAGCCGTTTCAATCAACTGTATACGGGTGAAACCGGAAAACAACAACGCCGATAACAGTCGCGATTTGCTTCAGAGAAATCCGTTCGGGGCTGCCCATGCCCCGAGAGCCGGCCTTGGCAGCAAGCGCAGGCAGGAGATGCCGAAAGCGCAGCTGGCAGGGAGTGAGCGGAGGCCACGATGGCCGCAGTGAACGTCCGGCGACGGGGCATGGGCAGCCCCGAACTTCCCCACGTCGCGTGGAGCATTCCATTGAAACAGCGAATACGGGCTGCTTTCGGCAGGTTGGGAGACCTGTCCTACATCACCGCTTCAGCACACCGGCGGCCGCTGGCGAGGGCCCCGTTGATCGAGGCCGACGTGCAATGGTCGCCGCAGATGAAAAGCCCCTCAGCGAGCTGCGGTGTTGCAGGGCGTTCGCGGCGGGCGGCGGGCGACTCGTCCGGCAGGGCGTGGGGCACGGCCACGGTCTTCAGATGCTGCCAGCCACGCGGCCTGTTCCCAAACCAGCCACGTGCCTGACGACGAATCGCCTCCGGAAGGTCCGTCTCACTTCCTGGCCAGTCCTGCCGGACTGACACCGCCACCAGGCTTTGCCCTTGTGGGGCGTATCCTGGCACCACGTCTGATGGCACGGTCAGATTGTCGATCGGTCCGTCGCTGTCAGCGCTCACCACGAGCGTGGGGCT
>CAMCYH010000152.1 GCA_945883745.1 Candidatus Kuenenia stuttgartensis
GATGCGGAGTTTGTGCCGGCCGCCGCGCTCGCGCGGCACGGGCTCTGCCTCACGTTCGGGGGCCTGAGCAAGATCTACCGCGCCTGCGGCCTGCGGGTCGGCTGGCTTGTCTTCTCCGGTGAGCGGGAGCATGCCCGCGACTTCATCGATGCCGTCGAAATGCTTGCGTCGCTGCGGCTGTGTTCCAACGTGCCGGGGCAGTATGCCGTGCAGACGGCGCTCGGCGGCCATCAATCGATCTTCGACCTCACTCGGCCCGGCGGGAGGCTTCATGCCACGAGGCAGGCTTTGATTGAGGCTGTCGGCCGCAGCAAGTATCTCTCCGTGATGCCGCCACGCGGGGCGATGTACGGCTTCATCCGGGTGCATGCGGAACGGCTCCCGGGGGGCGAGGCGGCCTTCGACGATCAGGCCTTCGCCCTCGATCTGCTGCAGCGGAAGCACGTGCTCGTCGCCCCCGGATCGAGCTTCAACGTGCCCTATCGCGACCATTTCCGGGTGACCCTGCTCCCCGACGCCGACGAGATTGCCGACGTCTTCGGGCGGATCGAGTCGCTGCTCGACGAGTCGATGCTCTCCTGAAGGGGCCGCGGTCTATGCGTCCCGTCGTGGTCTGTGGTCTCGGTCGATTCGGTCTCCAAGTGGTGGAATCCCTGCGCGGCTGCGGCTGTCCCGTCACAGTCATTGCCGATGACACCACGAGTGCGGAACGGGTCGAGCGGGCCCGGGCGGCAGGAGCCGAGTTCGTGCGAGGTGACTTTCGCAGCGTGGCGGCGCGTGTTGAGGCGAATGTCGCCGCCGCGGCGGCAGCAGTGCTCACCACCTCGAGCGATGCCGACAACCTCGAGGCTGCCCTCGAGATCCGCGGCGAGGCGCCTGATGTGCGGGTGGTGATGAGGCATTCGCAGCCCCGACTGTCGCGGCGGTTTGAGAGCGATTTCGGCATTGCCGCGGCCCTCGCGCCGGCCGACCTCGCGGCGGATGCCTTCGTCGAGGCGGCCCTGGCCGCCCCCGCAAACAACGTCGCCCGCGTTCGCTCCGCCGGCCGCCCGGTCGCGATTCCCAAACGCCCGGTGCGCCCCGAGTTTCTCGCGATTCCGCTCCTCCTTGTCGGCATCTATCTCGCGGCGATCGTGGTCTTCCGCAACACGCTCAACCTCACCTGGATCGATGCCACCTACTTTGCCACGACCGTCGTCACCACGGTCGGGTTTGGTGATATCAATCTTCACCATGCTCCGGACTGGGTGAAACTCTTCGGGGTAACGCTCATGTTCGCGGGCGTGCTGCTGATCGCCGTCACCGCGTCTTTGCTTGCAGTGTTCGTCGTGACGGGCACTGCCGATCAGTTGCGGAACGAGTCTCGGGCCCGCGGCCTTCGCAACCATGTGGTGGTGTGCGGGCTGGGGTCGGTCGGCACGGCGGTGGCGCGCGACCTCTATGATCGCGGTCACCGCGTCGTGGTCATCGACCCCAAGGCTGACGATGAACTCCACCGGGAGACGAATCCGCGCTGCCCGGTCATCGTGGGTGATGCAACCCGCCCGGTGATCCTCTACCGGGCCGGAATCGAACGGGCCCGGGCCCTCGTCGCCTGCACGAGCAGTGATCCGCTCAACCTCGAAATTGGCCTCACGGCCCAGTCGGTGGCTGAAACGCGGCCCAGTGGTCAGCCCCTGCGGCTCGTGCTCCGCTGCTTTGACGCCGACCTGGCCCGTCGCATCCATGCCATCTCAGATAACTACACGCTCCTCTCCGAGGCCAAGATCGCGGCCGAAGAGTTTGTCCGGCGGGCGCTCGGGAGAGCCGACGGCTGATGCTGCCGGGTTGGGTCGGTGAATGACCACCGTGGCTCTTTGCCGCCGGCTGACAGCAGGGATTGCCTGTGCCCGCCAGGGATGGTCTCCTGACATGCCGAGTTGGCTGACGAGAGAACGGCATCAACTCGCACATCTGCTCAGCAAAAGAGGATCACTCCGGGGGAGATTCATGACCGCGCCAGAGAAGGCTGCCGGCAAAGTTGCCAGCGTGATGCAGGAAGACCGCGTGTTTCCGCCGCCGGCGGATTTTGCCCGTCAGGCACGAATCGGTTCGCTCGAGGACTACCACCGTCTCTACGAAGACGCCCGCAACGACCTCGACGGCTTCTGGGATTCCCGCGCCCGGGCCCTGCCGTGGAGCACGCCCTACACGAAGGTGCTCGACTGGCAGCCACCCCACGCGAAGTGGTTCGTCGACGGAAAGATCAACGCCTCGGCCTGCTGCCTCGACCACCAGGTTGCGACGGGAAAGGGAGACAAGACGGCGCTCGTGTGGGTGGGCGAGCCGATGGGGGAACGCCGTGAGTTCACCTATCGCCAACTCCATGCCGAGGTCTGCCGTGTGGCGGCTGGCCTGCACACGCTCGGCATCAAGCCGAGCGAGGTCGTCTCCATCTACATGCCGATGACGCCCGAACTCGTGATCGCCATGCTTGCCTGCGCCCGGATCGGCGCCGTGCACTCGGTGATTTTTGGCGGCTTTTCCAGCGAGGCGATCGCCGACCGCAACCAGGACGCCCAGGCCGTGGCCGTGATCACGGCCGACGGTGGCTGGCGGCGGGGTGCGCAGCTGCCGCTCAAGAAAAATGTTGATGAGGCCCTGAAGTCAGCCGCCCACGGGCCGACGACGGTCAAGCATGTGATCGTGCTGAAGCGAACAGGCCAGCCGGTCGACATGGTGGCCGGCCGCGACATCTGGTGGCACGATCTCGTGGCAGGGATGCCTACCGACACACCCCCGATGGCGATGGACTCCGAGGCACCCCTCTTCATCCTCTACACGAGTGGCTCGACCGGCAAGCCAAAGGGTATCAAGCACACGACCGGCGGCTACATGCTCTGGGCCAAGACGACGACCGAGTGGGTGTTTGACATTCGTGACGACGACCTTTTCTGGTGCACGGCCGACTGTGGCTGGATCACCGGCCACAGTTACGTCACCTACGGCCCGCTCGCCGCGGGAGCCAGCCTGCTGATTTACGAAGGGGCCCCGAACGCGCCTCACGAAGGACGGTTCTGGGAGATCATCGAGCAGGAGAAGCCGACGATCTTCTACACCGCTCCCACGGCGATCCGTTCGTTCATGAAGTGGGGCATGCAGCACATCGAAGGCCGTGACCTCTCGAGCCTGCGACTGCTCGGGACGGTCGGCGAGGGCATCAATCCCGAGGCCTGGATCTGGTATCACGAGGTCATCGGCGGGAAGCGGTGCCCGATCGTCGACACCTGGTGGCAGACCGAAACCGGCGGCATCATGATGAGCCCGCTGCCCGGCTGCACGCCGACGAAGCCCGGCAGTTGCACACTGCCGCTGCCGGGCGTCTATCCCGAGATCGTCGATGCGGCCGGTCAGGCGGTTGAGCCGGGTGAAGGAGGCTGGCTCGTGATGACGAAGCCTTGGCCCGGCATGCTGCGGGGCATCTGGGGCAACGACGAGCGGTTTGTCGAAGCCTACTGGGAGAAGGTGCCGGGGAAATATCTCGCCGGTGACAATGCCCGACAGGATAAGGATGGCTACTACTGGATCATGGGGCGGATCGACGACGTACTCAACGTCGCCGGCCATCGCCTCTCGACGATCGAAATTGAAAGCGCGCTTGTGAGCCATCCGAGTGTGGCGGAGGCGGCGGCCGTGGGCCGGCCGCACGAGGTGAAGGGGGAGGCGGTGGCGGTATTCGTCACGCTTCGCGATGGCGAGCCGACGGATGCCCTCAAAGACGTGCTCCGCAAGCATGTCCGCCATCAGATTGGGGCCCTCGCCGCGCCCGACGACATCCACTTCACCCACGCCCTGCCGAAGACCCGCAGCGGCAAGATCATGCGACGGCTGCTTCGCGACATCGCGGCCGGCAAGGAGACGGTGGGTGATACAACCACGCTCGAGGATTATTCGGTGCTCGCGAAGCTGCGGGGCGATCAGGAGTAGGGCCGGTGAGGGGCTGCCCGCATCCTCTCGCCGGACGTTCACGTCGGCCCTCCAGGCCTCCGTTCACTGCCGTGTCCGCTGCGCTTCGCCATCCGTGGCTGCGCTTGCTCCCACAGCCCGCTCGAGGACACGGGCAGCCCCTCACCTCCTAAACTCTGTGCGGAGAGCGACAGCGGGCCGATTGATTCGCCATCCCGCGGGCTTGCGCCCTGCGGCTGGCTGTACGAAACCCTCGCCCTCCAGGCGGGCAGTGCAGGGTGGCGCGGTGGTTCGCAGCACCCCACCCAGCCCCGGGCGCGAGCCCGGGGGCCTGCAGCGGTGCCGGCTAGTACGCCATCCCGCGGGCTTGCGCCCTGCGGCTGGCTGGAAAGCGTGCGGCCCGATCCGACTTATACTCGGTGCATGCCTTCTGCCCCCGAACTCCTCGCTCCTGCCGGTGATTGGGATTGCGTTCGCGCGGCGATCGAAAACGGTGCCGACGCCGTTTATTTCGGACTCGACTGCGGGTTCAATGCCCGGGCCCGGGCGGCGAATTTTCCGCTCGATGACCTGCCGGAGTTGATGCGCACGCTCCACGGCCGCGGGCTCAAGGGCTACGCCACGCTCAACGTGCTCGTGTTCAGTGAGGAACTGCCGGAGTTCGAGCGCGTGGTGCGGGCCTGCGATGCGGCAAGTGTCGATGCCGTGCTCGTTCAGGATGTCGGCGCCGCCCGGCTGATCCGTGAGATTTGCCCAGCGCTGCCGATGCACGCCTCGACGCAGATGACCCTTACGAGTGCCGAAAGCATCGCGCTGGCCGAAACGCTCGGCATGGAGCGGGTGGTCGTGGCCCGTGAGTTGTCGATCGAGGAGATCGTCTCGATCCGCCGGCAGACGACACTGCCTTTGGAGGTGTTTGTGCACGGGGCGCTCTGTGTCGCCTACTCGGGGCAGTGCCTTACGAGCGAGTCGCTCGGCGGCCGCAGTGCCAACCGCGGCCAGTGCGCCCAGGCCTGTCGGCTGCCTTACGATCTCGTCTGCGATGGCAAGGACGTCGATCTGGGTGATCAGAAATACCTGCTGTCGCCACAGGATCTCGCGGCCTATGCGCTGGCGCCCGAGTTACTGGCGGCGGGTGTCGCGTCGTTCAAGATCGAGGGACGGCTCAAGACGCCGGAATACGTCGCCAACATCACGCGGCACTACCGCAGGGCGATCGATGCCGCCGCCGCCGCCCGGCCCGCGGTCTTTGCGCCGCAGGATGTCGAAGAGATGGAGCTCTCGTTCTCACGAGGCTTTTCGCCAGGATGGCTGCACGGCTGCGATCACAAGATGCTGGTGCCGGCCACCTCGAGCGCGAAGCGGGGCGTACGGCTCGGTCGCGTGGCGGCAGTGCGGAACGGTCGCGTGACGGTCGATCTCGCAGCGGGGCTCGCCGGGGGCATCAAGCGGGGCGATGGCGTGGCCTTCGACTGCGGGGCGACAAGTGATGATGCAGTCGGTGGCCGCGTCTACGAGGTCTTTCAGGCGGGGCGGTCGCTCACTGAGCCGGTTGCGAGCGGCATCGTCGAACTCGCTTTTGCTCGTGAGGGCTTCGACTCAGGCCGCCTCGCTCCCGGCCAGACGGTCTGGAAGACCGATGACCCACAGCTCACCTCCCGTCTTCGGAAAACCTTCACGAACGAAAAGCCGCTTCGCCGTCAGCCGGTCGATCTGCACGTGACTGTCGCCGTCGGCCTACCACTGACGGTCACCGCTACGACCGCCGCGGGCACGACCTGCACTGTCGCCTCCGCAGAGCCTGCCCGTGAAGCGACGAAGCATCCGCTCGATCACGAGACGCTCTGCGCCCAGTTCGGCCGCCTTGGCGGCACCGCCTTCGAACTTCGCGATGTCATGGCCGACATCACCGGACGCCCGATGCTTCCCCTCAGCATCCTGGGCGCGGTTCGCAAGGAACTGATCGTGGCTCTCGAAAACGCTGCCGCAGGCCCCCGGGCTCGCGCCCGGGGCTGGGTGGGGCAGGAGAGTTCACAAGAAGCCGCCGG
>CAMCYH010000153.1 GCA_945883745.1 Candidatus Kuenenia stuttgartensis
GTCAGCGACCAGTTTGCCGGCCGCACCGGCCCCTGCCCGAAGTGCAAGAAGCCGATCACCATCCCAGCGAAGTCGGCGGGCGAGGTCACGATCCACGAGCCGGAGCCGGCTTCTGGCAAGGGGGGCACCAGCCGCATGCCGACGGCCCCGATCGTCTTCCAGGAGAGACCGCTCTCGCTGGCGAAGGCGGGGGGAGTGATCGCGGGCGCCCTCGCCAGTGTCATTGTCGCCGTGGCGTGCCGCGTTGTCTGGGGATCGGGCAACGCCCCCACATGGCTGCTTGCAGCAGGAGCAGTCATCCTCGCACTGCCCTGTGCCTGGATCGGATACTGGATCGTACGTGACCGGGAGATTGAGCCATTCCCGCACGCGAGCCTCGCGGTGCGGTGCCTGATCTGTGCTGCGGTCTATGCCTCACTGTGGGGCGTTCATGCGTTTCTGCCGATCGAGCAGATGAATGAGGAATTCTGGCGGTGGCTCTTCGTCGGCCCCATCTTCGCGTTCGCAGGGGCGTTGGCGGCGTTCGCCGCCCTCGACCTCGACTGGGGAACGGCCGTCGCCCATTTCGCCCTCTACGTACTGTTTACGGCGCTGCTCCGCTGGATCCTCGGACTACCCTCGTTCTAGATCGTTTCCGTTGGCACCCACACTCGCTGCCGCCGTTCCCGAACTTGCCGCGCTGGGTACGGCGACGGCCGGCATTCGTATCCCTCCCGGTGTGACGGTGCCCCTCTCGCCGCGGGTCAAGCCGCTGGTCGATTCGGCCGCCTTCCGACGGCTCGCCGGCATCAGCCAGCTGGGGCTCGTCGCACTCGTCTATCCAGGGGCCCGCCACTCACGGTTTGAGCACTCGCTCGGTGTCTACCGGCTGGCGATCGAGTTTCTTTTTCGACTCCAGCACGATGCACGATTTTGTCAGACCGTGGGACCGGACGATGCCGCCGCGTTTCTCGCCGCGGCGCTCTTGCACGATATCGGCCACTGGGCGTTTTGCCATCCGCTGGAGGACATGGGGTTGCCCGAACTCCCGAAGCATGAGTCGCTTTTGCCGGGATTCGTTGCCGACGGAGAGATCGCCGACGTCCTTCACACGTGCTGGGGTCTCGAGCCATCCCGGGTCGCCGCCCTTGTCACCGGATCGGCGACTGATCCGGCCGCCCGAGTGCTCCAATCGCTCCTTTCCGGTCCGGTCGATGTCGACAAGATGGACTACCTCGCACGCGACAGCCTGCATGCCGGCGTTCCCTACGGCGACCATTTCGATCAGGAGCGGCTTCTCTCCAGCCTCTGCCTCGACGAAACGGGTACCGCACTGGCAATCACGGAAAAGGGCCGTACCGCGGCCGAACTGCTGGTCGTCGCTCGTTCTGTCATGTTCAGCGAGGTGTATTGGCACCACGCCGTGCGGGCGGCCACAGCCATGCTGCAGCGGTCGATCTGGCTGCTGCGTTCGGTGATTGTGCCGCATGAACTCGTGCGTTTTGATGACCCCTCGTTTATCGCCTGGATCACCGCGGCGGCAAACGGTCCAGCCGCGACCCTCGTCGCGGGGTTGTTCGGCCCACGGCGGCAGATCCACAAGCGAGTCGCCATGTTCGACCCCCTCCACCACGCGACCCTGCACTCCGCCTTGGCCGGCCGGAGGTATGCCGACCTCGTGGCCATCTCACACCGGCTTGCCGAGTTGGTCAGCGCACGGACCGGCCACACCATCGATCCCGACACACTGCTGATCGATGCCCCGCCAGCGGAGAGGGAGATCGAGTTTCGGCTCCAGGTGCGGGAGCGGACGGCAGGGCCCGAGTCGTCCTCCTACGAATGGATTCCGCTGGCCGACCGTTCTCCGCTCGTACGCAGTCTGGCGCAGGAACAGTTCGACGATGTCGTGAAGCGGGTACGGATCTTCGCGCCGGCTGATCAGGTGGAGACTCTCTCGACCTGCCCGGGCCTCGAGGAACTCGTCCTCGAGGCCGCGGGAGGTTGAGGTCTGCGGGCTTGGTTCACTCGGCGGGGCCACCAGGAAGCTTACCTTCCTTGATGAGATCACCGAACGTCGGCGAACCGGCTCCCGCGCTCGGCTTCGCAGCAACCGTTTCCAATGCCTGACGAATCTTCTCTTTATTGTCCTTGTCTTCCTTCTTGTCGAGCAGTTCGGACAGAGCCTGACCGTAGGCGTTCCTGTCCTTTTTGCTCTTTCCCATGTGACAGACGTTGCACTTTGCCTTTTCCACCTCGGCAGCGAGGGGCGTGCCTTCTTGGACGTACACGGCCTTGAACTCATCTGCAAATTGCTTGATCGCAAACGCCTGGCCACCCGAGGCCGCCATGCCGATCGCGACCACCAGCCCTGTCACCCTCTTCACATTCCTGCGCATCATCGCTGACCTCCACGGTTGCTGACGGCGGGCGGCTTCCTCGAAACCTGCTGCCCTCCATCGCCACAATCAGAGCCTGCCCGGTGCGCGACGTCAAGAAAAAACTGGGCAAATCCGGCAGAAGGGATGGGCCTGCCGAGGGGGCGGCCGTGGCCGCCAGACTCAATCGCTCTCACTGTCCCAATCAGCATCATCCGCAACGTGCCGCAGGTCCTGAGGAGCCGCGGCATAGTCGATCTCGACTCGCTCAGCCGCCCCGTCGATCCGCCGAAAGATCGGGCTGCCTTCGTACCGGCCGCCACTGTCAAGCCATTCAATCGCAACGCGGTAGGCGTCGGGGTCGCCGATCCCCGACTGCTCGAGGAGTGCCCGCCCGGACGGCACCTGGAACCGTGATAGCTCGGCGAATGCCTGGAGCACCGGCACAACCGGGCGGGAGGCCGAATCGCGAAGACTGACAAAACCCTCACGGCACCGAAATCGGCCGTTCACAGCCTGCAGTCTGAGGCGGGGGCAGCGGGGTGTCGCCGGTGGAGCCCCCGCGACGACGGCAAACCGCAAAGCCTCGGCCAGCGTGCTGTCGGTCCATGCCACGTCGACCGTCAGGGCGGAGGAGAACTGGAGAAAATTGGCCTCCCCTTCGACGGTGCTCCTCAGCATGCGAATCTCGCGGACAGCAGGGCTCTCTTCCCCGGAAACCGGATCAAGAATCTCGACAAAGGTATTGTCTTCGAAACTGTCACGCACCATGCCGTCACCTGATCCGACGTCGAAGCCGCGGAGCATTTGCAGCCGCGTATCGATGCACTCGAGCCGTGACGGTCCCTTCACCGCAAAGAGGCTCGTCGCCGTCCCCTCGCCGCGAGGCAGGGCTGTGGCCAGCACGAACACCCCCTCCAGCCGCAGGCTGGACGAGTCGAGGAGGCACGCTGCCTGCCGCGGCACGACCGGTGCCGTCGACTCCCCGGGCACCTCGCCAGGAGAAATCGGCAGGCCGACGGCAAAGCGAATCCCCGGCCGCGATCCCTCGACCGCCCGGATCGTGAGCCGCTTTGACGCGATGACCAGCGGTGGCTCGTCGCGGACGCCAGAATATGCCAGGTCGATTTGGTCCCCGTCCGCAGCCGCCTGCACCGCCTCGGCGAGCGACGCTCGTTCGGCGTCTGCTGTCGGTGCATCGACCACCCGCCATACGCGGATATCGTCAAGACCAGCAGGCAACGATGCCATGGCCACCACTGGCGTCGCCGGTGTCTGCGGCTCGCCGTCCGCCGGCCGCAGCCGCAAGGCAGCCACCAACAGCCCAAACATGGCCACCGGCACCAGCCACGGCAGATGATCGACGAGGCGACGGCGGTGTTGCTGCTCCGCAGGCGGCACCACGAGGGGCCGTGGACCCGAGAGTTCGATGCCGTCCTCATCGGCAAACGCCAGGAGATCAGCCACCAGCTCGGCCGGCCTCTGATACCGAGCCGCCGGGTCCTTTCGCATCAACCGCCGGATGATGTCACCAAAGCGACGGGGTACGTCGGGCCGCAACGACTCGATCATCGGTGGCTCGTCCTGCTGGTGCTGCAGCAGTTTTTGCACCATCGTCCCCTCGGCAAATGGCGGCCGACCTGCCAGCATGAAGAAGATGGTGCAGCCCAGCGAGTAGAGGTCGCTGCGGACATCGGCCTCCCGCGGATCACGGGCCTGTTCCGGTGAGATGTAGTCGAACGTGCCGAGCGTCATGCCGCTGGCTGTCAGATCGTTGTCACCGGCCACCTGATGGAGTCGCGCCAGCCCCATGTCGACGATCCGTGCTCGGCCCGCCGGTGTGATGATGATGTTGGAAGGCTTGATGTCACGGTGCACCACGTCGCGCTGGGAGGCATGCTCCAACGCATCGGCCAGCTGCACCGTTACGTCAATTGTCCGGGACACATCGAAGGGACCACCCCGAGCGATGACGTCCCGCAGATTGGTGCCCTCGATGTACTCGAAGACGATGTAGTGCCAGCCGTCGTTGGAACCGACCGCGTGGACGCGGCCGATGTTTTCATGGTCGAGGCGGGCCGCCGACTGAGCCTCGTTGCGAAACCGCCTGAGCATTTCCTCGTCAGACGACTGCTGCCGCGAAAGCACCTTCACGGCCACGATGCGATCGAGCGTGGAGTCGAGCGCCCTGAAGACGGCTCCCATCCCACCACCACCGACAAACTCGAGGAGCCGGTAGGGCCCGAGCGACCGGCCCTCCATCAAGCGGCCTAACTCGGCCATGGTCGCCGGAGGAGCGACCCCTGATGGCACCCGCGCCGAGATCAGCGTGGCATCGGGGCCGGCATCGCTCGAACCGTCCGATGCGGCAGAAGGGGAGAAACCATCCATACAGCAGACACTACCACCGTTTTCCGCACACGGTCAACGCGCCGGGCCCGTCGCATCGCCGCCACGTTTACGACAGCAGCCAGCGGGCGAGTGAAAAATAGATCATGAGCGTTGCCATGTCGGTGGCCGCGAGGGCGACGGGGCCGGCGGCCACCTGGGGCTCGCGATTGAACAGGCGGAGCACATTGGGCATCGCAACACCGATGAGGGCCGCACAGGCCACGCCGCCGACGATTCCCCCGAGAAGGCAGGCGACGAGCGTGGTGTCGCGCAGCCACAGAAACGCCACGACCGCCACAACGATCGCGCTCGCGGAGCCAAGGAGGATTCCTGTGATCGATTCCACCCGCAGCGACCGGGCGAGGCCTGTGAGCGTCGGCTGCCGGTTGTGCAGCATCTGCAGCGACAGACTCACCGACTGGATGCTCACGCTCTCCGCGAGCGCGAGCACCACCGGAATGAAAAGCGCCAGCGAGACGGCCCGTTCGAGCTCGGCCTGAAAGATGCCCGACAGGAAAGCGGCCACGATGCCGCCAGCAATGTTGGCGATCAGCCAGGGGAAGCGGCTGCGAAAGGCCAGGAGCGACGATGACTCCTGAGATTCCTGGAAATGCACACCGATCAGTTGAAAGAGGTCGTCGGTATCCTCGCGACGATCCAGGTCAGCGAGTTCGTCGGTGTAGAGGTCGACATCCACAATGCCGAGTAGTCGCCGCTCCTCATCGAGAATCGGAAAGGCCAGCAGTCGATGGAGGAGAAAGAACTCGCACGCCTCCAAGACCGAGGCGGAGGCGGGGATCGTAATCACCTTCCGCACCATGACGTCGCGGATCGGTGTGGCGTTGTCGCTCAGGAGCAGCCGCCGCGTAGGCACCACCCCCTCGAGCCGCCCCTGATCGTCCACTGCGTAGAAATAGATGATCCGGCCTTCGGGCGGCGCGGCCCGTGAGGCGGCGATCGCCTCCCCCACGGTCTGGTCGACCCGTACACGGGCCGGGTCGGTCCGCATATGGTGCGTGACAGGGTCGTTGAGATGCGATGTGGAAGGGGTGCGGCTGGGCATGGGAAACGAATGAGCATAGCCTGTTCAAATGGATATGGTCGGCGCCGCGAATTCCGACGACTGAGCCAAAACTGTCGGCGACTCACTTCAACGGCGACTGGCCGTTATGATCGCGGAGCCGTGCGAGGGCGATCCAGGCGGCGGGATGCTTT
>CAMCYH010000154.1 GCA_945883745.1 Candidatus Kuenenia stuttgartensis
GTTTTCGGGCGTGGTGAAGGATGTGAATGGCCGAGCCAAGAGTGCTGCAATCGTGACCGTGGGCTTCTCCGGGGCTGAAGTGGCCACCGTGCAGACGCTCGAAGACGGCCGCTTTACGATCGAAGGCCTTCGCGAAGGCTCGCACGTCGTCAAGACCTCCGGCACGGCTTTCCCGGTCCGCCTCTGGCAGGCTGACAAGGCTCCGCCGACTGCTGACTCGGGCATCACGCTCGTTTCGCGTCAGGTTCCCGCTGGTGAAGAGCCTGTTGTTCAGGAATTCATTCCCGAAGAGCAGCCGGTGGAGGGCTACCAGCCTAACTATCAGCCGGCGCCTTCGCGGGGCTACGCTCCTCGCCGCGGCTTCCTCGGCCGGGCGTTTGCCAACTACCCGATCCTTACCACCGCTGCTCTGCTCGGTGCTGGGATTGGGTCGGGGATCGCGATCGGAGCCAGCTCCGATTCGACTCCTGCGACGCCGTGAGTGATCGCCGTCGCAAGACGGCACAGTAAATAGCCAAGTGCGACGGCCAGATCGATTTAATCGGTCTGGCCGTTTGCGTTTGCGCGGGTAACGCATATTGCCTATGCCCAGCCGATGGGAGGGGAAACTCGTGTAGCGGCGGCCGCCGGCGATTGACTACATCCCACACGCCCGAAAAGCCCACTGCGGGCTGCCGGGGCAAGTGTTGGAATAAGGAATCGATCGGCGTGCGGAATTTCCATTCGGCTTCCTTTCAGCGAATCCTGCTTGGCGGCTTGGCTTTGGCCGTGCTTACTGCCCCTGGCTGCGCCAACCGCGTGATCCGCGCCTCGCGGATGCCCGCCCGCTACCAGGCGGCGATGGTCACCAACGCCAAGGTAGCCGACCTCGGCCGCCTCTCGATGCCCAGCACCTCCAGCAGCCTGATCGAGCCGGAAGATGTGGTGGATGTGACGATCAGCAGCGGCCTCGAGACCGCCACGCAAATGACGCCCACGCCTGTCCGCGTGGATGACAACGGGCTGGCGATGATCGCGCTTGTCGGCGAGGTGCCACTGGCCGGCCTCGAGCCCTTCCAGGCCGAACAGCGGATCGCCGCGGTAGCGGTGGAGCGAGGGCTCTACCGGGCGCCGCAGGTGACCGTGACCATGAAGAAGAAGGCAGTGAACCGGATCACCGTGATCGGCGCAGTCGAAAAGCAGGGCGTGCAGGAACTGCCCCGCAGCCAGAGCACGCTCCTCGATGCCCTTGTGGCCGCCGGCTCGCTCAACGACAAGGCCGGCACCACGATCGAGGTGCGGCGGCATGGTGCGGCTGCGCGACAGATGGCGGCGGCTGAGGCGGCACCCGCACCAGTGGAAGCCGCGAGCGATGGCGAAGGCGACATCCAGCTTGCTTCCGGCATGTCGCCGATTCGGCGGCTTCCCGGCCCCGGCCGCCAGCCGCAGCGGCTGCCCGCGCCCGGGCAGGCGGCTGCCGCCCCGCCGGAAACCGTGACCATCGACCTCACCGAACTCGATCCCGCCGGCCGCAACAATATGACGCTGCAAGACGGGGATGTGGTGCGGGTGGAGACCCGCGACCCGACGCCGATCAGCGTGATCGGCCTCGTGAACAAGCCGGGGCAGTATGAGATGCCCGTGGGTCAGCCGGTGCATGTGCTTGATGCCATCGCGCTTGCCGGCGAACGCAGCAATGGCTGGGCCGACAAGATCTATATCACGCGGCATGTGAAGGGGGAGAACGAGCCCGTCGTCATCGAGACAAGTGTCATGCAGGCCCAGCATGACAACGAACACAACGTGCGGCTGGCACCAGGCGATGTGGTGAGCATCGAGAAGACACCGCAGACGGTTATTTATGGCGTCTTCACCACGATCGTTCGCTTCAGCATCGTGGCCGGCCAGTCGATTCCGATCTTCTAGTTTTTTTGGCTCCTCGCATGCTCGACCCCGAATTCCAGCAGTCCGATTCCACCGCCCAGACGATCCAGCAGGCGATCCGCTTCCTGCGGGTGGTCTGGCATCGGCGGATCGTCGTGATGGGTACGCTCCTGCTCTGCGGCATGCTCGGCGGTCTCTATTTCTTTACGGCCACCAAGATCTACGAGGCCGATGCCCAGCTGCTCGTGGTCGATACCAGCCGCGAATCGCTCGGCACGTCGATGACCGGCGGCCGCGACGATCTCGCCGCAATGGCCACCTACGAAAAGCTCGTGAGCAGTCCGCTGGTGCTCCAGGCGGCCGTGCAGCTGCTCGACCAGCCCACGCGGGCACTTTTTGAAGAGCCCGATCTGGAGCTACTCGCCGCCGACTTTGCCGAGATGCTGAAGGTTCGCGGCGTGCGGCAGACCAACATCCTCGAGCTCCGCTTCCGCTCTCCCCATCAGGAAGCCTCGGCAGCTGTGGTGGCGGCGATCATCCGGGCCTACGCCACCTTCATGGATGAATCCCACCGCGGCACAGCCGGCACGCTCGTCGATCTCCTCAAGAAGGAGAAGGAGGAGGTGGATCAGAAGATCGAGGCCAAGCAGGCTGAGTTTCTCGCGGTGCGGCAGCGGGTGGGTGACCTCGGCATCAAGGCCGACGGCAAGACGATGCACCCGCTCGTGGAAAGGGCCATCCAGCTCAATGCCGCCATGATTGAGACCCAGAAGCGGCGGCTGCTCCTGCAGGCCTCCTACCAGTCGCTCTCCGAGGCGATCCAAAGCGGCCGCAACATCCGTCAGAGCCTCGTGGCCATCGAGGAGACGCTCGGCAAGGAAGCCTTCCTCGAATCGATGGGCCTCGGCGACCGCGACAAGCAGACCCGCGTGAGCGTGGAAAAGCAGCTGCTCGAAGACAAGGCCCAGCTCGACACGCTGCTCGAATACTACGGCGACAACCATCCGAAGGTGATCGAACGCCGCCGCAAGATCGAACAGATGGAGGGCTATCTCGCCCAGTTTGATGTGATCGGCTCGCCCCGCGGCATGGGCGGCGACGATGCCCAGCTCGCCAACACGATCGCCACGATTCTCCGCCAGCGGCTCGAGGCCGCCCAGCGGCAGGAGCAATGGCTTGCCCAAAGCTTCGAACAGGCCAAGCAGGATTCGATCGGCCTCACGAGCGACATGAGCCGGCTCGACATCGTGGAGCACGACCTCCGCTGGCTCCGCGAACTCCGCAACACGCTGCTCAACCAGATCGCCAGCGTCGATCTCCGCCAGGAGAATGGCGGCGTGCGGACGACCGTGGTTCGCGAGGCGACCGTGCCGCTCAAGCCGGTCTCCCCCAAGCTCTCGCTCACGATCCTCGCCGTGCTCGCCGCCGGCCTCGCCTCGGGCGTGGGCATCATCTTCGTGATCGACACGCTTGATGACCGGGCCCGCTCGCCCGAGGAACTGCAGGCCGAGCTCAACCTGCCGCTGCTCGCCACGATCGGCACGATGGACGACACCGAAGACATGGATGAAGACGCCGGCATGGAGGGGGTGCACATGCACCTCACCAATGACGATGCCGCCAGCGAAAGCTTCCGCACGATCCGCACCGTGCTCGTGATGGGCAAGGAGGAATCCGCGCGGGTGGCTGTGTCGAGCGCCGAGCCGAGCGACGGCAAGACGACGATCTCGACCAACATCGCCGTGGCCTACCAGCAGGCCGGCAAGCGGGTGCTCATGATCGACGCCGACATGCGGAAGCCGGGCCTCACCAAGCTCGTGGGCCGCCGCGGCCAGCCCGGCCTCTCCGACCTGCTCCGGGGCTCAGCCGATATCGCCGCCCTGGCCGCCTCTCTCGCCCAGACCTCGGGCTCGGTGCCGATCGACATCATCCCGGCCGGCCGCCGCCCGCCGAATCCCGGCGAGCTGCTCCTCGGCGACCGCTTTGCCGAACTGCTCTCCTGGGCCGAGGCCAACTATGACCAGGTGATCGTTGACGCGCCGCCAGTGCTCGCCGGCACCGACGCTGCCGCGGTAGGCCGGATGTGCGATGGCCTTGTGATGGTGATCCGGCCCGAGAAGAACCGCCGCCGCATGCTGATCCGCGCGGTCGAGACGCTGCGGATGTTTGGCGTGAACGTGTTTGGCACGGTCGTCAACGCCGTGGGCATCGAGCAGCAGGGCTACGGATACGGCTATGGCTACGGGTATGGATATGGTTACGGCTATGGCTACGGCGATGCCTATGGCCTCGACGACGACGATGCCGACGACGGCCATGAGGCGGACGATGAGCGGGGTGGGGGGGACTACGACGACGAAGAAGATCTCCCTCCACAGCGCTCGAGGGCCGCATGATCGGGATCGGAATCTCCCGCACCTCATCTCGACGCGGCCGCAGCCGAGCCCACTCGCCCACGGCGGTGCGGTGGGATCAGCCCGATGCGTTGCTCTTTGATGCGGCGGCGGTGATCGCGCTCTTTCTTGTGCCCTTTGCGGTGGGCGGGCGGCATCCGGCCGGCTATGCCTCGCTCTCGATCGCGGCAATCGTGGCCTGCCTCGCCTGGCTGCTCCGCATGCTGCGGGTCGAGGAGCCCCGCTGGACGGTCGGGCCCGGTGAGGCTGTGCTTGCGGCGGCGCTTCTGATTGGCGGCGTACAGATGCTCGCGCTACCGGCGGGCACGATCGCAGCCGCATCGCCCCGGCTCCACGACCTGCTCCCGGCCTACTCCGGCGGCCCCTGGTCGCTCGGCACCTGGCAGACGTTTTCCCTGACGCCGGGCGAGACGAGCACGGGCCTCGCGATCCTGCTTGCCCAGGGAGTTCTGGCGCTCGTGGTGTATCAGTTTGCTCGGTCTGTGGAGGCGATCGAGCGACTGCTCGTGATCGTGGTGGCCGCGGCGGTGATGCTTGCCCTCCACGGGCTGATCCAGTTTGTGGGGCACGAAGGGAAAAACTTTGATGTGGCGACCGTCTCCTTCCATGCAGAGGGCGGGCTTGTGAAGGCGATGTTTCGCAACCGCAACGACTTTGCCGGCTTTCTCGCGATCGCCGCCGGGCCGGCAGTGTGGCTCGCCTTTCGGCAGCGGGAGACGGCCAAGCGACGCGGGCCCGCACGCGTGACTGGGCGACATTCCCGCGGCCGCCCAGAGCCCGCCGGCGAGGCCGACGGCATGTGGATCGCCATCGGCCTCGGCATCCTTGCCATCATCAGCTTTGCCGTGTTTGCATCGCTGGCCCGCGGCGGCAGCATCGCGCTCGGGATCGCGACGGCCCTCGGCTGCGGCATGCTGATGCGGTCTGGCCACCTCAAGCCGAAGATGGGCCTAGCGATCCTCGCCGCGGCGGCAGTGGTGGCGATCGCGCTTGAGATCCGCGGCATGGAGCAGTTTGCCGGGCGGATGGAGACGATCCTCGACGAGGGCCAGCAGGAGAAGCAGTTTGGCCGCCGTGAAGTGTGGGAGGCGGCCTGGCAGACAATCCTCGCCTATCCACTCACCGGCACCGGCATCGGCTCGCATGGCGACATGTCGCGGATCATGATGCCGCCCACCGGCTCCACGCAGTTTGTGCATGCCGAAAACAGCTATCTCAATCTGGCCGTGGAGACGGGGCTGCCGGGGCTTTGCGTCGCGGTGGCCGCGCTCGGGGCGGCGCTGGCTGCGGCGGTGACCGTGTATCTGCGGGGCTCAGCCCGCGAGAAGCCGGTGGCGGCGGCGATCACGGCGGGGCTTGTGGCCGGGGCGGTAAACGCGATCGGCCACTTCAACTGGTATGTGCCCGCGATCACGACACTCATGATCGTGCTCGGCACCTGTGCGATCCGCATGGCGGCTCGGCATGTGGACTGGATTCCCACATTAAAAATCCCGGTGCCGCGATCGATGGCGACGGTGGTGGCGACGGCGGCTGTAATCTTGCTCGGTACGGTGGCCTCACGGCAGATCACGGCGGCGATCGCCGAGCCCAAGTGGGACGAGGCGGTGCGGCAATCCCGCACACTCGCCCGCGACCGTCGGGTCGCGATCCAGGC
>CAMCYH010000155.1 GCA_945883745.1 Candidatus Kuenenia stuttgartensis
ACCGGCCGGGCCAACTCTGCGGCCGACGCCGCCAGATCGGGCTGAGCCACCTGCATCACGAGCGGATCGGCCGCGAACCGGTCATCCATCAACAGGGTATAGACGCGGCGATCGACGAGCTTGCGGGTGGCGAGATCGAACGTCAGATCGACCCGGCCGCAGTGGATGCCGTGGTAGCTCGCCTGCGAGCAGAGCGTGCCGTGCAGCATCCAGGCCGGCTTGTTTTGATGGGAATGGCCGGCGAGATAGACGTCGATGTCTTTGGCGTCGCGGAGCAGTTCCCGAATCGGATTGGCATAGTCGTCATTGAACCGCCAGCCCATGTGGCCGATCACCACGATCGCATCGGGCTTCTCCCCCTTTGCCTCGGCAACCGCGGTTGTCAGCGACTGCAGGGGATCGACCGGCACCACGCCGTCGAGCAGTTCCCGCGGTAGCCACGACTCGAGACCGGGCGTGATCAGGCCCACGAGGCCGATGCGAAAACCGCCGACCTCGCGGATCGTCCAGGGCCGCACGTTCTGCCAGGCCCCGTCGAAGCCTCCGGGCGCCTTGCCTCCGCGGGTCAAATTCGCGGTCAGCACCGGAGCCTGCGACGTTTCGAGAAGGCTCGCCAATGCCTTCGGCCCCCAGTCAAAGTCGTGGTTGCCGAGCGCCCAGGCGTCGTAGCCGAGCCGATTGAACAGATCGATCATAAGCCTTCCGTCACTGCGAAGGCTCGTCGCCGTACCCTGGACGACATCGCCAACGTCGACGGTGAGCGAATGCGGGGACATGCGCCGCCACTCGCGGATGCAGGTGGCACACCGCGCCAACCCACCGACATCGTCGAGCCCCTCGTAGGTGCTCGTCGGCACGATGTGGCCATGCAGGTCGGTCGTGTGAAAGATCGATATTGTCCGCGCTCGCCCGAGTTCGTCGGCCCGCAGAACCGCCTCCGGATCGAGCCAGGCCGTCCCCAAGGATGCCCCCGCTCCGGCCAAAAAATCTCGACGCCGCGTCATGGCCGCGAGTCTACTGCCGGCATTCCTATTTCGCGAAGGTGCATCGTAAGAATCCGCTTCAGTTCCACGACAGTGTCGGGGTGGTGGTGCACCTTAGTATGGCTGGCAGGCACGACCAGTTCGCTGCAGACGCCCTCGAGCCGGGCACTGGCCACGGGCACGACGCAGTCGTCCGGCCCGGCGAGCACCGAGTGGTGTGCCTTGCCGATGATGCTGTGGGTGGTCACCCAGCAGGGAATTCGCAGGCTGCGCACGGCCCGGAGGATAGGGGCGGTGGGCTCCAGGATGTCCACGGTCGTCGGGAGCTTTTTCTCGAAGTAGGGCCAAAAGCCGCCGGGGTTTAGGAGAACGACCTCGTCATGGATCCTGGTGGGCTCCGGTGGGGACTGCACCGTCACCGACGCCACGCGGCCGATGCCCCGGGAAGCAAGCCCGGAGCCGTCGTGCGGTGTGGCGATGAATACGACCCGCTTAATGAAAGGTAACGGCTCGAAGAAGAAGGCGTTGCGGACATAGTCGTGATGCTCGGGAGGAATCGTGACTTGCTCGAATGGCCGGCGGGCGATCGCATCCCACACCGCCGTCCCCGAATCGACGACCTGCAACTTTGCATGCAGCCCCCCCATGCTGTGGCCGACGAGCACGAGGTTTTGCAACGCGGGATCGGATCCCTCCGGATCGAGCGTGCGGACAGCCGCCCGCAGTTCGCGACGGAGAATCGCGGCCGACGTCATGAAGGCGCCTCCCGTCGGATAGTGGTAGACCCATGGCTCGAATCGGCGATGGAACGTCGGCCAGGTACGCAGCTCATTGAGCAGGTCGAACCAGGTTCCCTGGTCACTCGCCAGCCCATGAATGAACACCACGGGAATGCGTCCCGGCTGATGGGGCTCAAGAAATTCGAGCCGCGCTACGGTTTCACCGTCGCCATACGGCTGGAGAAACGAAAGTACGTTGTTTCGTGGCATCCCCGCCAGCATGTCGAGCAGCGGCATCGTCAGGTCGGCGGCGAGGTGCGGGCGGACGGGCCCGATATGGACCGCGGCGATCTCGATCGGATTGGCGAGGTCGAGGATGGCCGCGGCTGGATCGCGCGCAAGCGGTCCGGCGAACTTCTCCAGAAAATTCTCGTTGCCTGGTATGTCAAACCGCAGCACGGCGGTGACCGACAGCGACTGCCGAGCGGGCGTGAACGCGTCGCGCCGGCTGTCCGGTGATCCCCGCCTCACCCGCACGACCACCGGCACGCCGAGTCCGCTGCGGACGTGTTGGCGGCTGATTCGCTTATCGGCCGGTGGACAGAAGACTTCGATCGATTCGATCTCGCAGTCGGCGATCGGCAGCGACTTGCCGATGACGGGCACGCAGATTTTTTTCCACTTCGGGCCGATCCATAGCCCTTCCGGCGTCAATCGGCCGCTCGCTTGCGCCGCTTCGAGCAGGCCCGCGAGCGACTCGTTGTAGAGTTCCCCAGCCTCCAGCAGCACGTCCGGCGATCCCGGGCATGACCAGATCGCATTCCAGGCCGCTTCGCAGGCGGCGTAATACCCGTCGGTAGCATGGCAGTCATGCTTTTTCGCGAGATCGTGGGCCGCAGCGGTGTATTCCCGTGCGTGGCGTAGAAACGTCTGCGCTTCGACAAGCGGCGTCTCCCGCCGCGGCGCCGGCGGCAGTTCGATCGCCGGCAGGGCCGCGGCAAACGACCACGCCGTCATCGCAACGACGACGCACCGCCACCTGCAGCGACCACCCGCCATGTTCACCCCCATGGCGTTTCATCGGCCATGATGCCGATCCGACGGCCCTCCAAATCCGCACCAGCAGAAGGGACCGCTCAAACCCCGCACCTTCACGCGCGGGCATGCTCTTCAGCGACCAGCTCAAGGTCGCTGGCGAGGTATTTCACGGCCGCGCTCGGGCCAAGGTTGAAGTAGACGCGACCGTCCGTGTGCCACCGAGTGCCATCGTGGAGAAACTCGGCCGTTGCCGCGCGAACGTTGGAAACAGCCTCGACCTCCTCCATGCCGCCCCCTTCGATGGCCTCGAAGCTTACCTCGATCGCCACGAGCGCCTTGAGCCGCCGCGTGTGCCGGTCGCGGGCATAGACGACATCATCGTCGAAATCGACGTCGACCCACCGCAGACCGCGGGGTTTGCCGCTGGCAGCCGCCCGCTCGATGAACTTCGCCTCCAGTTGCTCCCGCTGCCTGTGAAAGTCCCGCTGGGCGCGGGCAAGCCGTTCAGCCTGCCGCGCCGCCCGCAGCGGCCGCAGGGCGATCGAAATCGCCGCACCGGCAAGCAACGACGCGACAAATGTCCCGATCATGTACAACGCACTGGTCATGCTCGTCACTCCCGGGGCGGTGAAAGGAACTGCCGCGTCCACCGATCGCGATTGCCAAAGTGTATGACACCGGGCCTCCGAGTCAAAAATGAAGCACTTGAAAGCCTGACCATGAGCCTCTCCCGTGCCGTGCGGCTGGGTGCGCACCAGTCGATTGCCGGAGGCCTCACAAAGGCCGTCGACCGCGCCGTCGAGACCGGCTGTGAGTGCCTCCAGATATTCACCCGTAATATCAACCAGTGGAAGGTGTCACCGCTCGATCCCGCCGCTGCCGCCGCATTTCGCGAAGCTGTCAAGGAGGCGAAACTCGATCCTGTCGTGGCCCACGACTCCTACCTCATTAACCCCGCCTCAGCCGAAACCGCCCTACGGAAGCAGTCGATCGATGGGCTGGTGACAGAGCTGGAGCGAGCCGACGCGCTGGGCATTCGCTGGGTGGTTGCCCATCCGGGCGCGGCGGGTGACCAGCCTGTTTCGAGGGCCGTGGCCCGGGCGGCTGACGGGATCGCCCAGGCACTCACCCGCACGAAACGGCTGGCGGCCGGCATTCTGATCGAGACGACGGCCGGTCAAGGCACCTGCCTCGGGGCGACCTTCGAAGAAATCGGCACGATGCTCGAGCGGATCGACGCCAAGCCGGGCCTGGCCAGCCGGGTTGGCGTCTGCCTCGACACGTGTCATGTCTTCGCAGCGGGGTATCCGCTGGCACCGAAGGCCGCGCTCGACGAGACGATTCGGGCGTTTGACCGACTGATCGGCCTCGAGCGACTCGTCGTCATCCATGCCAACGATTCGAAGCGGGAATGCGGCTCCCGGGTCGACCGTCATGAGGCGATCGGCGAGGGCAAGATCGGCCGCGAAGCCTTCCAACTGATTGTGAATCACCCGAAGCTCAAGAAGATCCCGATGATCCTGGAAACGCCGAAGGAGGGCCCCGACGGCAAGCCAACCCCGGCGACCGACCGGCACAACCTCGAACTTCTCCGGAAACTGGCTGGGCAAGCCTAGCCTCGCGGGGGTTGTTTTTTGATACATCAAAAAATATATTTTGATCTATCAAAACAATCTTAAGGTGTGTCATGCCGCCACGCTGCCCCCGCTCTGCCGCCCATCCTGCCGCCGCCGGATTTAGCCTCGTCGAGCTGCTGGTCGTGATCGCCATCATCGGCGGACTCGTCGGCCTCCTCCTGCCTGCCGTCCAGTCGGCTCGTGAGGCGGCGCGGCGATCAAGTTGCTCCAACAACCTCCGCCAGTTGGGGCTCGCCCTGCATGGTCATCTCGACAGCCGGCATCGCTTCCCGTCCGGCTACGAGTCCGACACCTCCGCGAGCGACCGCGATCCGGACACCTGGGATG
The DNA here is from genome assembly GCA_945883745.1 of Candidatus Kuenenia stuttgartensis. Classification (GTDB taxonomy): domain Bacteria; phylum Planctomycetota; class Planctomycetia; order Pirellulales; family UBA1268; genus CACORA01. The sequence continues at coordinate 4,705 of CAMCYH010000155.1, forward strand.
CGTTTCCGGGCACCGGCTGGGGAATGGCCGTCGCGGCATTCGCCGAACTGATGGACGTAAGTTCCGCGTACGAGGCGAATGTCCGCACCGGCAAGGGCATCGCCCATCCCGACAACGCCGCTCTCGTTGGCAGAAACCTGCCCGGATTTCGCTGTCCGTCATCGACCGGCCCCCGCGAACCCTTCACCGTGCGCGATGAGGGGGGCTCTCTCCTGGCAGGAAACATCGTTCTTGGCCGCAGCGACTACGTGGCCAACGCTGGCCATGACGAGCCGTGGGGCTTGGCTCCGGTGGCAGACTGGAGTTCGCTTGCCAATGGGCCGCTCTACCGCAACTCGCGGCTCCGGCCGGCCGCGATCACCGACGGCCTCTCGAAAACGGTCTTCATCGGAGAGCATTCGCAGGCGCTCTCGCAAAAATCCTGGGCGGGCGTGGTGCCGGGGGGATTCAGTCACCCCACCGAATTCTTCAAAACTGCGGTGGGAACCATGCCGGATCGGGCGGCCACATTCGTTCTCACGCACAGTGGACCGGCGGACGGCGAGCTCTCGATCATCCATCCGCCCAACGACCCTTTGAGCCATGTCTGCCAGATGTTTTCCGAGCACCCGAACGGGGCGAACATCGTCCTCGGCGACGGCAGCACCCGATTCGTGTCGGCATCCATCAGTCATCCGGTCTGGGCGGCCATGTGCAGCATCAATGGAGGCGAATCCGATGCGATGCCGTGACTCCCAACACGCTCTGGCGATGTGGGCAGATGGTTTGCGGTATCGCCCGACGCACGCCTGCGTCGGTACGATCGTGGCGGTGCTTTCGGCGGCGGCACTGCTCGGATGCGGGCGGGCTCCGCAGGTGCCCTTTGAAAACCTCCGCTTCTCAGCCGCGCTCTTAACCGCTGCCAGTAGCCGCAGTGTGGAAAAACTCGACCGCGTCGCAACAGCCATCAACGATGAATTCCGCAGCGGACGACTGAGCGATCAGGAACACTCCGCCTACGACGCGATCATCGACACCATGCGCTCAGGCCACTGGAACGACGCCGAAGAGGCGTGCCGCCGATTTCGCAAGGCACAACTTGGCCGCT
>CAMCYH010000156.1 GCA_945883745.1 Candidatus Kuenenia stuttgartensis
CGCTCATTCGGCCTCCGGCCGAAAGAAAAGCGGGCCTCCAGCCCTTGCAGGACCGCAGTGCCTACCCTCACCGCGGCGCTCGCCATCCTGGCCTCGCTTCGCTCATTCGGCCTCCGGCCGAATGAAAAGCGGGCCTCCAGCCCTTGCAATGGCGAGAAATGCACGGGAAGTCGGGCCGGTGAGGGGCTACCCATGCCCCGAGAGCCGGCGTTGTTGGCAAGCGAAGGCAAGGATGCCGAGAGCGCAGCCAGCATCACGTTCGCAGCGGGCAGGATGCCCGTTGCGAACATGCGGCGACGGGGTATGGGCAGCCCCTCACCTCGCGGGTTGGTTACGCCTTCACGACGTCTTGCCGACGGGACAGCATCCGCTCGATCGTGTCCAGAAGCTGGTCGATCCGGAACGGCTTGAAGAGCACCAGGTCGATACCGGCCTGCCGCGCCTTCACGATGGAATGGCCGGGGTCGTAACCAAATCCAGTCATGAGCACCAGCGGCACCTTCGTCGGCTGGCCTTCTCCCGCCGTTTCCATTAATTGCTGCAGCCTGAGAAGGAGCTGGTAACCACTCATGTCGGGCAGGCGAATGTCGGCGATGATCACGTCGTAGGGTTCATCGCCGCAGGCTCGCACCATGAGAGCCGCCTCGGCGCCATCGCGGGCAGTCTCCACGGTGCAGCCATATCGCTCCAGGAGCGCGTGGGCCGCTGCCCGCACCTGCTCATCCGCGTCGGCCACGAGAATCCGCCGGCCGAGGAGCGCCCGCCGCCGATCCCCCTGCCGCAGTTGGGTGTGGGCGGAACTGGGGGCCATCTTTTCGCCAACCTTTTGGATGACCTGCTTGATATCGCGAGCGTTGCGGAGGATTCGCTGGAGGCGGTCGACTACATCGGCGTCATGGCCGATGTACTTTTCCATGACTCCCACCGCATCGTTGAGGATGTCGTCCACCGGCAACGCCACGGCTCCATGGATCGCCTCGATGCTTTCGGCGGCCGTCGTCGCCTTCTCTGCCACGAGCAATTCGAGCGTATTCAACGCCGCAGCCACGTCCCGCGAGAAAATCTCCAGAAACTGCAGGTCGGTCGCGGTGAAGCCCCCAGGTTCCGGCGTCTCGACGTTGAACGTGCCGATCACCTGGTCGTGCATGAGCAGTGGCACGGTCATCGAACTCTTCGCCCCCTTGCAGCCCTCGAGGTAGAGAGGGTCTCGGGTGGTGTCGCTGCACCGATAGCTCCGCCCTGTCGCCGCCACCCAGCCCGTCACACCATTGTTCTCCGGCTTGGCATAGAGGATTCGCGCTTCCGCCTCCGGCTGCATCCCCTCCGAAAGCAGCGTCTCCAGCCGCCCGGTCCGCTGATCGAGGAGGCGAATCTCCACCACGTCGAACTGAAGCAGGTCCTTCGCATAATGGATGATGTTGCTCTTGAGCAGCTCGATCCGCTCGGCGACGGTCATGTCGGCAAGTTCGGCCGGTGACAAATCGGCGAGGGTCTGACCAGCCTGATGGATGGCAGCTCTCTTCTGTTGTTCGAGGATCGTGTGAGTGACGTCGCGTACGGCCACAACGAGCCGCGGTTCAGCGAGCCCGCCGTTGTCGAGCAACGCCGCATGCAGATGGAAGTACCGGTTATCGGCGGTTCGCAGCGTGGTCTCGCCGGTGCTGCGGCCCTCCAACGCGGCCTGCAGCGGTGCTGGATCAGGCCCCTCGATATCGGGCCGACCGAGTGCGTCAAAAAGGTTGATTCCCTCCCGCACCTGTTCCCGGCACCATTGGCAAAACTGGTGGTTGGCCCATTGAATCCGGCCGGAGCCATCGACCAGCGCCACGCCATCTGGCAAGCTCGCGAGCACCTTGGCCGGCTGGTCCGTGAGCAACGGCGGCACCACCTGGTCGTGGTCTGCACCGTCGCTGCGAAGTGCGTGCGGATCTGTCACCGAGTGCCCTCCTTGCCGGGCGAAACGTCCGTTGAGAGTATAAATCTCGCCCGCGGCGCCGCCAAATGTCGTGGTGCCGTTGCCGGTCGATACGGCGGACCTATACTCCTAAGTGCGGTTGGATCGGTGAGCGACAGCGTTGCGGTCGTCGGACGCCGATCAGGACAGTTGCCGCGACGGTGAAGAGCAGCCAGACCCGTCCGGCGCCTTGCATGCCCCAAGAGGCCCGTTGTGAGCGATCGTGCGTCGTCGCCTTCTTTTCTCGCCCGCCATCAGTTTCTCATTTATCGGCTTTTCTCGCTGTCTGGACTGATTCCGGTCGGCGCGTTCCTGGTCGTCCATCTGCTCACCAACGCCTCAGTGCTCGCCGGGCCGGGGAGTTTCCAATCGCGGGTCGATCTGATTCATTCGCTCGGTCCGCTGCTGGTACCGATTGAGTGGGCGTTCATTTTCCTGCCAATGCTGTTCCACGCAACCGTCGGCTTCATCATCATCGCCAACGGCTTGCCGAACGTCGGGTCCTACCCCTACGTCAGCAATGTTCGCTATACCCTCCAGAGGGCCACCGGCATGATCGCGTTCGCGTTCATCGTCTGGCACGTGCTGCAATTGCACTGGCTCGGGACACCGTTCGGGGGTGGTAAATTCGATCCGCACCATGCGTCGAGCTCAGCGGCGGCCGCCTTGCAGCCGACGATCGTGACCATTCTGTACGCGGTTGGTGTCCTGTCGACCGTGTTTCATTTCGCCAACGGACTCTGGACGCTCGGTATCACCTGGGGCCTCTGGACCAGTCCCGCAGCGATGCGACGGGCGAGCTGGATCAGTGTCGCCGTCGGTGTGCTGCTCGGCGGAGCGGGGCTAGGTGCTTTGGCGGGCATGCGGTCGATCGACATCGCTGAAGCCCGCGTCATCGAAACCCGCATGGACGAGGTGAAGAGGATGCTCGAGGGCAAGGAATCCATCCCCGGGGAGAATTAATCCGATGGCACAACCGCGAGTGCTCGTGATTGGCGGCGGCCTGGCCGGTTTGGCCGCAACGATGCGCATGGCCGAACTCGGCATGCATGTCGACCTCGTCAGCCTTGTACCGGTGAAGCGGTCGCACAGCGTCTGCGCCCAAGGCGGCATCAACAGTGTCAATGCGCTCACCCGCCAGCAGGGCGATACCGAATGGAAGCACTTCGACGACACGGTGTACGGCGGCGATTTCCTGCAGCACCAGCCGCCGGTCAAGGAGATGGCCGACTGGGGGCCGCGGATCGTCGACCTCATGGACAGGCTCGGCGTGCCGTTCAATCGCACACCGGAGGGCTTCCGCGACCAGCGCCGGTTCGGCGGTACCCTCTACAAACGCACCAGCTTCGCCGGGGCGACGACCGGCCAGCAACTGCTTTACTCGCTCGATGAGCAGGTCCGTCGCTGGGAGGTCGAAGGACTCGTCAAGAAATGGGAGTTTTGGGACTTCCTGGAGCCGGTCGTCGATGACTCGGGCCGCTGCCGCGGCGCCGTCTGCCAGGACCTCGTATCGATGGAGTTTCGGGCGTTTCCTGCCGACGCGGTCATCTTGGCCACCGGCGGCTGTGGCCTGGTCTACGGTCGCTCGACGATGTCGATGGTCTGCACCGGCAGTGCAGTGAGTCGGGCTTATCAGGCTGGGGCATCCTACGGCAACGGCGAGTTCATTCAGGTGCACCCCACGGCCATTCCGGGCGCTGACAAACTGCGTCTGATGAGCGAAAGCGCTCGTGGCGAAGGAGGTCGCGTGTGGGTGCCGCGAAAGCCTCAAGACCCGCGGGCTCCGCGCGACATTCCCGAGGCTGATCGCTCCTACTTTCTCGAGGAACGGTACCCGAAATACGGCAACCTCGTGCCCCGTGATATAGCCACCCGCGAGATCTTCGACATCTGCACCACCGACGGCCTGTCGGTCGAGAAGGATCGTCTCTGCGTCTATCTTGATCTGACCCACATCCCCCGCGAAGCGCTCGACCGAAAGCTTGGCGGCATCCTCGAGATCTACGAGAAGTTCCAGGGGGTCGACCCGCGCACGGAGCCGATGAAGATTTTCCCGGCCGTTCACTACTCAATGGGTGGCCTGTGGGTTGACTACGAAAAGAGCGGAACGGGCGGCCTTGTCGAAGGTTCACCTCGTAATCAGCAGACCAACATTCCCGGGCTCTATGCCATCGGTGAGTGCGACTACCAATATCATGGGGCGAATCGGCTCGGGGCCAACTCGCTTTTGTCGTGCATTTTTACAGGTCTCTTTTGTGCTCCGGGTGTGATCGCCGGCGGTCGTTCGCCTGCCGGCACGGAGCCGCTGTTTGCCGCAGCCATCCGTCGGCAGGAGGAGCGGCACCGGGCCCTCCTCTCACGCACGGCAGGCGCGGAGAATCCCTACGATCTCCACCAGGAACTGGGCAACATCATGACCCGCACCGCCACGGTGGTCCGCCGCAACGATCAACTCGCGGCGGCCTATGGCGAGGTCTGCACGCTGGAAGAACGGTGGCGGAAGTGTGCCATTTCCGACACCGGCAACTGGACGAACCAAAATGTCGTGTTCACGAAGTCGCTTGGGGACATGTTTCCGCTGGCGAAACTGATTTTGAAGGGCGCCCTCCAGCGAGACGAATGCCGCGGAGCCCACTTCAAGCCCGACTTCGCCATGCCAGGAATCGAAGCGACCGATCCGATCGAAAAGCGTCGTGAGGCGGAGGCGTGGTGCGACCGGTTCGAGGAAAACACCCGCCGCTGGCTCAAGTCGACAGTCGCCACGCAAAACGCCGATGGCCATCCTGAAATCAGTTACGAGGATATCGACACATCGCTCATCCCGCCGCGACCGAGACTCTATGGTCTCGTGGGTGGTGAGGTGATCGAGGAGGTCTGGAAGGAACGGCAGGCCAGCAAGACTGCCACCAACGGCCATGCTGCAGTGGCGGCGGCCCCGGCAACGACAGGAGCCTGAGGAGAGCAAGACCATGATCCAACTTGTTGAATCGGCGGCCCCCCGAACAGTCCGAGTCCGCGTGCTGCGGCAGGATTCGCCCGGTGAGGAGAGTTACTGGCAGCACTTTGACGTGCCCTACGAGCCCAACATGAATGTGATCAGCGTGCTACAGAGAATCGCAGCGCTGGCACGTTCAGAAGATGGTCAGCCGGTGCCGCCGGTGGCCTGGGACTGCAGCTGCCTGGAAGAAGTCTGCGGCTCGTGCACCATGCTTATCAATGGTCGCACCCGTATGGCGTGTTCCGCGCTTGTCGATTCGTTGCTGGATGAAAGCGACGAGATCGAACTGCGGCCAATGTCGAAGTTTCCCGTGGTCCGCGACCTGTGTGTGGACCGCAGCCGGCTGTTTCGGTCGCTGGAGCGGGTTAAGGCGTGGGTTCCGGTCGACGGGTCGTATGATCACGGCCCCGGCCCGCGAGTCTCGCCGGAGGAGCAGGAAGACGCCTATCCGCTCTCCACCTGCATCAGCTGTGGCTGCTGTTTGGAGGCCTGCCCCCAGTTCACGAAGATCGATGTGGTGCGTCGCGACGACGAGTCACAGGAGGCTTTTGAGAACAGGCGACGGTCTGAATTTGACGAGGGCTTCGTGGGACCGCATGCGATCAGCCAGGCAATGCTTTTTAACTCGCATCCGATCGGAAAGATGATCGCCGACGAACGAATGGAGTCGCTCACGTCTCAGGGTGGCATCCAGATGTGCGGCAACGCTCAGAACTGTGTGGCAGTGTGTCCAAAGCGGATTCCGCTGACGCGGTCAATCGCTCGTGCGGGCCGTGCAGCCACATTTTGGGCGATCAAGAAATTGTTCGATCGCTAGTTT
>CAMCYH010000157.1 GCA_945883745.1 Candidatus Kuenenia stuttgartensis
GGCCGCAGCCCGCCGGAGGCGTTGGTCACCAAGAGCGTCGTCACCCCGAGAGCCGCCAGCAGTTCGACGCCGCGGGCGAGCATCTCGGCTGGAAATCCCTCGTAGCTGTGGACTCGTCCCTGGAGCACGATGACATCCGTGCCGGCAAGACGACCGCCGACGATTCTTCCGGCATGCCCGGTGGCCGATGACTTCGGTAGCCAGCCGGTATCGACGGCAGCCACGGCCCAGCGGTCGTCGAGCCCGTCCGCCAGCCCGCCGAGGCCCGTCCCGAGGATGGCACCGACGCGGCCCGGCCGGCCTCCAGAGGCAACCACCCGTCTCATCGCCTCGGCCGCACCTGCCCGCATCGTGCTTTTCCTCGGTGGCGTTTCCGGCGTCGCAGCGGCCACCCTTTGCCGCCCAGCGGTGAAAATCATATCTTCTCACCCCATGACTACACGCGCCGAAAAGTTTGCTGGTCTCTCCGTCGCACTCGTGACGCCGTTTCGCGATGGCACGGTCGACGTCCCCGCCCTGCGCCGCCAGATCGCCTTTCAGGCCGAGGCCGGTACCACCGGAATCTGCCCCGTCGGCACCACCGGTGAATCACCGACGCTTACGCATGACGAGCATGAGCGGGTGATCGCCGAGAGCATCCAGGCAGCAGCCGGTCGGCTGCTCGTCATGCCGGGCACGGGCAGCAACTCCACGGCGGAAGCGCTGCGGCTCACGAAGTATGCCGCCAAGGAAGGCGCCGATGCGGCGCTCGTCGTTGGCCCCTATTACAACCGCCCGACGCAGCAGGGCATCTACGAACACTTCAAGGCGTTGGCCGAGAGCGTCGGCATCCCGATCTGCGTGTACAACATCCCGACGCGAACCGGCCGCAACATCGAGCCGGAAACAATCCTGCGGCTGGCCGATCTGCCCGGCATCGCGATGGTCAAGGAGGCTACCGGGTCGATGGACCAGGCCTCGCAGATCATCGGAGCCACCGACCTCACCGTGCTCTCCGGTGACGACAGCCTCACGCTGCCGCTGTTGTCGATCGGCGGGCGGGGCGTGATCTCGGTGGTCGGCAACATCGTGCCGGCCGACATGAAGGCGCTCCTCGACGCATTCGACGCTGGCGACCTCGCCAAGGCTCGGTCGCTTCACCACAAGCTCTTCACGCTCTGCCGGGACCTGCTCGGCCTCGCCAGCAACCCGATTCCGATCAAGGCGGCGATGGCGATGCTCGGCCGTGACACGGGCGACGTCCGCCTCCCGTTGGTGCCTTTAGAAACGCCGCTCGCCGCGAAGCTTCGCGACGTGCTGTCCAGCTACGGCCTGGTGTAGCGCACCTCGGCACCGTGCCGAGCGAACGGTGTGATGACCATGTCATACCGCAAGGCGAGACCGCGGCCGGTCAACGTGGCAACGAGTCGTTCCGCCGAGCCGGGCGAGTCGCAACAGGCCATCACGGCCGGCCCCCAGCTGCTTTGCGCCACACCGCGGATTCCGCACTGGCCTATGAGGTCGATGAGGCCGCCAAGGGCCTCATGAAACGGCAGCCGCGATGACTCGGGCTCAAACGGCTTTCCGGCCAGGCGGCCGTAGCGAAGGACGGCGTCGCTGAAGGCGTCGAAGGCTCCTCGTTCCGCCGCGGGCATGAGTTCCTCCGCGGCGATTCGGGAGAGTTCCGCTGAAATCCCCTCCGGGACCGATGGCAGACGCGCAAACGCCTCCTTCTCCGCCTCACCGAAGAGGCCTTCGGCATCACGATGAATGAACACCACGCATCGCCACGCCTCTGGCAGGGCCACACGCGCGACCAGCGGCGAGACCTGTTTGGAAGGATCACCGGCGAACCGCCCCTCCTCGAAGATCAGCCCCCCACCGGCAAAGCCGTAGATGCCGACGCACGACCGTCGGCCGCGGCCCACGGCGGCAGCCAGGTGGAAGGTCTCGTCGGTGGAGAACCGCTTCTCTGCCGGCGACGGCGCGTCGACCAAAAACACCTGTCGCATCCCGGCCGCCACGGCGAGAGCCAACTGCGTGCCGCTGCCGAGGCCCACGTGCGCCGGGGGCGCCGCAGTGACCTCGATCGCACAGCCCACCTGCCCCAACGACCAGGCCTCGGCACATTGCCGGGCGAAGGCTACGGCCCGATCGGCCAGTGGTCCGGAGGCCGTGAGCGTCGACGCCGGCGTGAGCCGCACCTCCACGCCCAACCCCGCGACCATCACGCCCACGCCGCCAAACGATGGCACGGTAGGATTACCGAATGAGATCATGCCCAGATGCAACCGGCCGGGCGTGCGCACCTCGACCGTCCCTGACACGTCGGTCGTGCGTGATGCGTTGTTAGCGGACATATCCCTCGATCAACTCCCAGGCCGCGCGTTCCCGACTGCCGCCGGTCTTCTCCACCAAGGGCACGAGGGCGGTCATCTGCCGCCGGATCTCGTCGGCCCCGAGCAGATGGATCCGTGTCACGAGAATCGCCGCCTCCACGACGGCATGCTTCGCCCGGTTGAATCCCACAAACGGCCGTCCGTCGTGCATCCTCACCACGCGTGCTTCGTGCCGCCGCCGCTCCTGCGACGTGTCGCTCGCTTCGATCCGAAACTCGTAGGCCCGACAGGCGTCTTCGACCACCCAGCCACGCACCCCCTCGGCCGGCCGACACGCCGGCGGCTCGGCCAGCGACTTGGTCACGACCCGGGCAAAGAGCAGCACATCGTCAACGAGATGAAACACCCCCTCCGGCACCGCGGCCAGATTGACCGCCGTCTGGCTCGTCGCGAACGGCCGCAACGACAGCCGTTCGAGCGCGCCGGTGCGGCCGGCCTCCTCGTCGACATGCGGCCCCATCGCCGCCAGATGCATCTGCCCCGTCGCATCGCACGTCGTGATGATACCTTCGAGAATCATGATGCCTTAGAATAGGGTCGACCTGTCACATCGGAAACACGCGCCCGTGTCATCGCCGCCCCGCATTCACTTTGTCACCGGCAAACTCGCCGAGCACTCGCTCCGGCAGGTTCTCGAGCGTCTCGCGCCGCGGGTCGGCTTCGAGTATTCGATCCAGGTGCTCAACATCACCGTCGCCGCGCTGATGACGACGCCATGGATCGCGAAGCGACTCGTGGTGCCCCCGGGCACCAGCCGCGTGTTGATCCCTGGCGCCTGTCGGGGCCCGCTGGAAACCTTTGCCGAGGTGACGTCGGTGCCCGTCGAGCGCGGGCCGGAGGATCTGCGTCGGCTCGACGAATTTTTCGGCCAGCAGTCCCGTGATCTCTCCACCTACGGCGACTCTTGTATCGAGATCATCGCCGAGATCAACCATGCCCCGCGGCTCGCCTCGGCCGACCTCCTCGCAGAAGCCCGCCGTCTGCGGGCCGACGGCGCCGACCGCATCGATATTGGCTGCGACCCTGGCAGCGTGTGGACGGCCGTGGGCGACGCCGTGCGGATGCTCGTCGACGAGGGGTTCGTGGTTTCGATCGACAGCTTCGAGCCCCGCGAAATCATCGCCGCGACCCGCGCCGGAGCGACGCTCGTGCTCTCCGTCAATTCCACCAACGTTGCCGCCGCCGCCGACTGGGGCTGCGAGGTCGTCGTCGTGCCCGACGTGCCTGCCACGCTCGAAGGCTTCGACGAAACGATCGAGCGGCTGACCAACGAACGCGTGCCGCTACGACTCGACCCGGTGCTCGAGCCGATCGGATTCGGGTTTGCCGCCAGCCTCGGTCGCTATCTCGAGATCCGTCGCCGCTATCCCGACGCCGAAATGATGATGGGCATCGGCAACCTGACCGAGCTCACCGATGTCGATTCGGCCGGCATCAACGTGATGCTGCTCGGCTTCTGTCAGGAGACGGGCATCCGTTCGGTGCTCACGACCGAGGTGATCCACTGGGCCAGAAGCAGCGTGAAGGAATGCGACCTCGGGCGGCGGCTCGTCCACCATGCCGTCACCAACCGCACGCTGCCCAAGCATGTGGAGCCGGGGCTGGTCACGCTGCGATCGGGTAAGCCACAGGAATTCGGTGATGCCCAACTCGATCGGATCGCCACCGCGATCCGCGACCCCAACTTCCGGATCTTTGCCGAGCGGGGCGAGGTCCACCTGGTGGGGGCCGGACTGCACCTCGCCTCCCGCGATCCGTTTCTCCTCTTTCGACAGGTGGCCGAGGCTGGCCGCGACGACGTCGACCCGTCGCATGCGTTCTATCTCGGCTACGAGGTGGCCAAGGCGGTAACGGCGCTCACGCTCGGCAAAGACTATCGGCAGGATCAGGCCCTCGACTGGGGTCACCTGACCCAGCCGGAGATCGCCCACGGACCGTCGCAGGCTGCTGCCGAGGTGGCCAAAAAAGCGACCCAGTCGGAACCGGTTGGCGAGCCGTCATGACGATCCCGATCACCCGCCGCTGGTTCACGGCCTCGGGCGCCCTCGTCGCCGAGATCGATCCCGCCATCGATGCTCCCGCCGTCTTCGCGGGGCTCGCCCGCCTGCCGCATGCGATCTTTCTCGATAGCGCTCTTGCCGATCGGCCTGCCGAGCCTTCTGCGGCCAGCGTGCCGCCGCGGCTCGGCCGCTTTTCATTCGTGGCCGCCGATCCGGTCCACTCGCTCAGCGTGCCCGGCGATGCTGCCGATCCCGCGGCGGAACTTTCCCGAGCGTTCGCCGCCATCCGCCACCTTCTGGCCGACCTCACCTGCACAACGATTCCTGGCCTTCCACCCTTCCAGGGAGGCGTGGCCGGCCTGCTCTCCTACGAGTGTGGGCTTGCCGCACTCGGCCTTGCGGCACCACCGGCCCGCATGACCCCCGCGCCACTCGTGTCACTCCATGCCTACGACGTCGTCTTTGCGTTCGACCACGACACGGGCCAAGGCTGGGCGATCTCTCAGGGCGTCCCGGCCCGCGGTCCGCAGGCGCGCCGTCAGCGGGCAAGCGAACGGCTCGAAGCCGTGCTATCTGCCCTGGGAAAAAGCCGTCCATGGACGTTTTCCACCTCCTCGACCGCTTCAGCCCACGAATGCCTTCACCCTCTCCCCTCCCACGGGCACGTCCGGTCCACGTTCTCCCGCGGAGCGTATCTCGAAATGGTTGCCGCGGGGATCGAATATGTGCGTGCCGGCGACATCTTTCAGGTGAACCTCGCCCAGCAACTGGCCGTGGAAGCCACGATCGATCCGGTCACGCTCTATCGGGCGGCCCGCACCTGCAACCCCGCTCCGTTCGCCGGCTACTTCGATGCCGGAAATGTTGTCATCGCCAGCATGTCACCGGAGCGATTCCTCCAGGGAAACGCCGGCACCGTGCGAATGCATCCCATCAAGGGCACTCGCCGCGCCATCGCCAGCCCCGAGGCCGATCTCTATACGGCCGACGAACTTGGCTCCAGCGACAAAGATCGGGCTGAGAACGTGATGATCGTGGACCTCGTGCGCAACGACCTCGCCAAGGTTTGCCGGCCTGAGAGCGTCCGCGTGGAGTCGCTCTGTCGCCTGGAGCGCTACCGTTACGTGCAGCACCTCGTCTCGATCGTGGTCGGCCGACTGCGCGGCGGGTTGCAGGCCCTCGATGCGGTGGAGGCAGCCATCCCCGGGGGCAGCATCACCGGCGCCCCGAAGCACCGCGCCTGCGAGATCATTTCCGAACTCGAGGGGGTCGCCCGCGGCCCCTACTGCGGCTCGCTCGGCTACCTGGGCTTCGATGGTGCGGCCGATTTCAATCTGCTCATTCGGACGTTCGTGGTGAC
>CAMCYH010000158.1 GCA_945883745.1 Candidatus Kuenenia stuttgartensis
TGGCTGACGTCGGCCCGCACGCAGGCCGCGTTTCGGCCCAGGGCGGCGATCTGTGCCGCCACGTCATCGGCCTCCCGGCCGCTCGTGACATAGTTGATGATGACATCAGCCCCGGCCTCGGCGAGACGCAACGCGCATGCCTTGCCAATGCCCCGGCTCGAGCCGGTCACGAGAGCTACTTTTCCTGCGAGATCGATCATGACGAAGACTCCTTACCTTTCCCTAAAACCATTACCGTGTACCGTGCTCCACCGGGCCGTCCAAGTGACTCCCTGACGTACGTTTTGGCCCACCGTGAGCCTCACTCGGCATGCCCATTCGCCCAAGGATCCACTTCTGAAAATGAACGAGTCGCTCCTCGCGCCGTGAAATCAAACCAGCGCCCGGGTGCCGAGGTGATTCAATCCCCGCCTGCACTTGCGGAAGGAGTGACAAATCCTCAGCGATCACCCGTTTCCAGAATGTCAGCTCACCAGCGACACAGCGTCTTGCCATAAAATCCACGAGGAAAGTCGACGTGTCTCCTTGAAATGCGGCAAACCGGACAACCATGCGACACGACCGTGGCCCCGTCGGAACGATGGACTGGAAGCCAGAGAGCAGATCCACACTCAGCCATGTAAACGCTGGATAGACGATCGAATGGGTGTACGCAGCGGGAATGGATTCCCTGATCTGCCGAGCCAAGGAAAGTCGCACTCTGCCCCAGGTCGAGTTTGAGCCCGGACCAATAAATCGGGAGCCACCATCGGAGAACTCGTGCTCACACATGGACTCGTCCGGCGACGCGCCGAGTGTTTTGCCATGAACTGATGCGACGTGGTAGCTCTCAAGATTGTTCTCGATGAGCAGTTTCCAATTCACTGGCACGTCGATGTCGGCTCTCCACAGTGTCCGTGACCGCGGTCCAAACCTCTCGTTGATCCGCTCCCACTCATTCCCGAGCCACTCCCGAATCGGCGGCGCACTCGCATCGAAGGACATAAAAACGACCGACCCGACCACTGCCGCTTGAACGGCGGCGAGGCCGAGCCTGCCTTTTTCGAGCGGCCGAAACGATGATGCGTCTGGGATTCGTCGCGTCACCCCCGATTCGTCGTACTCCCACCCGTGATAGTCACAGGTAAGGCAGTCGCAATGACCCCGAGCCTTGCCAGTGAGCTTCGCCAACCGGTGCGCGCACACATTGCGAAATGCCCGGATCTCCCCTCCCTTTCTCCACAGAATCACCGGTCCATCCACATGATCGAACGTGATGAAATCACCGTCTCGCGGGAATTCATCGAGCGTTGCGACTGCCCACCATGCGGACCGGAGAACATGTTTCTCTTCATCCCGATACCAGTCAGGATCGAAATACGACTCCGGCCTCAACAGCTGGGGCAGATGGGTTTCACTCAGAAACATGCGGAGACCTTCTCCAGTTCTTCGCGGCATTCATCGCCCACACCGCCCTTGCCTGCCCTGCGAGTCACTGCCAACGCGACGACATGCTGCCCCACCATTGCCAACCGCCCCGCGCCTGCGACACGATCATGCGGCCCAGAGACAGACCATTGAAAACGGTCCGGCCCCAGGTCGCGAATGTGCACCCGCAGTGGTTGAAACTCGATGTCAAGCCCTGCTGCCTTGTAAGCGGCTTCCTTGGCGGCCCAGAGGCTCGCGTACCAGTGCCTCGTGTGCTGAGGAAGCATGGCACGCTCTTCAGGCGTGAAAAACGTCTGGAGCGAGGCAGTTCCCTCGTGCGGGCACACGATGTCGATCCCAACCTGTCCATCAAACGATAGAGCGGCGCCGTACATGTCTCGGACGTGGGACACGGAAACCGTCGGGCAGGACGCCTGACCACTGACGGCGGCGATCGGCCGCCCGGATGGAAGCAGCGTAGCGACACGCACCGTGTGATTGGCTACGCCCAGAACATCTGCAACGAGATCTTCGGCAAGCCGCAGTGCGGCGCCGGAAGATGAGGGACCGCAAGCAGGAGCCGTTTGAAAAATACATGCGACTCGCCAACGGCCGACACGCATCTCTCGACACGGATGAACGAGTGACAAGTCACCTTCGCCCGGAAAGAGGATCATGCCGGCTGGCTCCGCTCGGGCTTCATCACAGCGAGGCTCAACCCGTCGATTGCGAGAAGCCCTCGACCGTCGGCTCCAAAGAGCGACAGATCGTAGACAGTCGTCTTGGCATCCTGACTTCGGAAGAAAAGTCTCGCGGTGCACTTCTCCCCAACAGCGGCTTTCGAGAGGAAGCGAATGCGGGCAAATGTGCGAGGGATTTCCACTCGCTGACCACACATGACGAACGAATACACGCCACATGCCATGATGCAGCCGTCAAGAAGCGCGATAGGAACCGTCCAGCCCGCGGCCCCACGAGGCTGTGCGGCGACGTTCTCATCGGGTGCTGTCAGACGTGCCCACCCACCGCTGCGATCAAGAAAAAGCCCGCTGAGCGTCCGCAAGGCTGGACCATGCCGCAACGGCGAGTCGTCGCGGTAATTGGTCGGGTAATAGGGCAAAGGTGGCTCAGAACACCGTTCCGAAATCGACTCCGGAGTTCCGGGCACAAGCAGGGCATGGAGATGCAGCATCTCCGTGTGGGACGGAGGATGGCCCCCCTGCTCACGCTGCGAGAACGCCTTGGCTTCGATCACGTGGCTACCGATCGCAACCGCGACTCGTACATCCCGAGGGGTGTCGTCGGCAAATCCTATCGGCCGTTCGATGTTGAACTCGCGTATTTCACGCACATCCGCCAGCGCTTGTGCTGCAATGCCTGCCTGCGCCAGCAGTTCCAAGCCCATCACTCCGGGCAACAGGGGGCGACCGTACTGCAGGTGCTCCAGGAGAAATCGATCGGTGGTTGGATCAAGGCGAAAAGTGACTCTCGTCGCATCACCCGCCTGATTGACATCGGCAACCAAGCTTCCCCACGCGGCACGGGGGGTATCAAGACGATGGGTGACACTCGCGGGCTCCGTTGGTTCACCGGTCGGCGGCTCCCGAAGATCCGTGTCACTGACGAGCACCGGCTCCGTCACCAGCACCTCTACGTCGGGCTGGCCGGCCTCGATCTCGTCCATGAATCGACGCACTCCTTCGGCCAGCGGCATGAACTTCAGGCCGAACTGCTCCAGCACGAACCGGCTCTCGGGCCGACTCGCCATGCCCACCTCATCCCAGGCGTGCCAATGAAACACCGTGGCCCGCAACGAGGGAGAGGCCGATTTTGCCTCGCTGGCCATCTTGGCCAGCATGTCGTTGGCGAGGGAGTAATCGGCCTGACCATGACCACCCATGCGGCCGCTGGTGGACCCAAAAGCCACGACCCGTTCGAGCGTCGCTCGATCGAGCGACTCAAGCAGATTCGCGAAGCCGATGCATTTCGGCCCCAGCGTGGCCTCCAGCCCGTCGAGCGTCTTTTTCTCGAACCGGCAGGCAGCCTCGAATCCGGCGCCATGGACCAGACCACGCACCGGCCCGAGATCGGCAACGACGCGGCCAACCAACGCCCGCACGGCCGCCGTGTCGGCGAGATCACAGGCATAGTAGCGAGCTCGCACGCCCGCTGCCTCGAAGGCGGCCATCGACGTGGCGATCTCGATCGACTTCTCGACGACCTTCCAGGCATGCCGCGGATCGTCCCCCCGCGCTTTCGCACCCACCATCACGCCCGACCTGAGATCCTTCAGCCCGGCCTCGTCGAGCGCGAGCCATTTCGGTTCCACATGAGTCGGCTGGGTCGATCCCACGACCGCAAGCGTCAGCCCATAGCGTGATCCAAGTTCCCGGGCGCAGGCCGCCGTGACGCCCCGCGCCCCTCCGGTCACCAGCCAGACACTGCCGCGTACCAGCGACGCCCGCGACGCCTTCAGGTCAGGCTGACTACCCCCTTCGCATGGAACGATCATGCACCGCTGGCCACCCGTGTGACCGATTTCGAGCGGTCCGGCATCATCACGGATGGCTCCAACCACCGCGGAGGCAATCTCGTCGACGGCAGCACCCGGAGAAAAGTCGGCCACTCGAACCTGGAGATCGGGGAATTCCCGAGCCACTCCCTTGAAGAGCCCGGAGAGAGCGCCGCTCTCGACGCCGCCGACCGTACCCGAGAGGCCGAAATCACCCCCGAGATTCGTGACAGCCGTCATCGTGGACGAGGCCAGGTCCCCGCTCTTAATCCTGGTCATAACCCAACGCTGGCAGGCGAAATAGGGCCCGACGATCGCTTCCTTTCGTCGCTGCACCCATGAGCCGCCTGCAGCCGACCACGGCGTGGCCACCACAAGATGACGGATCGGCCCTGCCGCTTCCTCCCGATCCAAGGCCTCACAGAGCTGACGATGGTCGCCTTCTGGCAGCAGCACCGGCCGGGCCCCGAGTGGCTCGAGCGATGCGACCAGACGAGCAGCGACGACGCCGCCACCGATGATCACGACCCGCGCGTTGGTGAGGTCGCGAACCGGCAGCGGTTGAGCCAACGCGCGTGTCACAAGCCCGTACCGTCTGGTGATCGAACCGGTCTCGTCCTGTCGTGGCGACTGAGTGCGGGGCAACGAGACTCCCTCGTGTGGCGAAAGCCAGCCTCCCCCGAGAGCGGAGCCGCCGTGGATGTGCGGCTCACCATCGACCACACCAACTGCCAGCCATGCACCTGCTGCCGAAAGCGCGGCGTGGAGCGAATCGCCGGACTGTCCGCGAAGCAGGGAACCAACAGCCTCCGACTCTGGGACCGCGCCATCCGCAAGGAGAATCCGCGCCAATGCGGCACGCGGGTCGCACTCGCGAACGACTTCACCGAGCACCACCAGCCGGCCGTCCACATTGAGCCGCCGGACACCACCGTCACCGACGTGGAGCACGATGATCGGGTGATCGATCGGGGCCATCCCCGCGGCCACACGCTCGACGTCTTCAATCGTGCTGCACTCCCGTACAAGCTGCCCAACCAAGAGGACCGCGGGAGAAGCACCATGAAGGTCGGCCGTACCTGATCGATCGCCACGGCCAAGCACCACCATCAGCCCGGCGTCATTCCAACCGGCAACGCCACCGGGCAGTCCTTTGACGCCGACGATCGTCCCGGATCGCGCTTCCTCGGCAAACCGCTCAACCGACGGGTCGGCCACACGACCGAACCCGACCACGACGCCGCGTACACCCGCACCGGGCCGCCCTGGGCAGACGGCGACGATGTCGCTGCCTCCCAGCGCCGCAGCAGGGGCCGCCAAGGCAGCCAGCAGCACGTCACATTCGACCGCCGCGCCATCGGCGACGCCTTCCATAAACTCATGAAGTTGAGGGGCGATCACCGAAGGATGCAGTCCCCGATCGGCAGCGGAAACCTGCCTCGCCCACAGGCGGATGGCCTCGCGATGCAGTCGGCCGATCTCAATGCCCCGGCGGAAAGCGTCTCCGCGTGGCGCGTAAGTCGAACCGGATGTCGGAGCGGGAGTCGGTGCCACGGTTGGCCGGTGGCCGCCGCCGACCCTCGGCAGCATGTAGTCCAGCAGATGCCGGAGCGTGCGGAAGTCGTCCAGCGAAACGCTGTCATCCGCCACAAGGCCATACTTCTGGCCGATCTCGCCGAAAAGCTGAGCCTTGCGGATCGAGTCGATTCCCAGATCGGCTTCCAAATCCGCGTCGAGCTCCACGATCTCACGCGGATA
>CAMCYH010000159.1 GCA_945883745.1 Candidatus Kuenenia stuttgartensis
TTGTAGGCCGGCGTCCGCGAGAGCGGGTCGGCCGACTTCGGCACGAGCACGTTGCTCTCGGGGTAATACATCGCCACGTTGCCCGGCCGGATCTGCTCGAAGGCTGATACGATCTGACCCCGCATCGTTCCTGCCGAGCTCGTGATCCGGCAGCGGCCACCGGCGGTCAGGCCGAGCCGCGAGATGTCGTCGGGATGCATGAGCACAATGTCGCGCCGCGTCTGATTGCGGTAGAGATCTTCCTCCTCGTAGACGACCGTGTTGAACTGCCCCTCGCTGCGGATGGTCATGAGTTGCAGGGTTGTGGGCGCCGCAGGCAGGTCGTGCACGAAGAGCCGGGCCCGGCCGTCATCGGTCGGAAACGACGGCTTGTCGAGGGACCGGCCGGGAATCGAAAACTCCTTCTTCGTGCGATCGATGTCGGCGATCTGTTCGAGGCCCGGCACGATCGTCGCAATCGTCTGCCGGATCGTGCTCGTATGGGCCATGCCCCGCCAGTCAACGGGCCCACCGTCGCCCAGCACCCGGCGGGCCAGGTCGGCGATGATCTCCACCTCGGCCCGGGGGCCGACATGCCGCGGCACTCCGCCGTCGGAGAGGCGGATGTAGCTGAACATGCTCTCCTGCGTGGAGGGCTCTGGCTCCTCGTCGCGGGCGAGTACGGGCAAAATAATCGTCTCTTCGCCACCGAGGCCACCGGCATGGCCCGTATTGAGCGAGGTATTCATATAGACCACCGTGTCGATCTTGCTCATGGCCCGCTCGGCATAGGTGGCGTCGGGGCTCGCACCCCAGAGATTGCCACCGAGGCAGAGGGCAAACCGCATCGTGCCGGCGTCTGCCGCATCGAGGCATTCGAGCGTGTCGTAGCCCTTCATCGTCGGGAGTTTCACGGCGAGCGTGCTCTCGAGCCGTTCGAAGAGGGCCTTCTTGAGCGTCGGCGTGACGCCCACCGTGCCCATGCCTTGGATGTTGGAGTGGCCGCGGATCGGCTGCAGGCCGGCCCCAGGCCGCCCCACCATCCGCCGCATGATCGCCAGGCTCGCGATGGCCTGCACGGTGGCGGCGCCGTGCAGGTGGTGCGTCACGCCCATTGTCCAGGTGAAGACCGCCCGCTGCGCGGCCGCATACTGGCGTGTCATGTCGTTGATCTGGCTCCACGACACACCCGACTTCTCCACGATCTCGTCCCAGGAGAGGGTGTCGAGCCGTGCGGCCAATTCAGGCCAGCCAGTGGCGTGCTGAAGCAGAAACTCCTCATCGACGACGAGTTCGCCAGCCGCATTCCGCGGCTGCTCGGCATGCAGTTCCCGCAGTCGCTTCATCATGCCGTAGACAAGGGCCAGGTCTCCGCCGACGTGCGGCTGCACGTAGGTGCTTGCGATCTCCGCGCCGAAAAAGAGCGCCCATGGGTCGCTCGGCACTGAGAAGTTGACGAGCCCCGTCTCGATGATTGGATTCACGACCACCACCTTGCCGCCGTGGCGGCGGACAGTCATCAGCGTCCGCATCATTCGCGGATGGTTGCTCGCCGGGTTGCCGCCGATGAGCATCACGAAATCCGACTTCTCCATGTCGTCGAGCTGGATCGTGCCGGCACTGGTGCCGATCACGCTCGCCAGCCCCACGCCGCTGGCCTGGTGACAGTAGTAGGAGCAGTTGTTGACGTGATTCGTGCCGTAGAGACGGGCAAACAATTGCAGCAGAAAACCTGCCTCGTTGCTCGACCGGCCGCTGAAATAGAAGAACGATTCTGCAGGCAGTGTGGCCTTGAGCTTGGCGGCGATCCGCTCCATCGCCTCGGCCCACTCAATCGGCCGGTAATGCTGCGATCCCTTCTCGAGAATTACCGGCTGCACGAGACGGCCGGAGTGCTCCATTTCGCGGGGCGAAAAGCGGCGCAGCTGCGGGATCGAATAGGTCTCGAAGAACGTCGGCTTCACGGCCCCCTGCATGTCGGCGACCATCGCCTGAAACGACTTCTTACAGACCTCCGGGAAGTGGCCGGCCTCGTTGACCATGCCGCCGGCCTGCCCGCCCATGCCGAGCGCGCAGGTCTTGCAGGCGTTCTTCGACCGCATCGCCTTCCAAAGCGCCCAGACCCCGCCGGCCTCGCGGGCCTTCTTGAACGTGTACCACACGGCCCGCATGCCGCCGCCGGTCGTCACTCTGCCGAAAAATCGTCCCATCGTGTGGTTCCCACCTCGCTTTCGCAGTCGCGAGGTCGTGGTCCGAGTGAAATCGCCGAAAAAAGTTGTCGCGGAAATCGTACCTGCGATAGGATCAGAGTCGCAAGGATCGCGTGGCCGTCGTGAGGTGCGGCGGCTGCAATCGACAGTCAGCGTATGACGCGAGCCCAACCGTTCGCGTCGTGCGATGCAACTTCAGGAGTTTTTCCATGCGTTCAGCGAGTTTTGTGATGGCGGTGGCTGTGGTGCTGGGGCTTGCCTCGGTGGCGCCGGCCGAAGTGACGAGCGGCCCGCAGGCGGGTGAGGTTGTGGGGGCGTTCACCGTGACGAAGGTCACCGGCAATCCCGATGACGGCGTCGAAGATGGGCGGACGCTCTGCTACCGCTGCAAGATGGGTCAGCGGCCCGTCGTGATGGTGTTTGCCCGCTCGGCCGACGAGAAGCTCGCGAAGCTCCTCAAGAAGATCGAAGAAGAGGTCGAGGAGCATCAGTCGGAGAAGCTCACCAGCTTTGTCAACATGATCGGCACAGACGCCGAGAGCCTGAAGAAGGCAGCCGCCGACTTCGCCGCCAAGCACGGCCTGAAGCGGATCGCCTTCGTGGTGCCGGAACATGCGGAAAACGGCCCGCCCGACTTCAAGATCGCCCCCGATGCCGACGTCACCGTCGTCTGCTACAAGGGGGGCGAAGTGAAGGCCAACCATGCCTTCGCCAAGGGCGGCCTCACCGACGAGAAGATCAACGCGGTCGTCGAGGCGTCGTGCTCGCTGGTCGACTGACCTGCGATCGATGGGGAGATTCACACGGCGGCCCGGGGAGTGATTCCCGGGCCGCCTTTTTTCTACGAGTTCGGCATGCACGCCCTCCTCAGCCGCCTGTGGCACCTCATCATCACCCCCTACGAACCCGACGGCTCGTTCACCGGCTTCATCGAGCGGGCGGTCACGCAGGAGGATCCGCGGGCCCGCGTCACCGTGGCCGTACTCGCTCCCGAAGAGACGCGACGCGTGTTCGGTGTTGACGTGGGTCGGCATGGCATCCAGCCGGTGTTCCTGCGCATCGAAAACCGCTCGTCGCGATTGCTGCGACTCCAGGCCGTGACGATCGATCCCCGCTACTTCACGCCGCTCGAGGCGGCGGCGGTCAGCCATTTCTCGATCAGTCGTCGCCTTTCCGCCTTTGGCGCTCTCGGCTGGCTGTTCCTGCCGCTCCTGCTCTTCGCGCCGCTCAAACTCGTGACCGCGTGGCTGGCCAACCACCGGATGGACGCCACGTTCCGGCAACGTGGGTTCCGGCTCGTGCCGATCCAGCCAGCCGCGACGGCGGAGGGCTTCGTCTTCACGACAGTCGACCTGGGCACGAAGGTGGTGCATGTGCGGCTCGTGCCGCTCGAGCCGCTGCGGGAGAGCATCGCCCGGCTGCTCACGCCTGCCAACGCAGGCGATCCAGCCGACACGCCCGTTGACCTCGTGTTCACGGTGCCGGTCCCGGGCATCGCGGCCGACTATCTTGACCGCGACTTGTCGGCGCTGCGGCCAGCCCACGAGGTCGAGTCGTGCTCGGCCGACGACCTCGTGCCGCGCCTGGAGGCGATGCCCGCCGCCACGACGAATGCGGCCGGCTCACGGGCGGGCGACCCGGCGAATCTGGTCGTGATCGGCGACTTCGAGACGCTCCTCGGGGCCTTCGCCGCCCGCTGGGATGAGAGCGAGACGATCTCGCTCGCCACGTGCTGGAAGACGGTGAAGGCGTTTCTGCTGGGCTCCGACTACCGCTACTCGCCGGTCAGCCCGCTGCACCTCTTCGGCCGCGATCAAGACATCGCCCTGCAGCGAACCCGCGGCTCGATCAACGAGCGGCTGCACCTGCGGCTCTGGCTGACGCCGCTGGCGTTCGAGGGCAAGCCGGTCTGGGTCGGCCAGATCAGCCGCGACATCGGCGTACGGTTCACGACGCGGGCGTGGAATCTCACCACCCACCGGATCGATCCCGACGTCGACGAGTCTCGCGATTACTGCATCGAGGACTTGTCGGCGGCCGGCCGTGTTTGGGCGGCTGGCTACGTGGGGGGCGTGGGGGCCTGCCCGGCCAACGCCCCGCGGCGCAACCTCACCGGCGACCCCTACTTCACCGACGGCAAACGGGCAGTGATCGTGCTCTCGCCGACGCGGGCTGGGCGAGCGAGCGAGTATGATAGCGGGCATGCTCGCTGCTGATCGACTCACCGATGCCCTGCGTCAGGAACTCACTGCCGCCTTTCCGGATCGCCGACTTCTCGGCGCGTGGCTCTACGGAAGCCATGCGCGGGGAGAAGCCCGCAGCGACAGCGACATCGACGTGGGGGTGCTCTCCGACGAGCCTCTGGATTCGGTATCGCTCTTCGACGTGAGCGGCCGACTCGCGGCCCGTCTCGGCGTAGCTGTCGATCTCGTCGATCTCCGGCGGGCGGGCGGCCTCCTCCGGGTGGAGGCCACACATCATGGCCGCCCCCTCGTGCCACCGACGTTTGAGGCAGATCTATTCACGACGCACGCGCTTGCCGATCATGCGGCCTTTGCGCTCAATCGCCGCGCCGCAACGCAAGCCTTCAAGGAGAAGTTGCGTGCCCGATGACGTTGTGGTCCAAAAACTGGCAAGCATTGATCGCTGCGTCGTCGCGGTGCATGAATACCGCCGGCTCGATCCGGCCATCGTGCGGACCGTTGTCGAGCACCGTCTCGGTGACTTTGAGGCTTTGTGTCGACATCTCATGGCCGCATCCTGAAGCCTTCAGCAACGCTCGGTACCCTCATGAAGATGTCGCCGGAACTGGTCAGCCTCGTGCGAGCGATGCTTTTCGACCGCCGAGTGGCGTCGCTGGCCACGCTCCACGACGGCCTGCCGTTTGCGTCGATGGTGCCCTTTGCTGCCACGATGGTGACGGGTCGGCTCGTGCTGGTCGTGCACGTAAGCGGCCTGGCGGCTCACACCCGCGACATGCGGTCGCACCCCGAGGTCTGCCTGCTAGTCACCGCTCGAGAGTCGCCCGACGTGCCGCCGCAGGCGTTGCCACGGATCTCGATCCCGGCGGTGGCGGAGTTCGTGCCGCAGGATCATCCGGAGCATGCCGCGTTCGAGGCCGCCTACCTGGCGATGTTTCCCGATTCCGCCCCACTCTTCACCTTCGCCGACTTCTCGCTCGTGGCGCTGGTGCCGACATCGGCACGGCTCGTGGCCGGGTTCGCCCAGGCGATGACGCTCTCGGCCGACACACTTCAGGCAGCAGTCTCCGGTAACGGAGACGCATGACGCGCTGAGTACTCCCGCCGGCGACAGGTATGATTATCCGGGTCGCCTACGAGGCTTGCACATCCATGCGTTCTGTGATTCCTCCTGTCCCACCGCGGTCGCTCTGCCCGTATGCCCGGGAGGTGCTCGACCTGTTGGCCGGCCATCCCGATGCACGTGAGATCGTGATCGGCGGCGGAGTAGCCC
>CAMCYH010000160.1 GCA_945883745.1 Candidatus Kuenenia stuttgartensis
AGCCAACAGTGGCAGGCCGTGAACGATGGCGTGATGGGCGGGGTATCAGAAGGCCGGTTCAGGATCACTCCGGACAAGACCATGGAGTTCTCCGGCACCCTTTCGCTGGAGAACAATGGCGGGTTTGCGTCGGTCCGGACAAAGCCCAAGGATTTAGGCATCAAGCACGGCGACGCCATCGTGGTCCGGGTAAAGGGTGACGGCCGCGAATACGTGCTGAACCTCTACACGAAGAGTCGTCGCATGGCTTTTTCGTATCGGGCGCCACTTCCCACCAAGCAAGGCGAGTGGACCGAAGTAAGCGTGCCCCTTGCCGAGTTCATCCCCACGGCATTCGGCCGGCGGGTTGAGGGCATGGGGCCAGTGCAGCCCGATGACATCACAGGCCTCGGTTTCATGCTCAGCGACAAGAAGCCGGGGCCGTTCACGTTGGAGATTGAGACGGTGGGTGTGGTGCCGGCTGAAAAGTAGGTTTGCTCACTCGCGTCTCATCCAGCCATGTAAGCCAGATACCGCGGGGAATACCACGGCGCCGGATGCTTCACGGGCTTGGGGTTGCGTTTCCGGCACTTGGCACAGAGGTATCGCTTGCCCTTCACGGCTGTCTTGGGTCGCAGTCTTTTGCCGGTGCGTGGGATGCTCTTGGGCATAGTGCTTCCGACTACCAAACCATCCCCGCAGCCAAAGCGACCCCAGCGACCAATAGCATCCCCCAAACCCCGAGCACTACCAAGCATCCCCGTGTCGTCCGGCTATACACGCGGTTATGGGCGGCTTTCTTGGGGTTCGTGATCCAGCCCCAGCCGCGGGGAGCCTTGAGCCCCAGACCGTGGCGGGCATATCGCTTCAGGCTCGTTCTGGCCGAGAGGCGTTTCTTGAGCGATGGCACACGGAAGCCGAAGCGGGCCATGAGAGCCTCATTTCCACGGCATCATGAACTCATCCGGATCATCGTCGTGCCGTCATTGGGGCACTTCTTCACGCCGGGCACGCTGTACTCCTGAATGAGTTTGCATTTCGTGCAGCGGTACTTGTAGGTCTTCTTCTGGCTGGCCGATGCAGTCTTCGCCACGACAAGAGCGAGCGAAGACCCCGCAAAAGACAGCGCTATGAAGAAAGCTCGCCGCCGAATGGGATTGCCCATGAAGGGGCTCCGTGATGTGGACAGACGAATACAAGACCCGGGTAGCCTACCTCCCCGCGCGCTAGGTAGGCAATCGCCCGAGGTGCGAAGTGGGCTGCGGCAGGAGGCCGCATGGAAACCCGCCGGCACGAGGAGACGGAGCGGATGCAACTGCGGGTCAATGGCCACCAAGATCGTCGGAGTATCACGCGCTTCCGTTGCCGCTGGTGATCTGCCTACGCACGAGTCGGATGGACCAGCCGATGGCGGCCGCATTGAGGACGGCGAACAGAAGAAACACCGGCAGGCCGCCGATGCCGAGGGCGGTCTTGTGGAGCTCCCCGCCGGTCGCCAGATCGACCGCTGTGAGCCGAATCGTTTCCCGCACCACGGCGATGCCCAGAAGTGCCGCCACCCACGCGGCTGTCATCACGATCAGCGCGATGTACGACAGCCGGTCGGAAAAAAGCGCGACGCTCCAGGCCGCAATTTGTATGAGAAGGCCCAACACCGCCACAGTCAGCCAGGGGCCGGCCGGTGGTCCGATGATCGCCTCGCGGGCCGCAACGGGGATGGCCGGCCAATAGGCAGCGGCAGCCAACAGCGTGCCCGCCCACCCAGACAGGGACGTGACGGCCAGCCGCCGCACGGGGGAGAGCCCCGTCAAACGAGTGTCGGCCACGGTCGGCTCGTCGAGACGGTCTCCCAGGAGCCTTCCCTGCCAGGCGAGTTCGATCGCCAGGCTGGGAAATGCCAGGAAGCACCAGACCGCCAGTCGCGGCAGTACGCCGGCCGACTCGTACCTGAGCGAACCGGTGGCATAGATGCCCGGCCAGGCTGCTCTGTCCAGCATGAGGAGGTGGTTTTCGGTCCAACTCCAGGCGATGAAGATGAACCCGGCGCACGCGATCGCCGCGACCGCGGGTCGCCAGACCCAGACCTGGCGGGCGATCCACGCCGACTTCTGCAAATAGAGCAGGTAGAAGCAGACGATCAGCACCGGCAGGATCGCCATCCAGCGGTGGGACAGCAGTAGATTGGCTGTGGCGAATTCCCGACCATAGAGGATCTGCACGAACAAGAGCGGCCCCACGCCAGCCGTGATCGCCAGGCCCGTGGCGAATGGAAGCCAGTCGATGAGGATCGATTGCCAGCGGCACGCCTGACATCGGGCCCTGCCCATCAGCCGGCCGAACGCCAGATAGATCGACCCTGCCAGCACATAGTGCATGAACATCAGATGCACCACGAGCGTGGCCAAATAAAGGCAGAGGTAGAAGGCCGTGGCTGGGGGAAGACCGAGCGGAAGCGGCGTGTTCATGGCAGCCTCGCTCCGACGGCGAGCCGCGCATCCCCAGGGCCTGTCCCGGCCTCGTCGAGCCACCGCTCGATCTGGGCGAGCACGGCGGGGTCGTCCGAGACGGCCCAGTCCGCTGGCCGGCCGGCATGCCGCCAGCCGATAAGTTGTACGATTGCCTCAACCTCAGCCGGAGTGCCGGCGAAGGGTGGCATGAAGGGCTTCGTCCGCTGGAGCTGCGCGATGTTGAGCCGCCGCTGGTCGATCGACCATGTGGCGGCGAGTTCAGCGACGGCGTTCATGCCGTCGAGTGTGTGGCAGACCGAGCACTGGGCCCGAAACACCTTCGCCCCCAACACGAGCTGCTCGCTGGGATAGTCGGCCTGGTCTCGCAGCGGATAGGGATCATCGGCGGTGCTGCCCCGTCGCCGCAGGTCGGCCACGCCGTCGCGGGCGATCGAATTCGAGTAGAGATACTCACGGATCGTGAACGGCTTGCGAACTCCTTCCCGCACGAACTCGCCCCCGGCCGTGGCGACGAACGCGAGCGCCAGGAGCAGCGACGCCGTCGCTCCGTTGACGAACAGACGCTGACGGAGAATCGCCAGAACGGCGTACAGACCGATCAGCGTGGAGGAGCCTACTGCCATCGTGAGAAACAGCGTCATCGGCACGCTGCCCCCCGTTGCCCAGCCTCGGCTGTCGGCGGGCATCGTGCCCAAATACCAGGCCCCGACGAGCGGCATCGCGAGCATGAAGGCCAGCGGACGGGCGCAGACGGCCACCAGGCTCTGCCGCTCCTCCCGCGTAAACCCGGGCACCGCATTGACGAGGGTGCAGGCGGCCAGCGCCGCGATCGCAACGGCCGAAATCGTGCGAAAAATCAGCGACGGCAGAAAACCAGGATTGAAGAATCCGGCCCAGACGTTGCGGGTCTCGAGCCAGGCTCCCGGGGTGAGTTGCCAAGACAGAATGCCATTGATCCAGAACAGACTCATCCAGGAGGCAAACGAGTAGAGCACGAGCAACTGGAGCCGCGCGCGATCGGGCAGTCGTGGGCCGTATCGGTAGAAGAGATACCCCGCTACGACCTCCAGGCAGAAAAAGGTCCACTCCGTCGCCCAGACCCAGTGAAACTCATGCACCATCGTGCCGATCGTCCGCGGACTGATTTGGATGCTCGTAAACCACATCGCGACGCCCGTGACCGCCCCGAGCACGAAACTCACGAGCACAAGCAGCTTGAAGTAGTCGTCGGTGAACCGGCGGGCCAGCCGACAGACGCCCCGCATGTGCCGCCACTGCAGGTAGCAGAGGAGCATGCCGCCGCCGATCGCGAACTGGGCCAGGAAGACGTGAAAGATTCCTAGCCCGCCGATCACGAGGCCCTTCATCAGAGGGCCCAGATCAATCGCCGGATAATGATCAAGTGGAGTCATGAGAGGATAAGCGGGATTTTACACAAGGGACATCCGATACCTGGAGCCGAGCCCGGCTGCGCTGCTGCCGGAGGCGTGCGAACTTATATCAACGCGGCGGGTTCAAAGTGAACGGCTTTCCGAGGGAGGCTTCGGTGGCCGAGAAGCTCACCTTCATGTCCGGCTCAGCCTGCTGCACTTCGATTGCTAGCTGCCCATCCGTGAAGTTCTCGTTTCCAATCAGAGACCCCGTCCTTTCGGGTGAGTTCAAAGGTTGAAAGCTACCATCCAGGAGGGATCAAAAAGGGGGAGACCGTCACCCTGAAACCAAGAAAGATGACCGCCGCACTCATCATTGTCGACGTCCAGAATGACTTCTGCTCCGGTGGCCGCCTTGCCGTGCCGGATGCCGGCGCGGTGATTCCTGTGATCAATGATTTGAAGCGTGGATTTCGCCATGTGTTTCTGACGCAGGAGTGGCACCCCTACGGCCATATTTCCTTCGCGTCCAGTCATCCGGGGTATGAGCCGTTCAGTCGCATGACGCTTCCCTCCGGCGAGCAGGTGCTGTGGCCCGATCTCCGCGTCGAGAATACGCCCGGGGCAGAGTTTCACTCGGCACTTGAGATTCCTTGGGGCTCAACGGTGGTTCGCAAGGGAACCCGCCGCGACATCGACAGTTACTCGGCCTTTCTGGAAAACGACCGAAAGACCCCTGTTGGCCTCGATGCCCGCACGCTTGGATATGACGTGACCGTGGTCGAAGCTGCATGCCGTGGGATCGATATAGATGGCTTTTTGGAAGCAGCGTGGAAGCAGATGGCCGATGCCGGTGTGCGACGAGCATGAGCCACACGCTGCTACACCCGCTTCGCCATCACGTAGTCATCCATCACGAAGCCGCTGCCGATATCGAACACGGCTTCCCGGATGACCTCGAAGCCCGCCGCCCTGTAAAACGCGATTGCCCCGGTGTTCCGCTTGTTGACCTGCAGCCAGAGTTTTTCCTTGCCCAGTTCATGTGTCCGGCTTTCGATGTGCCCGAGCATGAACCTGCCGAGCCCCATGACGCGGTGGGATTCGAGCACATAAAGTTGCCCGAGTTTCATGGCGGGAGGACCGTGCTCGTCACCATCATCGTTCATGTCCGCCAGTTCATAGCCGCAGTAGCCGACAGGTGTGCCCGATACCCGCAGCAGTTCGAGCCACCTGTCGGCTGCCTGCAGGTGCTCCCGCAGGGCCTCGTCGGTGAACCTACTTGAGAGCATGTATTCAATCTGGGCGGCTGAAATGATCGCCGTGTAGTGCTGCCGCCAGATTGTGCCGGCCAGTTCACTTAATACGGCGAAGTCTGGTTCTCTGATCGGCGTGAGCATGGCGTCAGCAGGCACCAAAAGAGTCACTCGCTTTTCGTCAGTGGCTCATCAAGGGCGTCGGAGACCATGTCGAAGAACTCGGTCTCGAACCATGCCCTGAAAAGATCGAAGTCATTGAAATCTGGATACTGCTCCGGGTCCAGATGCCACGCCGACACCTCCTCATAGAAGATCGCTGAGCATGACTCCCGCAGAATCTCCTCGCGGTCCTGTGGATAGTCACATTCAGCCACCAGATAAACAGACTTGTCGGCGTGGTCCTCGAACTCTTCTTCCTCGACACCGATTGACCGCAGCCAATCGCGAAACGCCTCCCGATATCTGACCACGACGGCGCTGCGATTGAGCATCACTGGTTTTCCTTGATTTGGACGGATGCGGCTGTTGCGCGGGTTTTTCTATGCCCGTGCGCC
>CAMCYH010000161.1 GCA_945883745.1 Candidatus Kuenenia stuttgartensis
CCCCCATTGCTTGAGGTTGTTGCTGCACCGAGTGCGGCGGGCCGACTCGCGGGCGGCCTGAACTGCCGGCAGCAGCAGGCCAATCAGCATGCCAATGATGGCGACGACGACCAAGAGCTCGACAATCGTAAAGCCCCTTGGCGGAATCACGGCGTGTGCTGTATCGCTTCCTCGGACTCTATCTCGATGAGCCATGAACCACCTCGGCAACCCGGGAAAATTGAAGACCCAAAGACAATGGCATCAAGGTATTGCTGAATTTCCAGCAGCAGCAAGCCTCAACTCCAGCAAATTGCTGCAAAACGTTAGCAATGCCCGGACGGGGCGAGCGACCGTCGCCAATGGTTTTTGGGCAAGCTAACGTTCTGCGGCCAATCTGTGATTCGGATCGCCGTCAAGGCGGCTAACCTCAAAGCATGCATGAGGTTTTGCTGAAACGCTCGTCGATCCGTGTCACGTGCCGGAGAGGTGCTTTAATTGGACCGCAGCGGCACCATCGCGGTGTCACTGCGATCACGCTGCTGTGCACCATCGTGGTAGGAGCGTCGGCCGGAGCAGCACCGCCGCAGCTGCTTCTCGAACGCTACTGTTTTAGCTGCCACGATCGCGAAACGGCTGAGGCGGGCCTCAACCTCGAGGGCCTGACAGCCGTTGCCGATCGGCCGAGCTCGCTGCAGCTCTGGGAGGCGGTCTTCGATCGCGTGGAACGCCTCGAGATGCCTCCCGCCGATGCCGAGCAGCCGACACCCGAGGAGCGTGCGGTGTTTCTCAGCCTGCTCGAGGTAGATCTCCGCACGGAGTCACTCGCGCGACAGGCCCGCGAGGGCCGCGGGCCGGTGCGACGGCTCACGCGAACGGAGTATGAGAACACGATCAACGACCTGCTTTCGATCAAGGTGTCGGTTCGCAACCTCTTTCCCGACGATGCCGTTACGGCCGGCTTTGACAAGGTCGGTGAAGGGCTCACCATGTCGGCCAGCCACTTCGAAGGCTACCAGGCGGCCGCCGACAAGGCGGTCACGGAGGCGATGGCCGCGATTCCCTTCAAGCCACTTTCGTATTCCTTGGACGGAGTCGGCGTCTACAAGACCCGGTCCGACAACTTCAAGAGTTTTGGGAGCGTCGTGGAAAACGATCTGTTCCTGCTCACCTCGCGGCTCTTCTATCCCTACACGGCGATCCTGTCGCCCTGGGCGCCGCGGGGCGGCCGCTACCGGGTACGCGTCACGGCCCAGGCAAGAAACAACGATGGGAAGCCGGTGCCGATCGGGTTTGGCGTGCATAGCCATTGGCTCTACAAGCCCGACGCCCCCGAATTGAGCGACTGGCGCGATATCCCGGAGGACGCCCCTCGGACGGTCACCGTCGACATTGATCTCATGACCGAACAGCAGGTGCATGCCTTCGGCCCCACGCTCTGGCAGCGGGATTATGTCGCTCCGAAATACAGGAAGGGAGAAGCGTGGGACAAGTCGACGCTGGCCATCAGCCAATTCGAGGTCGAGGGCCCCATTCGAGCTGATGGCACTCTGGAAAAATGGCCACCCGAAAGCTATCGCGTGCTCTTTGACGACCTTCCCTTGGAGTTGCTCTCGAAGGTCACCGGCAAGCAGCCGGCATCGGGCGGACACGATCCTCGCGTGCCAGTGTCGAAGAATGCCCGCGAAGATGCGGCCCGGCTGGTGCGTCGGTTTCTCCCGAAGGCCTTCCGCCGGCCGGTTCCTGACGGGCTCGTCGCGGAGTATGTCGGCCGCGCCCACACGGCGCTCGAGGTGGGCGTGCCGTTCCACGAGGCGATGCGCGACACCTACAAGGCGATTCTCTGTTCGCCACATTTTCTTCTTCTCCAGGAGACTCCCGGCCCCCTTGATTCCCACGCCATCGCCAGTCGGATGGCCTACTTTCTCTGGAACGGCCCGCCCGACGACCACCTCCTTGCGGCCGCCGACCGTGGTGATCTCACCAGTCCTGAAGGGCGGCATGCCCAGGTTGAACGCATGCTTGCCGACCCGCGGGCGGTCCGATTCGAGCGGTCGTTTACCGATCAGTGGCTTGACCTGCAGCGGATCGAGGCTACGTCGCCCGATGACAAGCTCTACCCCGAATTCGACGATGCCTTGCGGCTTTCCTGTCTGGAGGAGACGCGTCTTTTCTTTCATGAATTGCTCAGCCGCGACCTCAGCCTGCTTGAAGGCATTCAGTCGGACTGGACCTTCCTCAACGAACCGCTTGCCGCGCTCTACGGTCTGTCGGAAATGCGCGGGCACGAACTGCACAGGGCGGCGCTTCCGGCAGACAGTCGCCGCGGTGGTTTTCTCACACAGGCCAGCATTCTGAAGGTAACGGCCGACGGGGCGAATACATCGCCGATTCTGCGCGGGAAGTGGGTGACCGAACGGATTCTCGGCGTCGCGCCCCCCGCGCCACCGGAAGACGTGGCGGAGATCGAACCCGACATCCGCGGTGCGATAACCATCCGCGAGCAACTGGCCAAGCATCGGTCGACCGAGGCGTGCGCCAGCTGCCACAAGGTCATCGACCCGCCCGGCTTCGCGCTCGAGTCATTCGACGTCATTGGTGGCTGGCGAGACCACTATCGCGTGCCGCACTCGACGGGCGCCGTCGTGGAGATTCCGCGGATCAAGCGGCGGGTGCATCGCGGCCCGGCAGTGGAACATGGTTACTTCATGCCCGATGGTCGCCCCTTTGCCGATGTGAACGAATACAAACGGTTCCTGCTCGAAGACCCAGACGGTCTCGCGACCGCGCTGGCCGCAAAGCTGCTCGCGTATGCCACAGGCGTTCCTGTCCAGTTCGCGGACCGTGAAGACATTGCTGAGATTGTCACCCAGATCCGTGGCAAGGGCTACGGGGTCCGCAGCCTCGTCCATGCGGTCGTCGAGAGCCGCCCATTTCTCCACAAATGAAAGCGCAGCCATGCGTGTGAACCTGCGGACGCCCCTCTCTCGTCGCCTCCTGCTCAAGCAGGGGGCCGTGGCCCTCGCCCTGCCGGCCCTCAATGCGATGCTGCCGAGGGCGGCGACGGCTGCCGCGGCATCTCATGGCCCGATGCGACTCGTGCTCATCGCCCGCAATCTGGGCATGCATGCACCATTCCTATTTCCCGAGACGCCGGGCCTCGCCTATGAGTCAACCCGCTATCTACGGCACTTGGAGCCGAATCGCGGCCGGTTCACTCTCTTTTCGGGCATCTCACACCCTCACTACCACAACCACCATAGCGAGCCGGGCCTGTTCACTGCGGTCCACTGGGATCGGATCAAGGAGCCGACCCGGCAGCACCACAACTCGATCTCGCTCGATCAGCACGTCGCCGATCGGCTTGGGGCCGACACGCGGTTCCGCAACCTGGTGATCGGCTCCCCGGTGCAGTGGCACTTCTCATGGTCAGCCAAAGGCGTTCCGGTGCCGACCGAACGACAGCCGACGAAGGTTTTTCAGAGGCTCTTCATCGACGGGTCTCCCGAAGAGGTGCGGAAGGAGGTGGAGCGGTTGAAGACGGGTCGCAGCATTCTCGATCAGGTCGCTGAACAGGCTCGTGATCTGTCACGCTGGCTGGGGCCCGAGGATCGGCGGCGGCTCGACCTGATGTTCGGGGCAGTTCGTGAGACCGAGCAGGCCCTGCTGCGAAACGAATCCTGGGCCACGACTCCGAAGCCAAACATCGCGGTGGCTGCGCCTCCGGCGGACCCTGCCAATGAAAATCTCATCGACCGGGAAAAGCTCTGGTTTGACATCGTCCGCCTTGCCTTGCAAACAGACTCCACACGGGTCATCCTGCTGACGATGGGAGACTCGGGGCGAGCAAAACTCGACGGACTCACCCTGGCACACCACGATGCCTCACACCACGGCAAGGATGAGACCAAGATCGAGCAGTTGGCGATCATCGAAGAGACCGAGCTGGCCCAGTTCAGCAGGTTTCTCTCCTCGATGGATGAAGTCCAGGATGGCAACGCCACACTCCTTGATCGGACAGTCGTCTTGAACGCCAGCAATCTCGGGAATGCGTCGGCCCACACCTGCAAGAACCTGCCGATCTTCCTCGCAGGCGGCGGCTTTGATCATCAAGGCCATGTGCTGCATGATCGGGAGAACAATACGCCGCTGGCAAACCTGTTTGTCAGAATGCTCCACCAATTGGGCGTCGAAGAGGATCGCTTTGGCGAGAGCACCGGCGTGATTGACGAGGTCTGACGAAAAACCGATGGCCACCGAACCACAACGCACGCTCGTGCAACGGCTGTTTCTCGAGCACATCGACGCGCTCAAAGGCTATGTGTCGGCACTGTTGCCGGCGACGGAGCTTGTCGATGACATTGTGCAGGAGACGTTCCTGGCCGTATCCGCCCGAGCCGATCATTACGATTCACGGATGAGTTTTTCCGACTGGCTGTTTGTCGTGGCCCGCGACAAGATTCGTGAAATCGGCGGACGGGCCGCCGTGGAGGCGCGACCATTTTCGGATGCAGTGCTCGACGTGCTGACGGCGAGCCGGGGTGACGTCGTCGCGTCGGCGACACGCATGCGACTGATTGACGAGTGCGTAGCCACACTGGCTCCGCAAGCTCGAAGAATCGTCCTGCTGCGATATCAGAATGCGATGAAGCCGCGGGAAGTCGCCCGTTCCATCGGGTGGACCGCGGGCAGCGTGCGGGTGACGCTGTCACGGGCCCGAGCTGCCATTCGCGAGTGCGTCGAGCGAAAACTGGTTGCGGCCGAAAGGTAAGCACACGTATGCGAGACGCTCTTTTCGACACCCATCTCGATGGATTGATAGACCGCTTTCTCGACGGCGACCTGACCGGAGCCGACCGGGAGAAACTCGAACGGCAGCTTCTCGCCTCATCAAAGGTCCGCGAGCGGTTCTGGAGCCTGGCCGCTACGCATGCAGCGCTCGGTTGCTGGGGCCGGGAACACTGGGGGCGGTTGGCCGCAGCCGCGGAACCGGCATCGCCGCCACCGCTCCGGCGGCTTCGACGGCCTGCCCTGGTGGTGGCCGTGATCGTGCCCGTCTGCCTTGCGTTGCTCATCTGGTCCGGCTGGCGATCGCCCCACGGGAAGGTCGGGCAGCAACCTCTTTCCGAATCATTCATCCAGACGAAGACGATTCCCATTTCCGAATCCGATGCGATTGCCACCATCGCCGCAGCGGTTGAAACCGTCTGGGCCGATCCCACCGTCGAACTGATGCTGCAGCGGGGGAGCCTGCCGTCGGGGCCGATCCACCTCCACGCGGGTCGGGTGGAACTGCTTTTCCGTTCGGGTGGCACTGCCGTGATCGAGGGGCCTGCCATCTTCGAGCCGATCTCCGGCGACACGCTCCGGATGCAGCTGGGATCCGTGCGCTGTCGCTGTCCGGAGCAGGGCACCGAATTACGCGTCGAGACGCCACGAGGCACCGTGACCGACCTGGGCACCGAGTTTGTCGCTGCGATCGCCGCCGACGAGGTGCTGCGGGTCGGTGTAATCGAGGGGCAGGTGCAATTGGATCTGGCCGGTGTAACCAGGCTGATCGCAGCTGGCGAGGCGCTGACGGTGAATCAGCAAGGCCAGGCATCCGCCGACGTCGCCTTCTTCAAAGACTTTGGGAGCCGGG
>CAMCYH010000162.1 GCA_945883745.1 Candidatus Kuenenia stuttgartensis
GCTGGCGGTGAAGTCATTCCTGCCTACTGAGCCAACGCAGTTCTCCGTTCCACAACAAGCCGCCAGGCGCAAGCCGGCGGGATGGCGCACCAGCCACCATCGGCGTCTCCGCTACTGGGCATCTCGCGACGCCTCGATCAGATCGCAGACCTCATTGCACAATTCGCGTGCCCCAAACCGGGCGGCGATGGCGCGGGCGGAAGCCTTCCCCAGCGCCGCTCGCGCTTGGGGAGCGAGCGACCGCAGGCTGCTGATCGCGTCCAGGGCCGCGACCACGTCGCCATGATCGACGTGGCAGCCGGCTCCGAGATCGGCAAGCAGTTCCCCCGGCGGTGATTTCGCCGGCCCGAAAAAGATCACCGGCCGCCCCACGGCCAACGCTCCGTAGATCTTGCAGGGATGCACGATCCCGACCACGCCGGTTCCCATGCTCACGACATGCACGTCGGCGGCGGTGAGCAAATCGTCGAGGTGCTCGGCCGGCTGAAACGGCAATGACACGAGGTTGGCTGCTCCGGCGCGAATCCGCGCATCAATGGCCGCCTTGCCCGCCCCACCACCGATGAACACGAAGGCCACGTCGCCGTCATGCTCGAGCTGCGCGGCAGCATCGAGGAGCGTGTCGAGCGGATGCTGCAGGGCATGGTTGCCCGCGTACATCACGATGAATTTCCGATCGAGCCCGCGGGCGTCGCGGAAAGCGTTTGGCCACGGTGGTCGCCAGCAGCCGGGCCGCGCGGCAGACCAGGGGGGAATGACCTGAATTTTTGAATGTCGTCGATCGCCGGCAGTGTGGGGGACGTTCGCCTCGACCCGTTGCTGCATGAAACGGTCGAGCACGATCACACGACGGGCGACCTGCAATGTGATCCGGTTCATCGCATGAAAGAGCCGCACCGGCCACGCATGCGAAGCGAGTCGACCGGCCGCAACGATCTGATCGGGATTGAGATCCATCACCCACCACACCGCCGGCAGGCCACGCAGCCAGGCGAGGATCGCCCCCGCAAAGCCGGCGAAGGGCGGGCTCGTACTCACGAGCACGACGGTTGCGCGGCGAATGAAAAGACCGTAGGCAAGGGCCTGGGCAACAAAAAGCCCACCCCCGAGCAGCCGATGCGCGAGCGTCGCCTTACCGAAACTCGCCGCCGAAAGCCGACGGACATCCACGCCCCGGAGCGTTTCGTGGGCGCGGTAGCGGACCACCGGATCCTCATAGCCATTGCCCGCCGTCACGACGACCACCCGCCATCCCCGACGGCTCATCTCCTCGGCAACATCGGCCAGCGGCCTCCCCACCGCCGCCGCATCCGGCGGAAAGACCTGGCTGATGACCAAAAGAGTGGACCGTTGCGTCACGATTTCAGAAAGCACCAGGGCGCAAGCCCGGTGGATTGCGGCGGCGCTGAATGGTGCTTCATCCCGCGGGCTCGCGCCCTGCGGCTTGCTGGGGCGGCTCGCGCCCTGCGGCTTCCTTCATAAAACCCTCGCCGTCCTCCATGACCCGCTCCCCCACCTGCCGCGCCGGATTGCCGGCCACGATGGCGAAGGGGGCGACATCCCGCACGACCACCGCCCGGGCACCCACCACGGCCCCCGCGCCGATCGTCACCCCCATGCCGATGAACGCCTCGGCGAAGACGAAACTCCCCCGCCCGACATGGATCGCCGCCATGGTCAGTGGGCGGCCGTGGCGACGGATGTCATGGCTGGCGGTGCAGAGGAATGATCGCACGCTCACGATCGCATCGGTGTCGACCACGATCGGCGCCACGCAAAAACAGTCAACCTCGGGGCCGAGGCAGGCGTGGTCTCGCATGGTGAGATTCCAGGGTGCCCAGATGCGGGCTGTCGGATAGACGACAGCGGTTGCCGCGAGCCGCGCTCCGAACAGCCGCAGCAGCAGACGCCGCCAGGCAAAAAGCGGCGTCGGCGAAAGACGAAAGGCGATCAGCCAGATGCCGTGCCACGCCAGCCTGCCCAGACGGTTCCGCCATGAGAGACCATTGCGATACCGCTGACGATAAAACAGTTCGGAGGGAGGCAGCATCATTCCACGAAGTGCTCGGCAGACATGACCGCCGGCGGAGCCTGTCCACCGTCGAGGAGCCACCGGTAGGCATCCCGCACCGTGGCGGCAATCACCGACCAGTCGCACCGTGATCGAGCCAGTTCCCTGCCACGCGCCCCCATCTCGCGCAACACGCCGGGCGGCAGGCTGGTCGCCTCCCGCACCGCTGCCGCCAAAGACGTGACGTCGGATGGCACCCACCAGCCAACACCAGAGGCCGGGAGCGCGTCCCACGGCGTGCCGGTCGTGGTGATCACGGGCGTCCCAGCAGCGAGTGCCTCGGCGACCACGACACCGAAGTTCTCCGAGTGAGAGGGAAGCACGAACAGATCGGCGTCGGCGAAGAGCTTCCACTTCGCCGGGCCATGAATCGGTCCTACAAACGTCACGCTGCCATCGATTCCAAGACGGCTGGCCAGGTTTGCCATTGTCGCGCGGTGGCCATCCTGATCTGGTCCGGCGATGACCAGCCGCCACCCTGCAGGCCGCACCTCGCTCCACGCATTGAACAACAACGGCAGCCCCTTGATCGGATGGAGACGGGAAAGAAAGAGACACGTGCGGGGCTGTGCAACGCGGTTTGAGCGGTCCCGGCTCTGCGACGGTGGCAGCGCGACCGGAATGTCGATCCCCACCGGATGCACGATGGCAGGCTGAAACAGCCTGGCCGCACGGAATGAGGCGAGCTCCTGCAGACTCATGGCCTGGAGAAGGTCAGCCCGGCTGAGGACGGCTCGCTCCGCCAGCACCCATGCGATCCGCTTCCGGTGGCGATGATGACGACGGGCCCATGGCTGGAGCATGCCATGCGGGCTGACAACGAGCGGGCACGCGAGCCTCGGAGCGATCCAGCTGGCTGCCAACGAACCTCCACACCACAGGCCGTGACCATGCACGATGTCGACAGAACGAATGGCTGCTCTCTCGACCGCCATACGGGAGGCACTACCGAGTAGCAGCCCGGCTGGAGGCACAACAACCACATCCACCCCCGCCCGCTCCCATCGCTGCCGATCCTGGGGCCAGTCTGCGACGGTGTCGACGCCGCCTACGACCGTCACCCGCCCGGCGCCGCTCTGCACGAATGCCTGTGTCGCGCCCAGCACGGCCTCGTAGACGCCGGCCCCGGATCTCGAGAGCGACGCCATCACGTGCATCACATGCATGGTGGCCCAAGCTGCTCCCGTGGAAGATCGTGGAGTCGCCTGCCGAGAAGATGCCGGCTCCAGCCCGCGGGCAGGGTCGCGGCCGCAGCCACGCGGGTCAGCCCATGCAGCAGCCGGCCCGCTGACCACAACGAATCGCTCGGGCGATAGGCCGGATGCCGCAGGCTCACCTGGTGTCGCTCCTCGGCATAGCGATCCAGCCATGTGCGGCCCTTCATGAGGGCGTGCTTGCGAAACCCGCCGAGGACGGCCGGAATGTGCCCCCACCGCCCGCCCGCGGCGAAGAACCGCAGCCACAGTTCCGTGTCGAGCATGCAGTGGAGGCCCGCGTCGATGCCACCTGCCCGTTCGTAGAGGCCCCTGCGGAAATAGCAGGTCTGCTGGGCGACGTGGAGAATGCCACGATCGAGCCACCACCGTGATTCCGAGCCGATGCGGTTGACCTGCGTGATCCTCCCCTCCTCATCGAGAAACACGCTGTATCCCGTGAGCACGTCCCATTCAGGATGCTCGGCGAAGGCCTGTCGCACACGAGCCGCCGCACCGGGGGCGATCATGTCGTCGGAGTTGATCCAGAAAAGGATGTCGCCCGAACAGCGGGCAAATCCGGCTGCGATTGCGGCTGCCTGTCCGCCGTCGGGCTCGCTTTGCCAGTGGTCGATTCCGGCGGCATGCCGGGAGATGATGACCGCCGAGTCGTCGCCGCTCCCGCCGTCGAGCACGAGGTATTCGTGCACATCGCTTCGCTGGGCGATCACGGAACGAAGCGTCGCCTCGAGGTATAGCGCCTGATTGAAGCTCGGGGTCACGACCGAGATGGTCGGCAGGACGCCGTCCGCATGCCGCTCGGCAGGATCGGCGTGCTGGCAGCGTCGACGGGTCATGATGTCGCGGCCATCCCTGATCGTGCCCGCGATTGCAGATGCCGCACCTGGATGACCAACAGCGGCACCAGCACGATCGCACTCGCGGCCCGCGGCGGAATCGGGGAAAAAAAGATCGTCCAGACGAGGGCGGGGGCGCTGAAGACCACGAGCCCCGTGCTCTCAGGCAGGAGGTGAACCGCTCGCGGCGTGTTGCGAATGAGCAGCCAGAGCATCGCGAGCCAGAAGATTGCTCCCATGATGCCGTGTTCGACCCAGGCGCCGACCACGGCGGAGTGGGTGGGAATGATGGCGGGCACGTGCGGATCGCGGGCACTCGTGTCTTCGATCTCGAGTCCAAACCGTCTCGCGGCCCGCTCGATCGCCTCCCCCGTGTCGGCAGGCCACGATCCGTGGCCCAGCAACGGCCGGTCCAGCGCTGTGGAGAGCCCGACGAAAAACTCGGCCCGCCCGCCGACCAGCAGCCCCCCCTTCGCGGCCCGCTGTCGATCGTATTTCTCCCGCGCCTTGTCTCCCAGGGTGCCGCCTGCCGCCAGTGTCCCGTACAGCATGGCGATGGCGATGGCCCCTACGACAAACGTCACGACGATGGCCGTGAAGCGACCGCCGCTGAATCCACGCTCCGCGAGCCGCCGCCCCATGAAGAACGGCATGACCGCGGCTGCCACGAGCTGCGTGGCACCAGCCGACCGCGATCCCATCACCAGATTGATGCCCCCCGCGCTGGCGGCCAAGGCCGCGCAGGCACACGGGCTCCACCGCCACAGCCGGGCAATGGCGGCCATCACGAGCGACAAAACAAAGTAATTCGTCCAGTTCGCCCAGCCGAGGTTGGCTGCGTCGATCGCAACGCCATCGATCGTGGACGTGCCGGGGCGGAAGTATTTGAGGCCGACGACGTGCGCGATGGGCGTTCCAGCCACGAAGGCCTCGAGCCGCCGCGGCATGGCCAGCCACCGCGGCAGCAGCGCGAGACATACGAACCCCAAAAAAAACACCCGCGAAAAACCGCGCGCAGCCAGGGGCAGCGGGGTCGCATTCGCGACGTCGGCGACCACGGCTCCGACCATCCAGCCGATCCACAGAAGCGTGAAGGACCGCACCCCCGGCAGGCAGCCGGTCGTTACGACTTCTCGCAGCCGGAGCGGGAGCGTCAGGAGAAGCCAGGCCTCGAGGAGCGAAAGATAGCCGATGATTCTCACGAACAGCCCGCCCGCCGCCCCGAGCCCGACCCACCAGCACCACTGGCCGGCCGGAAGCTTTGGCTGCTGGGGGCTCACGGCGTTACCACCACATGCTGCCCGGTCCGCCCCGGCACGCCATACACGAGCGTCCGTGGTGGCACCGACACCAGCGCCGCGGAGTTGGCACTGACTTTCGTGGCGGCACCGATCCGCACCCGCGGGCCGACGGTCGCGTGCAGCCCGAGGAAGACATCGTCCTCCACCACCGCGCCACCTCCAAGCGTGGCATAGGGAGAGAAGAC
>CAMCYH010000163.1 GCA_945883745.1 Candidatus Kuenenia stuttgartensis
GGGCCAGATACCGCGACGCTTCGTGGAGGACGAAGTTGATCTCCTCAGCGAACGGCCGCGGCTCGAGCGGCACGTCGCCGCGGGGCGTGTCTGTCGTGCCAAGGATCACCTTGCCGAGCCAAGGAACGGCAAACAGCACGCGGCCGTCGGCCGTCTTGGGCACAAGCAGGGCCTGGTCCGACGGAAAAAACTCGCGATCGACCACGACATGTACGCCCTGACTCGGAGCAACCATCTCTTGTGCGGCGGGGTCATCGAGACGGCGGATCGCGTCGACCCATACGCCCGTTGCGTTGATCACGCAGCGGGCCCGAACCTCGAGCGACCGCCCGGCCTCACGGTCTTCGACGACCACGCCCTCGACACGCCGGCCCCCGGACGCCGTGTGCCCGTGCATGAGGCCCGCGACGCGGCAATGATTGAGTACGCAGCCGCCGGCTCGGATGGCCGTGCGGGCGAGGGCGACGGCCAGCCGGGCATCGTCGAACTGGCCGTCCCAATACCGCACGCCACCGACCAGTTCACTCCTGCGGATTTGCGGCGATTCCTCGAGCAGGGACCGCCGGCCGACGCACCGCGTGGGCCCCAGCCGACGGTTCCCGGCCAGCAAGTCATAGAGCCCGAGGCCGACGCGGAGAAAGGGAAGATCCCAGAGGCGACCGCGCAGCCCGTACGCAGGCACGACAAACGGCAGCGGCTGGGCGAGGTGAGGGGCGTTGGTGAGGAGCAGCATCCGCTCCTGCAGTGCCTCACGGACAAGCGACACGTTTCCCTGGGCGAGATACCGCACGCCCCCATGCACGAGCTTGGTGGCGCGGCTGGAGGTGCCCTTGGCGAAGTCTTCCGCCTCGACGAGGGCCGTGGAGAAGCCACGCGCCGCGGCATCGACCGCGATCCCGAGCCCAGTCGCACCGCCGCCGATCACGACGACGTCAAATGGCACGTCAGAAGTCAGCCGATCCAGCAACTCCTGCCGGCTCGGCGCGCGGGCAACTGACGCGGGGGTATTCATACGACACCTCGATCTCGCTGAAACCTGAGACTCATAGTACGCTGTAGGCCCGTGTTTCGGCTGCCTGTGTTGGAGTTGCATGCATGCGTTACCCCGCGCTCGTCCTCAGTTCTCTGTTGATCGCCATCGCATCCGTCAGCACAGCGGCAGCCGATCCGCCGTCCGGCTTCGTGTCGCTGTTTGATGGTAAAACGCTCGCCGGCTGGCAGGGAGCGACTGATGGCTATGAGGTCGTGGATGGTGAAATCCGTAGCAAGCCGGGTGTCGGCGGCAACCTGCTCACCAGCGACGAGTTTTCCAATTTCGTGCTGCGGTTTGAATTCAGGCTTACTCCCGGTGCGAATAACGGCCTCGCCATTCGCACGCCCGCGAAGGGCGATGCCGCCTTCGACGGCATTGAATTACAGATCCTTGATGATGGCCACGATAAATACCGCGGCATCGAGCCCTGGCAGGCCCATGGCTCGATCTATGGGGTCGTGGCATCCCAGCGGGGCACGTGTCTGAGGCCGGCGGGCGAGTGGAACAGCGAGGAGGTGACGGTCGACGGGACAAAAATCCGGGTCGTCGTCAATGGGAAGACGATTGTGGATGCCGACATCGCCCCTTTCCAAGATGGCCAGCCCACGCCGGATGGGAAGCCACATCCAGGCCTGCAGCGGAAACAGGGCCACATCGGGTTCGCGGGCCATCGTGACGAGGTCCACTTCCGAAATATCGTTATCCGGTCGCTCGGCGAGAAGTAGATAAAACGAGCGGTTTTTTGGGAAAGTTGCAGTCCGCGTCTGGTGCTGTCCGCGCGGTTATTCATCCGGAGTCGAAGATCCGTGTGAGGAATGTGTCGTGTCTCACCTTCGCTTCTCAATCCATGATGACCGCGCAGCGGTGGGCCGCGCGGCTGCCGAGCTTGCAACCCGTGCGCTGCTCGACGCCTGCAGCTTGAAGAATACCGCCACGCTTGTGGTCGCCACCGGCTCGTCACAGTTTGAGGTGCTTGCTGAACTGGCCGCCGTCGCCACGATTCCATGGGAGCGAATCACCATCTTCCACCTCGACGAATACGTGGGCCTCGAACCGACCCACCCGGCCAGCTTTCGCCGGTTTCTCCGAGAGCGGTTCATCGAGCGGCTGCCCTCTCCGCCGGCCGCCTTCCACGATCTCGACAGCATGGCCGGCGATCCCCATGCCGAGTGCGACCGCCTGGCTGGCCTCATGCCGCAGGAATTTTTCGACGTCGCCCTGATCGGTATCGGTGAAAACGGTCACCTCGCCTTCAACGACCCGCCGGCCGATTTTGATACGACCGTTCCGTATCATGTCGTGGAACTCGATGCCCGATGTCGGCGGCAACAGGTTGGAGAAGGCTGGTTTTCCTCGCTCGACGCGGTGCCGACGCAGGCGATCTCCATGTCGGTGCAGCGGATTCTCGCCACCCGCACGCTCGTCTGCACCGTGCCCGATCGCCGCAAGGCCGAGGCCGTGCAGGCCACGGTGGAGGGGCCGATCACACCCTCCGTGCCGGCCTCGATCCTCCAGCAGCATCCCCGCTGCTTCCTGCAGCTCGATCGAGAGGCCGCCAGTCTCCTCCGCCCCTGCGACACCCTGGCAACGTAGGCGGCCATGCAACCGCTCGATCTGCAACTCAACGGCTACAAGGGCGTCGACTTCAACGCCGATGATCTGTCTGCCGGCGGCCTGCGGGCCGCCTGCGAGGCGGTGCGGGAGGATGGGGGCGGCCGGATGCTGGCCACGATCATCACCGACCGGCTCGATCGGATGGCCGCCCGCATCAGCCGGCTCGCCACGCTCCGCACGGCCGATCCGGTGGTCGCCGACGTGATGGCCGGCATCCATGTTGAAGGACCGTTCATCAATCCGCAGCAAGGGTTTGTCGGTGCGCATCCGGCGGAGCATGCGCTGCCTGCCAGTCCGCGGGCGGCGGAAGAGCTGGTCGCTGCCGGCCGTGGGCTCGTACGCCTCGTCACGCTCGCGCCGGAACGCGACGCCGACTTCGCCACGACTCGCTGGCTTGCCGACCAGGGAATCCTCGTATCGGCGGGGCATTGCGACCCTTCCGCCGACACCCTCGACCGGGCGATCGAGGCCGGCCTCACCGCCTTCACGCATCTCGGCAATGGCTGCCCGCTCCTGATGCATCGCCACGACAACATCATTCAGCGGGTCCTGGCTGCCGATCGGCTGCGGTGGGTGATGGTCATTCCCGATGCGGTTCACCTGCCCCCAGCGCTGGTCCGCACGATCGTCCGCACCGTGGGCATCGACCGCGTGATCGCTGTCACCGATGCCACGGCCGCCGGCGGCATGGGAGCGGGGCGGTTTCCCCTTGCCGGCCGCGAGGTCATCGTCGATGTGAATGGGGCTGCGTGGGCCCCCGATCGCTCTCATCTGGTCGGCTCGACTGCCTCGATGAGCCGCATCTGCGCGGTGCTTCGCAATGATGTCGGCCTGTCGGACGATGAGGTGACGATGGTGACCCAGATCAATCCCACCCGGGCGGTCGCGATCGCCGGTGCGTCGACAGCATGAGCGGGCCAGGCGACGCCGCTGCGCGG
The DNA here is from genome assembly GCA_945883745.1 of Candidatus Kuenenia stuttgartensis. Lineage (GTDB taxonomy): Bacteria > Planctomycetota > Planctomycetia > Pirellulales > UBA1268 > CACORA01. The sequence goes on from CAMCYH010000163.1 coordinate 3,586, forward strand.
CGTGCTCGAAAACGGCATCGCGGCAGGCGTGAACCAGTGGCGGCAGTCACATGCAACACGGGAGCGGGGACGGTATGGCCGAGTGGCTGACGAACGCGTGCGTTTGTGGCATGATGCACAGGTTCGTCATGGTGCGGGTTCGGTCGCCATCAACTCATTCGAGGTCATCGTGAACAGGTCCACTGGTGCATTCGGCCGCAATGCGGCGCTCATCGCCGCCGTACTGGGGTGGCTCTTCGATGGCTTTGAGATGGGGCTTTTTCCGCTCATCGGCGGCCCTGCGATCAAGGATCTCCTCGGGGCCAACGCCTCCCCGGGTGAGGCCGACAAGTGGTTCGGGGCTATCATCGCCGTGTTCCTCGTGGGCGCCGCCACGGGGGGTGTGCTCTTCGGGTGGCTGGGCGACGTGATTGGCCGTGTCCGGGCCATGTCGCTGAGCATCTTCACGTACGCGATCTTCACCGGGCTCTGCGGCTTTGCCACGGAGGCCTGGCACGTCGCCGCCCTCCGCTTCATTGCGTCGCTTGGGATGGGGGGCGAGTGGTCGCTCGGCGTCGCGCTCGTCAACGAGATCTGGCCGGGGAAGTCGCGGGCCGTCACCGCGGGGCTCATTGGCGCTGCTGCCAACGTGGGGTTCCTGCTCGTCGCGCTTTTGAGCCTGGGGCTTGGCGGCGTGATCGATGGCGCGAGGGGCATGCTGCTTGGAATCGGACTGCCTGAGACGACCGTCGCTCTTCTGCTCGCCAACTCGGCCTGGCGGCTGCTCATGATCAGCGGCGCCCTGCCAGCCCTTCTCATCTTCCTGATTCGCATCTGGGTGCCCGAGTCTGAAAAGTGGCAGGCTGAGAGCGACCGCGGGGCGACCTCGCACTGGATGACGGCTGACCTGCTCGGCGTGCTGGTGGGCGGCCTGGCAGCCCTGTCGATCATCTGGGCATGGTCGCCAGCGGGTGTTTCGACTTTGCCGGCGATTCTTGTTACGGCGATCGGCCTTGTCGTGGCTGCGGTAGGTTATCTGTATCCCGTCTTCCGCTACCTCGGTAGGGCCGAGGCGGCAGGGATGCTGGCGAAGGGGTCCGGCCGTCACGTTGTCGCGATGATGCTTTTTGGAGCGGGGCTCGCCGGAGTCACGCTGCTCGGCACGTGGGGCTCGATCCAATGGATTCCTCGCTGGGCGATGCAACTCGGCGGCGACGCTGCCCCACACGCAAAGGAATATTCTCAGATCGCGACGGCGCTCGGGGCGATCGTCGCGACGTTTGCCACAGCACTCGTCGCCGATCGTATCGGCAGGCGGCCAACGTTCGCCCTGCTGTGTCTGGCCACCATCGTGGCGGCACTCTGGCTGTACCAGGGGCACGACGCGTTCGGCCCATCGTTCCTTGCCGCGGCGTTTTTCGCGGGAGGGGTCAGCGCCTCATTTTACGGCTTCTTTCCACTCTACTTTCCGGAACTATTTCCCACGGCCGTACGGGCCACCGGTCAGGGCTTCGCCTTCAACTTCGGCCGGATTATCGCGGCGATCGGGGGCCTGCAGACGGCGACACTCATGGCCTTCTTCGGCGGGAGCTTTCCAAAGGCGGGGTCGGTGCTCGTCGCGATCTATCTCGTTGGTGCTGTGATCGTCTGGCTCGGCCCGGAGACGAAGGGCCGTCCGCTGCCAGAGTGAGGTTTGTTTCGCTGGAGTCACCATGATTCTCGACACGCTCGACCACATCGATCGCTACGCGGCGCTCAACCCGAGGTTTGGCGCGGCATTTGATTTTCTTCGCCACCTGGGGCCGATGCCTTCGATCGGCCAACACGTGATCGACGACGACGCCGCCTACGCGCTCGTGCAGGAATATCAGACGCGACCAGTTGCCGGTGTGCAACTCGAGGCCCACCGGCGTTATGTCGATGTTCAATACATCGTCCGCGGGGTTGAGGCGATTTATTGGGCGCCACTGG
>CAMCYH010000164.1 GCA_945883745.1 Candidatus Kuenenia stuttgartensis
TTCTACTTCCACGACTTTTGGACGTTTGCGAACCCGGTCGAGCGGGAGGCGCAGGTGATTCACTTCATGAAAAACCTCGCCATCTGCGGCGGCCTGTTTGGGCTGATGGCTTTCGGCGGTGGTCCGTGGAGCGTCGACGGCTGGATCGAGGCCCGCCGCGAGGAGGCGGAGGCCGGAGGTGGTGCGAGCCGGGGCAAGGCCGGCGACACCGGTCAGCAGAAGCGGGCCGCGTGAGTGAGTTGAGAGCCTCTTCGACAGGCTGAAGCCAGCTCCACTACAATGCCGCTCCACCCGTGGGAGAAGCATTGATGAACCGTGCCGTCGTGGTTGCGTTGCTCTGGGGCGTCATGATCTCCGCCCGTGGCTTTTCAGGAGAACACCCAGTGTCGGCACCGTCCCTGATTCGCGCTCCATCAGTGCGGTCCTTTGGCACGCTGCCCGACGGCCGCGACGCCCAGCTCTACACGCTCACCGTGCCCGGCGGCTGGCGGGCGACGATCACCGACTACGGTGCGATCCTCACGAGTCTACACGTGCCGGTGCGCGGCGAGGTGGGAAAGACCATCGACGTCGTGCTCGGATTCGATTCTCTCGATGGCTATCTAAAAGGCCATCCGTACTTTGGGGCGATCTGCGGACGCGTGGCCAACCGCATCGCCGGTGGGCGGTTCACGCTCGATGGTAAGGAGTATCAGCTCGCAACGAATAATGGTTCGCACCATCTGCACGGCGGCACCGTCGGATTCGACAAACTGCTTTGGAAGGGGACACCGCGGGTCGACGCGACCGGTCCCGCGGTCGACTTCGAAGTCGTGTCACCGGCTGGCGACGAAGGCTACCCCGGTGCGGTCACCGCCCGGGTCACCTATCGTCTGACCCGCGACGGTGAACTGTGGGTGGAAATGTCGGCCACGACTGACGCCCCCACGCTCGTGAACCTCGCCCATCATTCGTATTGGAACATGGCCGGTCAGGCCGCGGGCACAATTCATGAGCAGGATCTCACGGTCTTCGCCGACCGCTACCTGCCCGTCGATGCCGGTGGCATTCCGACCGGCGAATTGGCGGCCGTAGAGGGCACGCCCTTCGATCTGCGGCCTGATGGCGGTGTGGCTGTACGGCTGGGAGAGCGACTCAGCCAGTTGCCCAGGAGTGACGATGGAAAAAATCCGGGCGGCATCGACCACAATTTTGTCATCCGCGACTGGCAGTCGGACGGTGGCTTGCGCCCGGCGGCTCTGCTGCGCGACCCGCAGAGTGGCCGCGCGATGAGCATTCTCACCGACCAGCCCGGCATTCAGGTCTACACCGGCAATTTCCTCGACGGGTCGCTGACGGGTAAGGGCGGGGCGGTGTATGCCAGGCAGGCCGCCATCTGCCTGGAGACGCAGACCTATCCCGATTCAGCCCACCACCCCGAGTGGCCGACCCAACGGCTCGACCCGGGGCAGGTCTATCGGCACACTATGGTCCACCGCTTCGCTCCCTGAGGCGGGCTTCCATCCCAGACTGCGTGTTTCATGGTTTTTCCCATTGGTGATGACAATACGGACCGGCAGACGTTTCCCTTCGTCACGATCGCGCTGCTGATTGCCAATATCTTCGTGTTCGTGGTGCTCCAAGGGATGGGGCAGAACGAAGACTTCACGATGGCCTATGTGCAGGTGCCGGCCGAGATCATCTCGGGTCGAGACATCGTCACGGAGCCGTCGGTTCGTGATGTGAACATTCAGGGGCAGGTGATCGAAGTGCCGGTGCCAGGTCTGCAGCCGACGCCGGTTCCCGTCTGGCTCACGCTCTTCACGGCAATCTTCATGCACGGCAGCGTCATGCATCTGGCTGGGAATATGTGGTTTCTGTGGATCTTCGGCGACAACATCGAAGACGACATGGGCCACGTGAAGTACCTGATCTTCTACTTGGCCACAGGAGTGCTGGCTTCGCTGGCGTTCGTGGTCTTGAACAGCACAGGCGATGCGGCCCTCACGCCCTGCCTCGGCGCCTCGGGGGCGATTTCGGGTGTGCTCGGTGCCTATCTCGTTCTTCACCCGCACCGTCGTGTGAGCGTGATCCTGCTGCGGCTGATGGTCGATGTGCCGGGCTATGTGGCAGTCGGGATCTGGTTTCTGTTTCAGATCGTGAGCGGGTTTTTCGATGCCCAGTCGGGCGGTGGGGGAGGGGTGGCCTATTCCGCCCACGTGGCCGGATTCGTGGCAGGCATGATCCTGGCGAAGCCGTTGAGCCTTGGCCATGTGCGAGACCAGTCCGACCCGATGATGGTGTTTCGGCGGCGGATTCCCTGACGGTCGCAGCAGCAGAACGCTATGATTCTGCCACTCGCCCGGAGACGGGCACAGAGGAGTACACCCCATGATCAAGCGGATTCTCGTCGGGCTCGGCACGAGCCACACCGCCGTTTCCGTGGCGGAGCACGCGGTGGAACTGGCCAGCACGTTCGGGGCCGAACTCCTGGGACTGGCCGTTACTGATCCGCTGCGGCTCGAGTGGACCGGCCCGCGACCGATCGGTGTGGGGGTGGAGGCGATGACAGCGCAGCTGCGGCAGCAGCGATTCGAGAAGGCCCAGGCCGACATCGCCGTTGCCGAGGCGAAGTTTGCTGATCGCTGCATTGCCGCCAACGTGCCGCATCGCATTGCGGAGCGAACGGGCGACCCCTTTGAAATCGCCGAAGATCTGGTCAGGTACCATGACATGTGCGTGTTTGGACTACGGGGTCTCTTCGAGCATGACGTCGTGCCCGAGCCGCTCGACGCCCTCGAGCGGCTCGTGGCTAGCGGCGTGCGGCCGATCCTGGCGGTGGCCGAGCGCTACCGGCCGATCCGTCGTGTGCTCGTCGCCTACTCCGGCTCACTCGAGAGCGCCAAGACGTTTAAGAGCTTCGTGCAATCTGGGCTGTTTGCTGATGCGGCCGTGCGGGTGGTCCACTTCGGTACCGACACCGCCTCGGCCCAGCGGCGGTTGGAGTCGGTCGCCGGCTATTTCCTGGCGCATGGCCGTACGGTCGATACCGACTTTGCCGGGGGCGACCCGGCCTCGGAGATCGTGCCCTATGCCCAGCGGTGGGGGGGCGACCTGATCGTCGCGGGCAACAGCGCAAAAAACCTGCTCCTGCGGCGGCTGTTTGGCGAGACAGCCCTGAATTTGCTGAGGGACAGCCCGCTGCCGCTATATCTGTCGCAGTGAACGGCAGTTTTTTTCCCAGGGTCGGCCGGAGGGTGATTGGCCTGGCCTTGTCTGCCGACTATTAATGAAGGGTACCCGGAGGCTGTTTCGCCATGGTTGGATCGGCAGTTGAGCGAGTGGAGGTGGCGGTCATCGGCGGTGGCCCCGCCGGTGCCACGGCAGCTGCCGTCGCGGCCCAACGAGGCCGCCGGGTTGCGGTTTTCGAGCGGGAACGATTCCCGCGGTTTCATGTCGGCGAATCACTGATTCCCGAGACGTTCGGCGTGTTCGAGCGTCTGGGCATGCTCGATGCCATGCGTGGCAGCCGATTCATCGAAAAGCACTCGGTGCAGTTCGTCAATGAACGTGGAATTCTTTCTGAGCCATTCTATTTTTCCGACCACAGGCCACAGGAAAGTTCGCGTACATGGCAGGTGAGACGGAGCGAGTTCGATGAGATGATGCTCCGCAACGCCACCCGCCTCGGCGTTGATGTGCAGGAAGGCTGCCGCGTGCTCGAGGTGCTCTTCGACGGCTCCGGCAGCGGGGCCCGGGCCCGTGGTGTGCGTGTGCAGGATGAAGCTGGCCTCGTTCGCACGGTGGAGGCCGACGTCGTCGTCGATGCGAGTGGGCAGGGGGCGATGATCCAAAGTCGGCTGGGCTTGCGGGAATGGGATCGGGAGCTCAAGAAGGCGGCGGTGTGGAGTTACTGGAAGGGGGCTTCGCGTGGCACGGGCCGCGACGAGGGCGCCACGCTCGTGCTGCAACTCGACGAGAAGCAGGGCTGGTTTTGGTACATCCCCCTGCACGACGACATCATGAGCGTGGGAGTTGTGGCGGGACACGACTATCTCTTCAAAAATCGGGCCACGAAGGACAGCGACGCGATCTACCGGGAGGAGATTGGCCGCTGCCCGGGCCTCGCTCCGCGGCTCGAGCAGGCGGAGATGATCGAATCGGTGCGGGTGGCGAAGGAGTATTCGTACCGGTCACGGCAGGTGGCCGGCGAGGGATGGGTGCTCGTGGGCGATGCCTTCGGGTTTCTGGATCCGCTTTATTCATCTGGCATCCTCTTGGCCCTCAAGAGCGGGGAACTGGCCGGCGATGCGGTCGCCGATGCCCTCGACGCCGATGACACGTCGGCGGAACGACTGGGAGCCTGGGCCCCCGACTTCATCCGCGGCATGGAGCGGATGCGGCGGCTGGTGGTCGAGTTTTACGATGGCTTCAATTTCGGAAAATTCGTCAAGCGGCATCCGCATCTCAAGGGGCACATCACCGACATGCTGATCGGCGATCTCTTCAACGAACGGGTCGACGAAATCGTTGCTCCGCTCGACGAGATGCGACGCGAGGAAGAGCAGGCGCGAGCCGCCGCGGCCGCGGGCGGCTGAGCCCTGATTGGGTGGCGGCCGTTTCTCCGTATGCTGGGAGGGTATGGTCCCATGCGAGCAAACGTGTTTCGATCCTGCGCTCATCGACTTCGGTGAAGAGCGGAGCGGTGCCATGGGAGGTGGTCGCAGGCTCGAACGGCTCGGTGGCATCCTCGTCGACCGTCCGCTTGTGCAGACCGACTTGCCGGCCCGCCGTCGTCGCGATGCCTGGGCCGAGGCGGCCGCGGTCTTCGGCCGTGACGGCGACGGAAAAGCGGCGTGGATGTTTCGCCGGCCACTGCCGGATCCCTGGCAGGTGCAGGTGCCACTCGTGCCCGGGGCCGATCAGGCCATCACGCTCGAGGTTCGTCCCGCGCCGTCGGGCCAGGTGGGTATCTTTCTGGAACAGGTGCCGCAGTGGCAGTGGCTCTATCGGGTCGCGCCCGCGGGAGCGCGGCTGGTATCGCTCTTCGCCCACTCTGGTGCGGCGACACTCGCCCTTGCCGCGGCCGGTGCGGAGGTCGTGCATGTCGATGCCTCGAAACAGGCCACTGGGCTAGCCCGTCGCAATGCCGTCGCCTCCGGTCTGGGAGAGTCGCCGATTCGCTGGATCTGTGACGACGCGCGGGCGTTCGTGGCTCGTGAAGTGCGTCGTGGCAGCCGCTATGACGGTGTGGTGCTCGACCCGCCGTCGTGGGGCCATGGATCGAAAGGGCAGGCATTTTCAATCGACCGCGACCTGGGGCCCTTGCTTGCGGATCTGGCCGCACTGATCGGGCCGCACCACTCGACAGGTCGGGCAGGGCCCCTTCTGCTCACATGCCATTCGCCAGGCTGGCATCACCGCCGTCTGCGCGACACACTCTCTCAGGCGTTCGGCCT
>CAMCYH010000165.1 GCA_945883745.1 Candidatus Kuenenia stuttgartensis
ACAAGGTGCCCGGCATCCGGGCGGCCACCTGCCACGATGAGGTGACAGCCGAAATGAGTCGCCGGCACAACGACCTCAACGTGCTCTGCCTGTCGGCCGAGATGATCGGCAACGAGGAGCAGGACAAGATCGTGAAGACCTGGCTCGACCCCGCATTCGAGGGGGGGCGTCATGCCCGCCGCGTCGCCAAGATTTCCGCGCTCGAACCCTTCGGGAGCGTAACCGCCCAGGAAGCCGCCGGCCGCAAGCCCGCGGGCTGATCCTGCCACACTCAGCCGCCAGGGCTACAGTTCCACACTCAGCCGCCAGGCGCGAGCCGGCGGGATGACGCAACAGCCGACGCCGCTTCGGCCACAGGGCTTGCGCCCTGTGCTGGGGGGAGGATAGCACTGCCCGCCTGGAGGGCGAAGGTTTCGTTCGGCCAGCCGCAGGCGCGAGCCGGCGGGATGACGCAACAGCCGACGACGCTTCAGCCACAGGGCTTGCGCCCTGTGCTGGGTGGAGGATGGCACTGCCCGCCTGGAGGGCGGGCTTACGAGAGCGACCGGATGGTCGCCAAGAAACCCGAGGCCACGATGGCGAGGGTTTCGTAAAGTAACCCGAGGCCACGATGGCGAGGCTTGCGTGAAGTTGGCAAGCCACGGCGAGTCGTCGGCTGGTATCGGTCGTAGCGGCCGAAGGGTGAAAAAAACGTCAAAAACCCGCTTTGTAATCGTTGAACCGCCCGCAACGGTGAGTATCGTCGGGGCATGGCACACACGCACATGCCCGGCCCGGAAGAAGTCGATTGCCTGATCCGCAACGCGGAGCTGCGGGATGCGATCGAGCCCTACCTCGACGAGGCCATCTTCGAGATCGACTTCCGCACGCTGCCGACCGAAGCAGAGAACCGGTTTCTCGAGTCGATGCTGGCCTGGGAGCAGGCGCCGCTGGTGCCGATCGCCCGCTGGTTCGAGCCTACCTTCGCCCTGCAGCCAGCCTGCACGCTCGACGACGAGCAGATTCGCGACCGCCTCTGGCAAACGATCGAGCGGCTCTACTCGAAGCGGATCGTGCTCGACTTCACCGACCATCTCTCCGACCGTGAGCTCTACTCACTGATCCGCCGTGACATCCTGCCCGCCCAGGTAAAGCGGGTCGACCTGCCCGACAACTACTTCCACTGGGACTGCAGCGCCAGCGACGGCGAGGATCCGACGATCTGGCTCATGTTCTACGCCTCCGACGAGGAGCGGGAGCAGTGGAGCCTCGAGGAGGGCCGGGAGCCCCCGCCGCGGCAAGTGCCCGCCCACCCGCGAGCTTTGCCCGTCGCCCCTGTTTGAGGAGACGTTTCCATCCGCAGTCGCCGCCGCCTATGCTTCTCGCAGAGGTGCCGCGATGAAATGTTTTCTTGTGATGTTCGTTGTTGCAGCCGGCCTCGTTCTCGAGCCGGCGTGCCACGCCGCCGATGAGGCGGCCATCGACGCTGCGATCGCCAAGGCGACCGATTACCTCGTCGAGACCGGCCAGGCCGAAGACGGCAGTTTCTCGGCACAGGTCGGGCCGGCCGTGACGGCATTGACCGTGGCGGGGCTTGTGAAGAGCGGCACCCCTGCCGACGCACCCGCGGTGCAGAAGGCCGTGCGGTACGTGCTGTCATTCAAGCAGCCCAACGGCGGCATCCATCCACCGGAGTCACTCGTATCCAACTACGAAACGGCGATCGCGATGATGGCCCTTGCCGCCTGCAACACCGAGGGACAGCACGACGCCGACATCAAAGCGGCCGAGGCGTTCGTGAAGGGACTGCAATGGGACGGCGGTGAAGGGCCCGGCCCTTCCGATCCCGCCTACGGCGGTGCTGGCTACGGCAAGAAGAACCGGCCCGATCTCTCGAACACTTCGTTTCTGATCGAGGCGTTACGGAGCGTGGGCGTCGGCGAGGACGATCCGGCGATTCAGCGGGCGCTCGTGTTCGTGTCCCGCACACAAAACCTCGAAGGCCCCCACAACACGCTCCCCTTTGCGGCCAAGAATCCCGATGGTGGCTTCTACTACACGCCGGCCGCCGGGGGTGAGAGCCAGGCCGGCATGACGCCTGCCGGCGGGCTCCGCAGCTACGCCTCGATGACCTATGCCGGGCTGAAGAGCATGATCTTCGCCGGTCTCTCGAAGGACGACCCGCGGGTCAAGGCGGCCATTACCTGGCTGGGCAAGCATTACACGTTTGAGGAAAACCCCGGTCTCGGCAGCGCGGGGCTCTACTACTACTTCCACACCGCCGCCAAGGCGCTCGATGTGCTCGGCGAGGGGACGTTTACCGATGCTGCAGGTGTGGCCCACCCGTGGCGGAGTGAACTGGCCGACGCCCTCATCCGGCGACAGCAGGACGACGGTTCGTGGATCAACGAGAATCCCCGCTGGATGGAGGGCGACCCCAACCTCGTCACGGCCTACGCCCTGCTCGCGCTTTCCCACTGCCGCGAGTAAGAGAGACTTCCGCTTCGCCTACTCCTTCAAGTCAAACAGCCGCTTGAGAGCGTCAAGCAGGCCGTGCGGTGGGCCGGAATGGCTTTCCTGGCGGAGCGAGGAGAGCGGCACGTGGAGCATCTTCGCGGCATACCGCTGAAACGACTGACGGATCTCAGACCGGGCGGCATCACTCAGATCGGGCAGCCGCCGAAAGAGCCGCTCGAGTTCGGCATCGCCCGTCTCGCTCCAGCCGGCCCGCAGCTGCTCGATCACCGGCCCGCTCCAGCGATGATGGAGGTCGCCCATGAACCGGCGGGTTTCCTCCTCGACGATCGCCACCGCCGCCGGCATCTGTTTCTGGCGGCTCTTGCGATTGGCATCACACATCCGACCGAGGTCGTCGATCGAATAGAGCCAGACATCGGGACGGTCGCCAATCGCCGGATCGAAATCGCGTGGAATGGCCAGATCAAGGATCACCAGCGGCCGGCCGCCGCGGGCCACCTCCACCGGTCGGTAGAAGTCAGTCGTGATCACCGGTTCGGTTGCGCCGGTCGTGCTCACCACGAGGTCGGTGGCAGCCAGTTCGTTCCCCAGGCGATCGAACGTCGTGGGCCGGGCTCGCAACTCGGCGGCGAGTGTTCGTGCTCGTTCGATCGTGCGGTTGACGATCGTGATGTCGCGGGCGCCTGCCTCCCGCAGGTAGCGAAGCGTCTCACGGGCCATCTTGCCGGCGCCGATGAGAAGCACCTTCTTGTCATCAAGCCGTTCGAAGACACCGCTGACGAAGTCCGATACTGCAATGCTCGGAATGGAGACCCGTTCGCGGCCGAGGGCCGTCTCGGTGGCGACCCGCTTGGCCGTGCGGAGCGCGGCCTGAAACATTTCGCCGGTCAGCGGCCCGGTGGTGCGGCTCTCCTGCGCGATCGCCCAGGCCTGTTTGACCTGGGCTACGATCTGCGGCTCACCGAGCACCATGCTGTCGAGACCGGAGGCCACACCGAAGAGATGCCGAACCACCGCCTCGTCGTTTTCGCCGGAGAGCACCGGCGTCAGCAGGCTGGCGTCGATCCCGCGACACTCGGCCAGAAAGAGAACCAGTTGCTCCCGCGGGGGCGGGGCCGAGTCGCTTTCTCCCGCCGCGTACAGTTCCACGCGGTTACATGTGGAAAGGAGCACCCCCTCTCGACCGGGAAAGCGGTCGCGAAACCGCGCGAGCGCCTCGGCCGCCTGCTCGGCCGAGAAGGCGAGTCGCTCCCGCAGGGGCAACGGCACGGTGCGGTGAGTCCCCCCCACAAACGCCAGCGTCATGAGGCCACCTCATTGATCACAGACGGGGGCATAGGGGGCACGCCATGCCGAGTCGCACCGAACAAGCCCCAGACGATCGAGCCGGTAAGCACGAAAAAACTCACGAGCGACAGCCAGACAATCATCCGCGCGCCCCCCGGCCGCTGTTTCACGGTCCGCGCGATGACCGCGGCGACCATCAGCCACGAGACGAGCATCGCCATCCGGAGCACGACCGGATCGGTCCATGGCACCGTTTCAAGGAGGCCCCGCTGTTTATTGACGGCATTGAGAATGAGGCCGGATGTGAAGCCGGCCGCGGCCGTCCAGGCGGCGACGGTCATGGCGTGCATCGTCGTGTGCGACAGCCGCTCGAGGCTCGGCATGCGAAAGCCCCGCTTCGGTGGCTCCTTACGGGCCAGCCGCCCGGCCTGGAAGAGCCACATCACCGCGGCGATCGCCCCGGCCGCCACGGCCAGGCTGGCGGCGAGGTTGAAGCTGCCATGGATCACGCCCCAGACCTGCGTGGCCGGACTCTGAGGAAAGGCCGCGCGGCTCGAGAGCGTGGCCGCCCCGATCAGGGCCAAGACGACCGGCAGGGTAAAAAGGCCGATCGGTATGCGGGGATTGGCGAGCGTGAGCGCGAGCGACCCGGCGGCCAGCACCCAGGCGGCGAGGAGATACCAGTCAAACGGACTTGAAAGAGGCATCGCCGCTTCCGTGGCCGCTCGCCAAACCAGAAAGGCCGTGTGGGCGACGAGCCCCGCCGCCGCAAAGCCCACCATCACCGCCCCCCGCACGCCGGAGCGAAACAGCAGCCGCGATGCCTCGCAAGCCAGCGCCACCGCATAGCTGGCCACGAAGCAGACGACGGAAATTCGCGAAACGAACTCGAGCATGGCGGTCCTCTTGCCGGCCGACGGGACGACACTGTCCATAATAGCCCGGTTCACCGCGGGAAACGGGGGTATACTCCGGAAATGTCGCAGTCACTCGCCCCTGCCGCCCCGCTCGATGCCCACGACCGCCGCCGCCAGTCGCTCATGATGCGGGCCTGCCGCCTGGAGCCCGTGGAGCGGACCCCCGTCTGGCTCATGCGGCAGGCTGGCCGCTACCTCCCTGAGTATCGGGCGGTACGGGAAAAGGTGGGCTTCATGGAGCTCTGCAAGAGTCCCCGCCTCTCGGCGGAGGTGATGCTCGCCACGGTGGAACGGCTCGGTGTCGATGCCGCGATCATCTTCAGTGATCTGCTGCCACTGCTCGAGCCGATGGGCATGGACCTCGAGTTTGCCGCCGGCGAGGGGCCCGTGATCCACAATCCGATCCGTGAGCCGGGCGATGTGAAGCGGCTCAGCGAGTTCGAAGACATCGGCCCGATGGGCTATGTGATGGACGTGGTGCAGGCGACGCGGGCGGGACTCAGCGATTCGATTCCCGTGATCGGGTTTGCGGGGGCGCCCTTCACGCTGGCCGGCTACTGCATCGAAGGGGGCACCAGCAAGGCCTGGCTGCTCACCAAGTCGTTCATGTATCGCCACGAGGCAGCCTGGCATGACCTCATGGCGCGGCTGGCCCGCGCGGTGAGCCGCTATCTCGTCAGCCAGCTCGACGCGGGTGCCCAGATCGTGCAGATCTTCGACAGCTGGGTCGGCTGCCT
>CAMCYH010000166.1 GCA_945883745.1 Candidatus Kuenenia stuttgartensis
CCAAACCGATATCGAGACGGCCGGAGGTCTGGGCGACGTTGTCTGGAGCTCTGCTCGTCAGGAGGGATTCATGCGGTTCCGAGGGCTGGCGGCCAACGACCCGACCGTGGCCCAATATCAGCTCTGGATCTTCGACGCGGAGCGAGACGAGGCTTATCCCGTGGATGGGGGTGTGTTCGATGTGCCGGCGCAGGCCGAGGGGGATGTGATTGTCAGGATCGATCCCCGGCTCCCGATCAGCCGGGCCACGGCCTTCGCGATCACGGTCGAGCAGCCGGGCGGGGTGGTGGTTTCGAGCCGCGGGCGGTTGCCGCTCCTGGCCACACTTCCCTGAGCCGGCGGCTGGCACTGGGGGCGAGGGTGCGCGGGGCGACTCGCCGTCAGTGGGGCTGCTTCGTCTCAAAGGCTCGCCGCAGTTCGCCGTGGGCGGCGGTGATCGCGAGCGACTGTTTGCGGAACGTCTCCGGGCTGTCGCCGTGTTCGATCGCATCCTCGAGTTCCTCCAGCTGCATTTCGTATTCCCGCACGAGCGCAAGATCGGCATCGCTCACTCGGCCCTCTCGGAGATAGCAGCCGACGAGCAGCCGACGGGTCCAATTCTCGGCGGTGGGAATCGCCTGCATCGCTCGGGCCGTGTCGCCGGTCATCGCGGCGTGCGTGACCTCGATGTTGGCGTCGGAGAGTTCCGGCAGCACCTCGGCGGCCGGCGGATAGTAGGCATAGCAGCCAAGAATGCTTCCGGCGATGATGGCCCCCAGCCCGATGAGCGCGAGCACCGGCCCGGGGATCACGATGTCCCACCGGTCGGCCACGCGACCGTCGGCCCGCGGCCGCACGAGCCAGGTGTCGACCCGCTTGTGTGGATCGACCACTCGCAGCAGTCCGCCAATCGCGGCCAGACCCAGGAGCGCCCCCGCGCCAAACCACTCATGGGGCAGCGTCTCCTGCTTCACGCGTCGACCGATCTCTGCCACGAAGCCACCGCTGGGCACCTGCCCCGGATGAAACGGCGCGCAGTAGCGATCGAAAGCATGGGTATGACCGATCGGCTCCACCTCGCGCGGATAGAGCGGCCGCTCGATACCGTAGGAGATGATCAGCACGGCCATGAAGATGATGCCGAACCAGACCACGAGCTTCCGCCAGCCGTAGTTGAACAGCATCCAGGCAATCAGGCCGAGGTTCATGCCGGCTCCGAGCGTGAGGAGGATGAAGGCCGCCCCGATCGAGTTGCCGTGCTGAAACATCGACCCGAGCTGGGCCATCACGATCATCGGCGTTGCATAGGCCGGCGTCGCGATGGCGGTCATCACCAGCGGCGAGGCAGGATTGTCATGAGCCATCGAAAGCTGCAGGGAGCCGGCGGGGAGAACGACCGCGAGGAGCCCCACGCCCAGCAGGCCGAGGCCGATGAGTCCAGCGGTACCGCTTGTCGTTTCGCGGGCCATCTCCACAACGATCGCCAGCATCCGCCGGATTCCCTGCGGGGGAGCCGGTGGCTCGGGGAGATGCACCTCCGTGTCGGGAAACAGCCAGTCAAACAGCCCTCCCGACACCATCACCACCACCAGCGAGCAGGCGGCAAACGCCATGATCGTGAAGGGCTTGGAAAGCGTGAGTCCGTAGAGCAGCGACAGTGGATCGAAGAGCGGGCTCGACAGGGCGAAGGCGAAGATCGTGCCGACGGCGATCCCACTGGCCCGCAGCTGACGACAGATGGGGATCACGCCCAGCGAGCAGCCCGGAAGCAGCATGCCAATGAGCCATGACTGCGCGAGGGACAGGAGCGAATTCGACCCGAAGAGGCGTCGCGTGTCGGCATGGCCCATCAGACGGCTCAGCAGCCCGGTGATGCACAGCCCGGTAAAAATAAATGGTGAGCCTTGCAGAAAGGCCTGCAGGATCCGCAACACCGCGCCCCAGGCAACTTCGCTCATGGCACCTCCACGCTTTCGAGCAGATGGTTGATCACGCCTCCGGCATCACCGCTATCGAGCCCCAGCCGCACTGCGATCACGGGAGGGGCCACCTGCTGCACGTCATCGGGCGTGACGAACCGCCGCCCCCCGAGCCAGGCCCGCGCCTGGGCTGTCCGCTGCCAGATGAGGAGCCCCCGCGGGCTCACTCCGAGGGCGATGTCTCGGTGCGATCGGGAGGCCCGCGCGAGCTGCACGAGATACTCCTGCACGGTCATCGCAACGTCCACGGCGGCGACACTCGCCTGGATGGCCGCCAACTGCTCGGGCTGGATCGCTGGCGGAGCCATCTCCCGACCTTCAGCTGGCTCACCGATCGCCGCTGCCAGCATCGCCCGCTCGTCGTCGGGGAACGGGTAGCCCACTTCCAGCTTCATCGCAAACCGGTCGAGCTGCGCTTCCGGCAGTGGATAGGTCCCGTGCTGCTCGTGGGGGTTCTGCGTGGCGATCACGAAGAAGGTATCGGCCAGCGGAAACCGCTCCGCGTCGACCGTCACTTGCCGCTCCGCCATCGCCTCGAGCAACGCGCTTTGCGTGCGCGGCGTGGCCCGATTGATTTCGTCGGCCAGCAGGATGTCGGCAAAGACCGGCCCCCGCCGAAACTCGAATTCCCGCGTCTTTTGGTTGAAGATGTTGAAGCCGGTGATATCGCTCGGTAGCAGGTCGGGCGTGCACTGCACCCGTGAAAACCGGCCGCCAAGCGCCGCCGCCAACGCCTTGGCGAGGGTGGTTTTGCCGAGGCCGGGGCGATCCTCCAACAGGAGATGTCCCTGCGCCAGCAGGCACACGAGCACCTGCTCAACAACCTGCTCTTTGCCCTTGAGCACGAAGTTGAGTCGCTGCCGTATCTGGTCGATGTTCTCAAGGTCGACTTCATGGCGAGCCATGGTAAGAGTCATGTCTATCGTCTCCGAGTAGCGGTGAGATGCCGCCACGACCAAACCGCTGGCGCGGCCCGCACGGACGACAGGGACAAGTGATCGGGAGCAGCGGGTGCGTAAAGCGCGATGTCAACCGCTCGAATGAACGCCTTGGCTGCCGCGGACTCCGCCGCCGCTGGTGCCACGGCTGCAATCCGCTCGTGCACGATGCCGAGCCAGCGGGCGGGCGTGAGGTGCCGCGGCCGTGGCAGGCCGGCCCGATCACACCGCCGGTCGAGCAGCCGAACAGCCGCCACGACAGCGGCAGGAGAGGCGGCGTCACCGCGGCGTGGTGATCGGAGTCGCCAGAGAGTTTCATCGACCATGTCGGCCAAAAGCCGCCGGTACCATACCGCCACCGCGACGAGGGCGAGTATGGCCAGCACGACAAGCGGATGGCTGGTAATGGCCGCCACGGCCAGCCCGCAACCGCGCGCGACGTGGGCCACGAAGCTGCGGCGGGGCGCGAGCAGGGTGTAGCCAGGCGTCGGCTCAAGCGGAATCCAGCGGCCCCAGCCGGCATGCACCTCCGCCCAGAAATGCACATCGCTGGCCATCACAGCGGTGTGGTCGGAACGGCCCTCATAGCGGCGCGGATCCGCGTAGAACCCACTGACGAGCCGCGCCGCATAGCCGAGCGACCGGAGAGAGCAGACCGCCGCTGAAGCAAAGAGGTAATCGGGCCCCCGGCGGGTCTCGAGCAGAAATTCCGCCACCGAGTGGGTGCAGCCCGGGCTGGCGCGGGCTGCCGGGTCCAGCGTGTATTCCTCACGAATCCGTGCCACGACCCGCTCAATCTGCCGCCAGCCGCGGGGCACGCCCTCCACCCAGGATTCCACGCGGGCCTTCACTGCGTGCGACTGCGGGTCGTCACCGGCATTGCGGCAGGCCTCCGGGCCAGACTGAAACCGGGGGTACGTGTCGGTGAGCCGCCACGGATCGACCGCCTGCGACTGCACATGCACAGTAAGCAATTCGGGCAGCTTCTCCCGATCCATCCGCAGGATGCCGGGCTGCGCCCACTGAAACAGATCGGTCCGATCGAGGTGATCGATGTGCACCGCCGCGAGCCGGACAGGAGCCGGGATGCGATTGGTGTCGAGACGGATGATCCGCAAGGCATGCACCTCCGGCTCGCCGTCGATGTCGACATCGACACCCGGCGCGACCACCGCCCAGGTGCGCTCGCCGATCGTCTTCAGGGAGAGGGTTTCGTGCCATGACGTCATCTCTTGCGGCTGCCACGCGACGCCATCGTAGCGGTCAAAGCTTTCCAGTTTCAGATGCGCGGGCACTCGCCCCTTCACCTGCAGGATCGCGTGTGAGTCGAGATCGGCAATGTGTCGTCGTGATGGCTCTCCCTGCCGGCGGACGGTAGAAAACTCTCGGCCCGGCCGCCGCGATGTAGCCATCGAGTGATCCTCCGAACGGACGCGGTCCTGATTGGCCAGCGAGATCGCCCGCTCTGTCTTCGTCTTCTTCACCGGCTCGTTGTAGGTGTCGTCGAAGAGATCGTAGAGCGAGGGCTCGTGCGAGGTCATGAAGGGAGCGTTTTCAATCGGGGCAAAACTCCGGATGTTGTCGAGCCCTGCCACGAGGGCATCGCCGTCGCCCACGCCGCTGGTCGCCGCCGCGGAAGCGTCGCGCTGCCCGCCTGATGTGGGCATGAAGCCGTCGGCCTGACGGATCTGGCGGGCCGAGACGGGCACGATCAAGAGCGCGCCCAGCACCCCCAACGGCAACGCGAGCAGCCACCGCCGGGGCAGCGACTGTCGCGACGACGCCTCGAGCCGCTGTTCGATTGCTTCCCAATGGGTGCCCACGAGCCAGCAGACGCCGATCACCGCAAAGGCCACGACGAATCCTTGCGCCCAGATCGCGTGGGCACTGGCTGAGGCGAACACCACCAGAAATGTGGCGAATCCCACGCAGGTGGGCCGGGCGGCCGGATGATGCGCCACGACCATCAGGGCGAGCACGACGTCCCGCAACGCGATCAGGAGGAATCCATCAAGCAAGAGTGGGTCGCCAATGACCCCCCGCACGGCCATCTCGATGGAGACGGCGATGGCCACGAAGCCACCTCCCCACGCGAGGCGACCCCGGGGCGTGGCACCGACGGCGGGCCACGTGCGCCGCAGCAACTCGCCCATGGCGATCACGATCCCAGTGTTGACGGCGACACCGGCGGCGAACGACCGCATGTCGACCGGTCCATGCAGCCCCCGCACCGCCACCTCGACGGCACTGCAGGCCAAGCCGGCCAGCACGATCGTCAACCAGCGGTTTCCCGCTCGCCCATTGAGATGCCCCTCATCCGGCATGGCA
>CAMCYH010000167.1 GCA_945883745.1 Candidatus Kuenenia stuttgartensis
ACAATCCTACCGAAGCCGTCTGCGGGAGCAACCGACACTGCGGGAAAATGCCCGAGAGAGGACTTGAACCTCCACCCAGTTACCTGGACAAGAACCTGAATCTTGCGCGTCTGCCAATTCCGCCACTCGGGCGAGTGAGGACACGAGATCGTAGCAGCCGCCGACGCCGCGGAAAAGGAGCCTGTTCGTCCCGCGGGATGACGCAGAAGTCGGCGCTGTCGCAGCCCCCGGGCTCGCGCCCGGGGCTAGCTGGGACGGACACAACCCGAGCTAGCTGCCGTGCACGATTCCACCACATACCCGCCAGCCGCAACGCTGCCCCACTCAGCCGCAGGGCGCAAGCCCGCGGGATGACCGGGACATCACCCTGCACTGCCCGCCTGGAGGGCGGGCCTCCAAGAGCGACCGGAGGGTCGCAAAGAAACCCGAGGCCAGGATGCTAGCCGCCAGGCGCAAGCCGGCGGGATGACAACCGCGGCTTCCTCACTCCACCGTGACGCTCTTGGCGAGATTCCGCGGCTTGTCGACGTCGCAGCCCCGCAGGCAGGCGATGTGATAGGCCAACAGCTGCAGCGGGATCACGGACACGATCGGCTGCAGGAAGTCGGGCGCCTCCGGAATCTCGAGCACCTCGTCGGCCAGATGCCGCACCCGCTCGTCACCCGGGCTCGAGATGGCGATCACCGGCCCCTTGCGGGCCTTGATCTCCTCGAGGTTGAGGATCACCTTCTCGTAGACCTTGCCCTGCGGAATGATGAACACGCTCGGCGTGAGCGGGTCGACCAGCGCGATCGGCCCGTGCTTCATCTCCGCCGCCGGGTAGCCCTCGGCGTGGATGTAGCTGATCTCCTTGAGCTTAAGCGCTCCCTCGAGCGCCACCGGGAAGTTGAACTGCCGCCCCAGGTAGAGGAACGTGCTCGCCTGCCGATACCGCTCGGCGATCACCCGGGCCGCGGCGTCGGTCTCCAGCGCCTTCGTCACGAGGTCAGGCAGCCGGTTGAGGCCGTCGATGAAGTCGACACCGTCCTCGTAGCTCATGTGCCGCAGCCGGCCGAAGTAGAGGGCCAACAGCGCGAGCACGACGCACTGGCTCGTAAACGCCTTCGTGCTGGCCACGCCGATCTCCGGCCCGGCATGCAGGTAAATGCCGCCGTCGGCCTCGTTGGCGATCGTGCTCCCGACGACGTTGCAGATGGCGAGCGTGGGATGCCCCTTCCGCTTCATCTCGCGGAGCGCGGCGAGCGTGTCGGCCGTCTCGCCTGACTGCGTGATGGCGAAGAGGAGCGTGCCGTCGTCGATCGGTGGATTGCGATACCGCAGCTCGCTGGCGTATTCCACCTCCACCGGCAGCCGCGCAAAATGCTCGATGAGATATTCACCCACGAGCGCCGCATGCCAGCTCGTGCCGCAGCCGGTGAGGACGATGCGATTGACCCGCTGCAGCTGTCGCGGCGTGAGGTTGAGCCCGCCGAAGACGGCGGTGGCCTCGTCTTTCGAGAGCCGGCCCCGCATGGCGGCCCGGATCGTTTCGGGCTGCTCGTGGATCTCCTTGAGCATGTAATGGGAATAGCCGCCGAGACCCACATCGGCCGCGGAGATCTCCAAGGGCTTCACGGCCGGCTCGATGCGGCCGGAATCGCGATGGACCACCCGCAGCGTGTCGTGGGTGAGCACGGCCACTTCGTGGTCGGCGAGGTAGACGATGCGATCGGCATGGCCGGCGAGGGGGCTCGAGTCGCTGGCCACGAAGTGCTCGCCGTCGCCCACGCCGATCACCAGTGGGCTGCCGAGCCGGGCAGCCACGAGCAGATCCGACTGGCCGCGGAACAGCACGAGCAGGCCGTAGGTGCCGCGGAGTTGGGCGATCGCCTCCCGAACGGCGACCACGCGCGGCGTGTCGGCGATCTCGTCCGCCACCCGCGGGCCTGTCTGCAGAGCCCGCGTGAGACAGCTGTCGATGAGATGGGCGATCACCTCCGAATCGGTCTCCGACCGGAAGACATAGCCCTCGGCCTCGAGTCGCGCCCTCAGTTCCCGGAAGTTCTCCACGACGCCGTTGTGGACGACCGCCAGCGTGGAGCCGTCGACGCAGCCTCCCAGATGGGGATGCGCGTTGCCGTCGGTGGGGGCGCCGTGGGTGGCCCAGCGGGTGTGGCCGATGCCAATCGACGCGTCGGGCAGGTCATCGCGAACGATCTCCTCGAGCCGCGACAGCCGCCCCGCCGCCTTGCGGACGTGGATCTGGCTCTCGTGATCGAGCACGGCCAGCCCCGACGAGTCGTAGCCCCGGTATTCCAGCCGCCGCAGACCCTCGACGATCAGGTCACTCGCCCGACGAAAACCGACGTAGCCGACAATGCCGCACATGGGAAAAATGCCTCCGTTGAATTCCGTCGCAGGATCCCCGCAAGGCTACGCATGCTCCCGTCTTCGAATCCATCGCACTTTGGTTCCGCGCTGATCGTGATCCCAGCCCGCCTCTCCAGCCAGCGGCTGCCCCAGAAAATGCTGCTGGCCGACACAGGCAAGCCGCTCGTGCAGCACACGTGGGAGACGGCAAGGCGGGCGACCCGGGCAGGACAGGTGGTCGTGGCCACAGACAGCGACGAGATCGCTGCCGCGGTCACGGCCTTCGGCGGGGAGCCGGTGATGACGTCGCCCACGGCCCCGAGCGGCACAGCCCGGATCGTGGAGGCGCTGCCACGATTCAGCAACGCCGAGGTGATCGTGAACGTGCAGGGAGACGAGCCGGAACTCGCCCCTGCGGCGATCGACCTGGCGATCGACCTGCTCGCACGGTGCCCTGAAGCGGGCATCGCCACGCTCGTGACGCCGCTCCGCTCGCGCGACGACCTGGCCGACCCGGCCGCAGTGAAGGCGGTGCTCACGCCGTGGCGAGAGCGGTCGGCCAGCGGTGACTGGACCGGGCCTGACGTTGCCAACGCCTGGCGGGCGGTCACCTTCAGCCGGGCTCCGGTGCCCGCGGCCCGCGACTGGAGCGACGATCTGCTCACGGCATCACCTCCGCTCTACTGGCAGCACATCGGGCTCTATGCCTACCGGCGCAGTGTGCTCGAGCAATGGGACCGCCTGCCGGAGTCGCGACTGGCCGCGGTCGAGAGTCTCGAGCAATTGCGGGCGGTCGAGGCGGGCATCCCGATCGTGGCGGGAGCGATCGCGCATGCCGCCCGAGGCATCGACACACCGAAGGACTACGCGGCGTTTGTCGCCCGGCACACGTAGCACAACCTTCCCGGCCGTGGCGACCACTCGGGAGCGTTTCGCTACTCCTTCACCCGCTCCAGGTACTCACTCGTCCGCGTGTCGATCTTCACCAGTTCGCCCTGCTCGATGAACGCCGGCACCATCACTTCCGCGCCTGTCTCCAGCTTCACCGGCTTGGTGAGATTCGTCGCAGTGTTGCCACGGACGGCCGGCTCGGCGTACTCGACCTTGAGCACCATCTGGTTGGGCGGCTCCATCGTGATCGGATTGCCGTTATAGAGCAGCATCGTGCAGACGGTGCCTTCCTTCAGCCACTTCCAGGCATCATCGACCTGCTCGGCGGAAAGCTCGTATTGCTCGTAGCTGGCGTTGTCCATGAACACGAACTGGTCGCTTTGTTTGTAGAGAAACTGGGCGTCGATCGTGGCGATGTCGGCCGCGTCGAGCGAGTCGCCGCTCTTGTAGGTGCGGTCGAGCACCGTGCCCCGCAGCAGGTTGCGGAGTTTGCACTTGTAGAGTGCCTGACCCTTGCCAGGCTTCACGAAGTTGCACTCGATCATGATGTAGGGGTCGCCGTCGATCTGGACCTTGAGCCCCTTCTTGAATTCGCTCGTGTTGTAGGCTGGCACGGCTGTTCGTCGCTCCTCTGGTGAATCACGTTTTCGTTCGCGGGGCTCCGCCCGTATCTTGCAGGCTGACAAGCGTGGCCGCACTGCCGCGGTCTGTCAACGTCCGCCCCGGCCAACCGATGCCCGTTACGCCCCTTGCCCACGATGCCTCCAATCCGGTCACCCGCTGGCAGCGGGAACTTGCGGCCGCGATCCGCACGCCGGAGGCACTCTGCGCGGCGCTCGACCTCGACCCCGCCATCGCGGCTGCGGCCCACACGGCGGGTGACACCTTTCCGCTGCTCGTGCCCCGCGGCTTCCTGGCCCGCATGCGGAAGGGCGACCCACGCGACCCGCTCCTGCTGC
The DNA here is from genome assembly GCA_945883745.1 of Candidatus Kuenenia stuttgartensis. Classification (GTDB taxonomy): domain Bacteria; phylum Planctomycetota; class Planctomycetia; order Pirellulales; family UBA1268; genus CACORA01. The sequence continues at coordinate 4,200 of CAMCYH010000167.1, forward strand.
AGGTCATGCCCCAGCCGCAGGAGCAGGCCACCGCGACTGGCTTCTCCAGCGACCCGCTCGACGAGGCATCCGCTCTGGCCGCGCCGGGCCTCGTGCACAAGTATGCCGGGCGGGCCCTGCTCCTCGTGGCCGCCGGGTGCGCGATCAACTGCCGGTACTGCTTCCGCCGCGAGTTTCCCTACGCGGAGAGCGGTGCCACCTCGGCCGGTACCGAAGCGGCGCTCGCCGCGATCGCGGCCGACCCGTCTCTGCACGAGGTGATCCTGTCGGGGGGCGATCCGTTGCTGGTGGCTGACGACCGCCTGCAGGGAATCGTCGATCGGCTGGCGGCGATGCCGCACGTCCGCCGGCTGCGAATTCATTCGCGGCTTCCGATCGTGCTCCCGGAACGGGTGACCGATGACCTCGTCGACCTGCTGGCGGCGACACGGCTCGCGGTGACGGTGGTCGTCCACGCCAACCATGCGCGGGAACTCGATGACACGGTGGCTGCGGCCGTCGATCGCCTGCGGCAGTCGCGGGCGATCCTGCTCAACCAGGCGGTGTTGCTCAAGGGAGTCAACGATTCCGCGCCGGTGCTCGAGGCGCTCTCCGAGCGGCTGCTCGATCTCGGCGTGGTTCCCTACTACCTCCACCTCCTCGACCGCGTCCGCGGCACGGCCCATTTCGAAGTGGACGAGGCAACGGCCCGCCGGCTCCACGACGAACTGCGTGCGAGCCTTCCCGGCTATGCCGTGCCCCGGCTGGCCCGCGAGGTGCCGGGAGCCGCAGCGAAGGTGTGGATCGGGTGAAGAAAGTGAGCATCCGCGCAGATCATCCCGCCGGCTTGCGCCTGGCGGCTAGCTGTGGGGCTTGCGGCTTCCTGTGCCTTCCCCACCCAGCCCCGGGCGCAAGCCCGGGGGCTGTAGCGGCGTTGGCTACCGCGTCATCCCGCCGGCT
>CAMCYH010000168.1 GCA_945883745.1 Candidatus Kuenenia stuttgartensis
CAACCCCTCTGGTCGATGGTGGATGTGCAGTGCTGGCCGACCAGGTAGCCCCTGTCGGCGGCGGAGGCCGCCCGACGGGTGGGTGAGGAGTTTCCAGGAGAGTGCCCAAGCTGCGGCGGTGACATCCGGCTGATCGCGTTTATCACGGAGCCAAGAGCGATCCGGAAGATCCTGCACCATCTCGGCGAGCCACTCGAGCCTCCGCCCGTCTCGCCGGCTCGCGGCCCGCCAACCGACTGGCGCGAGCTTGGCCAGTCCCATGACGATCGCGACGTCTTTCAAGCGACGGATAGAGGAGTTGCCCGCGAAGCAACGATTCCGCTCGCGGAGGTGGGTTGCGAGCTGCGGCTCTGCGATGCGTACGACAACGTCATCCCTGCCTCATAGCATTGCCTCGTAAATCAGGCCTTGCCACGGGCCCGGAACAGATTCCTATCTTCCCCACCGCAGGACGAGCTTCAGCAAGGGCGGCAATGGCCGTGACGAACAGTACGACGCCTCGCTTCCGCCTATCATTGTGCCGCAGCTCCGGATGAGCCCGGTGCCACTTTGAGCAGCCCCCGCTCAAAACCCTTGGCAACCGCCTGCGCCGTATTCGTTGCCCCCAGCTTCTCCTTGATGGCTCCCACATGGGCCCGGGCCGTTCGCTCCGTGATCGCAAGCCGGTGGCCGATTTCAATAAATGTCAGTCCCTCACGGAGCAGGTGAAGGACCTCCAGTTCGCGTGGCGTCAGCGGGCCGCCGCGGTCGCGGGAGGCCAACTTCCGGGCGATGACCTCCCCGAGCGGACGTCCGCCATCGTGCACTTCGCGGACCGCCGCCACGAGATCGCCATACCGCGTTCCCTTCGTGATGTAGCCCGAAGCACCGGCGTCGATCGCAGCGATGATGTCTTCTTGATCCTCAGACGACGTCAGCATCAGCAGTTTCGCATCGGCATCGCAGGTCCGGAGCCGACGGACCGTCTCGATACCATTCATGCCCGGCATGCTGATATCGATAATCGCGACATGCGGACGCACCGATGCCCATGCAGCCAGCGCCGCCTTCCCATCCTCCGCCTGCGCGACGATTTCAAATCCATCCTCGGCCCCGAGGGTGTGGACAAGCCCTTCACGAAACAGCGGGTGATCGTCGACGACCAGAATCCGAATGGCTGAAGGCATCGTCATGGTTCTTTCGCACGGGGGTGGACTTGTTTAGCAGCCTAAGACTCGGGCGTCGCCTGAGGCTCGCCGTGAAGAATGTCCGGATGAACCCGCACGGATACCTTCGTGCCCCTCCCCTCTCCGCTGTCGATCACAAGTGTCGCTCCCATGCGGCGGGCCCGCTCACGCATGCCGCGCAGGCCGAAATGCCCATGCCGCGACTCCCCCGCCTCGACGGGAAAGCCCACGCCATCGTCAATCACCTCGAGTACAAGCCCTTCTGCCCCGGCCCGAAGACGCACCTCAATCCGCGTCGCATCGGCATGCCTGCCGGCATTGGCCACGGCCTCACGGGCGATTCGCAACAGGTGATACTGCAGAAGCGGCGGCACTCGGGCCGGAATGTCGCCCGTGGTATGCACCGTGATCGGCACCGACATCAGCGACTGCTGATAGGCCGCCTGCGAAGACAAAGATGCCGGCAAGGAACCGTCACTTCGTTGCGGCTCCTGCAGGTCCCAGAGGAAATCACGCGTCTCCGCCCGCAGCCGCGCCAGCAGGGCCCGCTGCTGCTCAAACTCCGCCCGCGCCCGTCCGTCCTGCACCCGCCCCGCGGCGGCATCCATCCGCAGGGCAACGCCCGCCAAATCCTGCTCCAGCGTGTCATGAAATTCACGGGCGATTCGCTGTCGCTCCTCCACGGCCGCTTTGGCCTGGAGTTGTGATTCAATCAGCGAGAGTTGCCGGCCGACTTGCCGCCTCAGCAAGACAATCCAGCCCGCGGCAACGCCCGCCAGGGCCGCGACCACAGCGAGCGCAGCGAGAAGACGGTGGGGCTTCCACCATGAAGGGGCTCGCACCACCGCGATATCGTCGGCCGACCGCAGCAGAATCTGGATGCGTTTGTCATTGGTCGACTGCCACGGACTCGCCTCGTCATCAAGCTCCGGCTCGGGCCGCACGATGCCGGTCACCATCACTTCGCTCCCCGATTCAAGTTTTCGCAGCTCCGGAAAGATGACCGGATCGGCGATCGCTGTCATGCCGGTATCGCCAGCGATCAGGAGCACCTGCCCTCCGCGGGTTGCCCGCTGGACATCGATGACACGTGCCGGGAACTGCACGAGGCAGCCGTAGTAGTCACCGGGCCGAGCCACGGTAAAACGCTGCGCCGCCAGGGCATTGATCTGCGCGATTGTGGCCGGCTGAATCGGCAGCGGCGCAGGCGGTGGGGACTGGGAGATCTTCCGCACCAGGGACTCGGCAAGTGATGCCACATACCCGCTGCAGTCGACAAACCCGGCGACTTCGACGACATCGCCCGGCTGATACCGCTCCCGCGACGTCGTTTCCACACGCACGCCCAGGCATCCGTCTTGGAGGTAGAGAAACCTGCCCGGCACCGCATGGGTCACCACTCCACGGGTGGAGATGCGATGACCGTCCGGAGCCTCTGGCCGATAGCCACCGAGCGCACGCAATGCCACCTGGGGGGCCTCGAAGGCGGTGGCCAGTGGGGCCTGCTCGATCGTCAGGTCACTGGCCGCTGTCAGGTTGAGCCGGGGCGAGAGAAACTGGCCACGGGTATTGAACTGCGCCGTAGCCACGCCGATGCACGTGATGACCGAGTCGACATAGTCCTCCGGCGACCCACCGAGCCGCTGCTTGTCGATCGCCACGGTGAACCGCCTCCCTCCCTCGACCACCAGGAGCAGCCACCGGTCGCCATCGTCACGAAACCCCTGCACCACACCTCGGGCGGTCACCCGGAGGCAGTCATCGACCCCCTGAAAAAACCGCTCCGGGTCATAGGCCCGCGGCCCGGGCTCGGGCTTTTCCCCGAGAATCCGCATCGTCTCCGGCAGGATGTTTGGCGCATACCCGCCCTGATTCGACCAGCCCTCGATTTCAACCTCCACACCCTCGCGGATGTCGGGCGACGGATCTCCCTGGGCCTGCCAGTAGCCTGCCCGCCGTGCATCGGCGACCTCGATCCAAATGCCGGCAGAGTCGTCTTGCACAATCATCCCGTTGCCACGCCGCCATGTCACGATGCCGCGGATTCGCACCGGATGCGCGGTGTCAGGCAGGGGCGCCGCCATCACGCTCGCAATCGAGACGAACTCCCGCGGGGCGGGTGGCTCACCTTGCGGGGCAGCAACTGCTGTCGCCATTGCGACCATTGCGACCACCGCCACAGCATGCCATCCCTGCACGGCCGCCAAAACTCTCTCCTCATCGTGGCGGAGCGATTCTGCTCGCTGGCATCACGATCCGGATCGGAAACTGTCGAACGCCCTCAGTCCTCCAAAACAAGCTCGATTGTATTGCGTCCGTCGGTCACTGTCGCCTGGAGGCCCGATGTGTTAACGACCTTGTATTTCTTCGGGAGGTGCTCGGTGATCGTGGGACGCGGCGGGTACCTGCCGAAATTTTCCCGCTTCCGAGACCATTGCTCGGCCTCGGCGGCGGAGAGCCCGCCGCTGGCCTCCGTCTTGCTGACCGTGATGAGATACGGCCCGGGGGCGGCGCCATCCCCCGGGTCTTTCGTGGTGAGCGTGAATCGACCGGCAGCGTCGGTTGTGCCCACAGCAGCCCGGGTGGCCGCCGTGGCCGGAACAAAGACAACCGTCGCTCCTTCGACACTCTTGCCCTGAAAGGTCACGGTGCCCTCGACGGGAGCCAGGCCCTTCAATCTCGTGCTGCTGCCGCAGCCGGCTGTGCCGACAACGCCCAGGCCGACGAAGCAAGCCGCGATGAAAACATGATTTCGCATGACACGCCTCCATGAATCGGTGAAAACGCTGTGGTCGCCAGGCATCAGATTCCCTCCGCTTCGCCGCCGTTCCGCGATCCCATGGCGCCCCATACGCCATACGGAGAAATGCCACTCCGCGGGCATGGTTGGGAAAGGTCACCGGTGTTGATCGTATCAAGGATGAAGCTCACCGAACCGTCACATCGCACGGCATTCACTCCGCCCGGATGGTAGCTGGTGGGAGGCGCGAGGCCGCGGTTGGCATCTGCTCCCCCTTCCCAGCACGAAGGGCCGTTGGGGCCGATGATCGTGTTGAAGGAAACGAATGCCGGCCGGCCGTCGTTCCAGCGCATCCCAGACCAGGCGTGGGTGTTGCTACCGCTCGTGTAACGCCCATCGGAGCCGACCTGAGACAGACAGGCGATCGGACTGGCCGTGTCGGGATTGCCTGTCACCGCGTTGTAGTGTTCGACCATTCCACCTTTGAGCGATCTGTTGTCCAGGCCAACGCAGCGTTCGCTCATGGCAAGGGTCTTGCTTAACCCGTCAGAAACCTGGTGAAACGCATACACCCGCCCGTTGTTTTCATTGTCACCGCCGCTGTAGTCGAAGGGCCCGCGGTTCTCTTCCACGCCAACCCACTCCCACGGGATAGTGTCACCGACACTGAAGACAAAATTGGTGCGGCCATGGTCGTTCGGCTGCTTTTGACCAGCCCCGCTGTCGCTCGGGCACAGAAACCCGTTGACCTGGGTCCGCCAATGGTCTGAGCCATCCCACGGCCAGGGCCCGAAATTATTGGCAGAAATTTGGTCATAAAGCGGGGCCTGCTCGAGAAACGGAAGCAGCAACACCAGCCCACTCATTCGGCATGAGGTCTGTGACCAGAACCCACCCTGACGGTATGGCAGCCGCTTGTGCGCGTCATGATGGCTGTGGAGCGCGAGCCCAAGCTGCTTGAGCTTGTTGTTGCACGACGTCCGCCGGGCCGATTCACGGGCCGCCTGCACGGCCGGCAGGAGGAGCCCGATCAGGACTCCGATGATGGCGATCACCACCAACAACTCGACCAGCGTGAAGCCGTGCCGCTCGTGGGCGGCGGTGTTGCTGATGGAATGATTTGATGGAGCAGGACCGAAAGTGGTTACCATGGCGAGTCCTCCGGAAAGAAAGTTGTGAGCCGTAAACCAGCCCCTTCGCTACTCATGCTGTG
>CAMCYH010000169.1 GCA_945883745.1 Candidatus Kuenenia stuttgartensis
GATCCGTCTTCAGGCCGTCGGGAAGAGCCTCGCGATGGGCCGGCCGCCATCGGTGAGCGGCACCGGTCTCTCCCCGTCGTAGAGCTCTTCGGCGGGGTTCGTCCCCAGGGCAGCATGGATCGTGGCGTGGAAGTCGGGAAGCGATACCGGATCCTGCACCGGCTTCATCGCCAAATCGTCGCTCGTACCGATTGCCTGGCCGGTCTTCAGACCGCCGCCGGCCAGGACCATCGAGAAACACTTTGAGTGATGCCCGCGGCCGCCACCGCCGTCGAAGCCAGCCGGTCGGCCAAACTCCGTGGCCACGGCGATGATGGTTTTGTCCAACAGGTTTCGTGACTCGAGATCGGTGACGAGCGCCGCGAGTCCCTTGTCGAGTTCGTCGATCAGCAGGTGCTGCTTGAGCTGGCCGTCGTTGTGCGTGTCCCACCCGGTGCCATTGATGAAGCCGAGGTTGTGCGAGACCTCGATGAATCGCACCCCCCCTTCGATGAGCCGCCGCGAGAGCAGCAGCCGCTGGCCGAATTCACCGCCGTAGGTATCGCGGAGCGAATCCGACTCCTTGCCGAGATCGAAGAGCCCCATGAATTCCGGGCCGGCCATGCGGAAGGCCTGGCGGCTGGCGGTGTCGTAGTCGGCGACGATCTCGGGAAGGTCGGCCGAATCTCGATAACCCTTCCGCATCTGGTCAAGCACCGCCTCCCGCCGCTGCTGTCGCGCGTCGGTGATTTCCGGCTGGCGGGCGAAGCCGGCGGGGCCTGAACGTGTGTCGGTGAGGTAGACGAAACCGGCGCTTGCCCCGAGGAAGCCGGGGCCGCGGGTGACGTTGGGAAAGCCGAGCAGCATGTAGGTGGGCACGCGGTCGTTGATCGGGCCCCGCGTGTGGCTCACGGCCGAGCCGATCGACGGATAGATGATCGTGCCGGCGGTCGGCCGACCGGTATGAACCTGGTTGGTTGCGCGGGCGTGTTCGTCGATCACCTCGTGATGCACCGTCCGCAGAAGGGCAAACCGATCGAGGAGCGGTGCACAACGGGAGAGGTGCTCACACACCTGAACGCCTGAGATCGCCGTGGGGATGGCGTCGTAGTAACTGCCGGCCTTCTTGGCCTTGGCGTCGCCCTTGGCCTTCGGATCCCAGGTGTCGATCTGCGCGGCGCCGCCGCCGAGCCAGAGAAAGATACAGTGTTCAGCGTTGCCGAGCGGCACGGCGGTCGAATCGCTGGCACGCAGCTGGCCGACCGGGGCGAGGGCAGGGGCCGCGGCAGCGGCGGCAAGAAAATCACGTCGGGAGAGTGTCATGGTGCGAGGATAAACTCCGGGGTGTTGAAGAGCGTCCAGGCGAGATCCTCGGCCCGCTCCCGCCAGTCGGGATCGAGCCGGCCCGATGGCGGGTCGCCCTGGGCCGCGATTCGGGCCAGTTCGACCTTGGCCTGGTTCGCCTCATCGGTGAGATGGTTTGACCAGGTCACGCCGACCGGCCTCGGCTCGGGCTCGATGTGTTTGACCTGATCGGGGGGCAGACGGCGGGTGTCGTAGCCGGGGCCGACGAGCGCGAGGCTTTCTGCCCGCTCGGCAGCGGTCGGCCGTCGCGACAGGATCCGTAGATAGATCTGGTCGACGAAGGCCTCGGCTGACTGATCGGCGAGGGCAAGATCGGTGAAGCCGCTGTTGTCTGAAAACTGGCTGGCCCGTTTCACCGCCACGCCGTTGGCCATGATGGCGGGCTGGAGAGCATCGGGAGCGGTTTCACGAGACGTGATCGGGGCCTGCCGCTCACCCCGCCATCCGAACGCCTCCATGAGCGTGACGATATGCTGGGCGAAGGGCATCGAAAGGCTGGGGCGATCTCGTTCGTTGCCAAGTGCCGCGAATTGCCAGGCGCGGGTGATAGGCCCGAGGTTCAGTGAATTTGTCACGAGGCGGCTGGAATCGACATCAATATTCATCGGCTCGACGTCAAATGGTTTCCCGCTGGCCACGGCAAGCGAATCGACGAGTTGCTCGGCCGTGACTCGTCGCGGACCGCGGCCGGCAAACAAGAAAGGCTTTTGCAAGGTGGCGGCCGCACCGACCGGCATGCCACGGCCGTAGGTGTGTGATGCAAAGATCAGGCCGGCCATTCGCTCCAGACGATACCCCTCCAGCACAAACCGGCGGGCCAGCCAGTCGAGTAACTCCGGGTGCGTCGGCTCCTCGCCTTCCCAGTTGTTGAGATCGTCGACAAGCCCACTCCCGAAATAGCGGGCCCAAAGCCGGTTCATCAACACCTTGGCAAAGCGAGGATTGGCCGGCGCGGTGACCAGTGCGGCAAGCCGAGCACGGGAATCGTTGTCAGTGGCTGCGTCGTCCGGCAGAAGTTCGGTGAACGGCCAGGCAGGTCCGACGGTCGAGCCGGGCTTGAGTGTTACGCTGATCGCCATCTGGGCCAATCGTTCGGGTGACACAGGTACGCTACTGGAGGCAGGCACCTTTTCCGGAGCCCGCTTGAGCATCGCGGCCAGGCTGAAGAGATCCTCCTGCATGACGTCGCCCGTCGGTGCGTCGTGGCAGCGGGCACAGGCCATTTCGATCCCGAGGAATGTGCGGCCGATCACGGCGGCTTTCTCCGCCATCGGCACGTCGTTCTCCGTGGCCAGTCCGAAGCCGGCCGGGCCGCCGTAATGCTTGCTCCCTTCCATCATGATCAGTTCGGTCACGAAACGATCGAGTGGCTTACGGTCAAGAAACGACTCATGGATCCAGAAGCGGAAAGGGCCGGTGTTGTTGAGCGTCGGATTGACGAGGTTGGGGTTTTCTCCGAGCAGATCCTGCCAGAAGGGCACCCAATGATCGGCCCAGCGGTGATCGGCGAGGAAGCGATCGATCAGTCGCTGCCGGCGCTCAGGTGACGCGTCGGCCAGAAACTGCTCAATCTCCTCGGGAGAGGGAATAATTCCGCGTACGTCGAGCGAGAGCCGGCGGATGAAGGCGTCATCGTCGGCGAGGGCCGCGGGAGAGACACCGGCCTCCACAAGTCGCGCGTTGACGAACAAGTCGATCTCGTTGAACGTGGCGGCGGCAAGGTCAGCCTGATCGGCTGGAAGCCTCGGGACGGCTGGCCCTGGGCTGGCGGCGACGAACGACCGCGCTTCGGCATGGCGACGCTCCCAGAGGTCGAGCTGCCGTGCCGCGGCCGATCGGCGGGCTGTCGTGTTGGCCGCCTCAGTGTCGGCGGCCAGCTGCTCTGCGAGGCCCGCCCATCCGGCATCGGTGAGCGGAGTTCTGTCAGCCCCGTCACCAAGCGTGAATACCATCGGCACCGCATCAGGCGGTCCGACGCTCACACAGAATTCGCCGAGTTCGGGCCGGCGGTTGCGGCTTCCCACCTTGACTTCAACATGCAGCGTGTGCCACTCGCCGTCGCCCTCGATATCGACGACGGCCTGCTGATCACCGACCTGCGCGAATCGCATGCCTTCCGGCCCCGAGAGGTCGGGCACGAACATTTTCTCATGGCCGTCGGTTCGCTGGCCGGGAGCCTTGAGCGTGGCTATCTGTTCGCCGTCGAGCAGCACGCGGGCCTCGCCCCGCGCACGCAACCAGATTCGCTGGGGGCCGGGAGGCAGCATCACCTTGCCCCGCGCCCGCAGCACCAACGGCAGTTGTCGGTCGGCCCGCAGGCCGCCGACGTTGTAGTGATGGGGCAGGTCGATGAGTGCAAACGTGCGGCGTGTGAATGACTCGCTCGGCTCGCGCAGGGGAAACCGCCAGCCCGAGACGTCGGCGACGTCTTCGATGAGCTCGAAAAGCACGAGCTGGTCAGGCACCGGGGCGAGTTCAACCTCGTCGAAGGCAGGCACGGTTTCATCGACCTGCCAGCGGGCGGCGATCCGGTCGGGGGGCAGCACACGGCGGTGGATGGCCACGTTGTCGAGGAGCCCGACGAACGTGCTCGCCTGATTTCCGCCGAGCGAGGAACCGATCCAGACTTCATCGCCGTCGGCCACCGGGGCGGCGGTCGTCGCGCCGCCGAGATCCCATGCTCCGGTGACAGGCCGGCCATCGAGATAGCCTCGCAGCGAATCCTTCTCGCCAAAGGTATAGGTGATGGCGACATGATGCCATCCGGTGCTCGGTACGAATCCTTCGGTGGCTGTCCAGCGGTGGAAGGAGCCGCTCCTGCCAGGTTCGCCGGCAGAGCGAAACAAAAAGCTCGGCGCCGCCACGCCGGCGCGGCCTGCCAGTCGCAGGGCCCAATTCTGGTTGTCGGGCTGCGCCTCCTTGCGATTCGTGCGGCCCTTGCCGATGAGGTAGACCTGCTGCCCGTCATCGATGCCAAAGGCATTGACCCACGCCTCGAGCGTGATCGAGTCACCCCCCTCAAAGCGAAAATCATCGAAACGGGATGTATCGGTGGGGACTGTGAGAAAGCTTCGGCCACCGCCAAAAAGAGCGGCTAGGTTGGTCGCGGCGAACGCCTGGTGACGCGGCGGTCGCGGCCCGGCTTCAGCGAACACGACCATGCCACTCATGCGGGCCGGCAGCGGCGTGACGGTAGCGAGGAGATCGCCGACATTGAGCGGTTCGGCCGACCCCGTGTCGTTGGGAAACGCCTCCGGGTCATTCAGCGAAAACCGCTCCGCGGTCGCCTGTTTTGCGTCAGTGAGATCCTCAAATCGCCAGGCGGCGAGGGGGCGGTCGGTGAGCAGTTCGGCATCGGCCGCCGCCAGAGCTTCGCTGCCTGTCGGCGAAGCCGCTGTCGCCAGGAGGGGATTGAGGAAACCAACCACGGCCGCCGCTACAGCGAGGCCATGCAGCACAGAGATGGAAAGCTCTGCGTTGCTCCGCCACCTGCGATGGATCATCGACATCTCTCCTCGTCGAGCAGGGGAGGGTAAGCCACTCCCACCATGAAAGCATAGAATATCCTTATGGCCGGGGCTATTGGCAGTTGTGGCGGGGACCATGCCCATGACCGCCGTTCAAGCGTCCTGTTCGTGCAACACCCGCCACGCTTGGCCTGTGTTTACACGCTTCGGCGTTCCGGACAATTCGCTAGCGAGGGTGAGTTGCACTCGGGCCGTGAGCAGACGATCTGTGGCCGCC
>CAMCYH010000170.1 GCA_945883745.1 Candidatus Kuenenia stuttgartensis
GGTCGCCGGCCGCTCGCAGGCCACCTCGACCCCGTAGCGGTTTGCGATCTGGTCGCGAAGTCGCAACGTTTCCGGAAACTGGTAGCCGGTGTCGAGGTTGAAGACGAACGTGCGGGGCGCGATGGCCGCCAGCCAGTGAATGATCAGGCAGCCTTCGGGCCCGAAGGCGGTCGCCATGGTGAGTTTGTCGCCGAAGCGATCAACGGCCCAGCGGATGATCTCGGGCGGTTCGGCCGATTCCAGGCTTCGACTGGCCTCGGCAAGCGTGGCACGAAATTCGGCGGAGGGCTCGTGCGGAGGCGAATGCTTTTCAACGGTCGATTGCATGGTTTGTTTACTAAAACGATAAACAATACCCTCTATGCGATCCAGTATCGGCAGGCACCCCTCGTCGGTCCACTGAAAAAATGAACAATGCTCAACTCTTCGCGGGGCACGCGAATCCGCGGCGAAACTACCAGGGCTTGTCCCACCAAGGAATGAAACATGGCTCGGAGCGTGGCACTGGCGGTCGATCTGGGGGCTTCCGGAGGCCGCGTTGTTTCGGGAGGCTTTGATGGGCGGCTCCTGGAACTCGAGGAGATCCACCGGTTCGAAAACTTTCCGGTCTCGCTGGGTGGACAACTCATCTGGGATCTGCCGCGGCTGTGGCACGAGGTGACCCGCGGCCTGCGGGCTGCCGGGGCACGGCATGGCCGCGCTGTGACCACGGTCGGCGTCGATACCTGGGGCGTCGACTTCTCGTTTCTGACCACCGAAGACGCCTTGCTGGCCAATCCGGTCTGTTACCGCGACCCACGGACCCGAGGCATGCTGGCTGCCGCCGAGGCAATCGTGCCCCGCGACGAGATCTTCGCGGCCACCGGCCTGCAGTTCATGGAGATCAACTCGCTCTATCAGCTGCTGGCCCTCAAGCAGAAGCAGCCGGCCTTGCTGCGGGCAGCCGATCGGCTGCTCATGATCCCCGACCTTGTTCACTGGCTCCTCTCCGGACAGCGGTCCAATGAACGAACCAACGCCTCCACGACGCAGTGTTTTGATCCACAGACGGGTGACTGGTCGAGGAAACTCCTCGACCGCTTCGGCCTCCCGCTGCACGTCTTCGGCCCGCTCATCGAGCCCGGCACCGATCTGGGCGACCTCCGCGCCGATGTTGCGGCTGAAACCGGGCTCAGTGGCGTCCGGGTGATCGTGCCGGGCACCCACGATACGGCCAGCGCCGTGGCGGCGGTGCCGGCATCCGAGCCGCCCGCCGCGAGGCCAGACTGGTGCTACGTCAGCCTCGGTACCTGGGCCTTGGTGGGGGCTGAACTCGACCGGCCGCTGGTCACCGCCGAGTGCCTGGCCCACAACTTCACCAACGAAGGGGGCGTGGGGGGCACCACACGGCTGCTTAAGAATGTCTGCGGTCTGTGGCTCGTGCAGCAGTGTCGCGCGGCCTGGCAGCGGGAGGGCAAGGAGTGGACGTGGGATCAACTGACGGCGCTCGCCGCCGAGGCTCCCCCCTTGGAGACACTCGTCGATCCCAATCATCCGTCGCTCGTGGCCCCGGCCGATATGCCCAGGGCGATTCGCGAGTTGGCGAAGGCGACCGGAGAGCCCATACCGGAGTCGACCGCGGCGATCGTGCGGACGGCCCTGGAGAGCGTGGCGGCTGCGGTACGGCGGACGCTCGACGAACTTGACGAATTACTCGGCCGACGCGTGGGGCGTGTGCATGTCGTCGGAGGCGGCGTCCAGAACCGGCTGCTGTGCCAGATGATCGCCGACGCCACCAACCGCCCCGTGGTGGCGGGGCCGGTCGAGGCGACCGCGATCGGCAACCTGCTCGTGCAACTAGTCGCCCGCGGCGGCCGCGTCGATCTCCGCCAGGTGCGGCAGATCGTCCGCGACAGTTTCGAGTTGGTCCACTACGAGCCCCGCAACGCTGTTCGCTGGGCTGAACGGCTCCGGGCATAGCAGGGCGGGCTGAAGCCCGACTGGCAACGTCACGCGGCGGCCGACTGCTTTGCGGGCCGCTTCGTGACCACGCCGTGTTCGACCTGCACGATCGAGTCGGCCAGGGCGAGCGTGCTCGCGCGGTGCGTGATCATGATCACCGTCCGGTCGCGGACGTAGTCGGCGAGGGCCTCGTGGATGAGCCGCTCGCTCTCCACGTCGATCTGACTGGTGGCCTCGTCGAGAACGAGAATCTCGGCATTTCTGAGAAACGCCCGGGCCAACGAGATCCGCTGCCGCTGGCCGCCCGAGAGTCGGAATCCGCTGGGCCCCACCATCGTTCGGTACCCATCGGGAAACCCGGCGATGAACTCGTGGGCATGGGCCTGTTTGGCCGCCGCAATGATCTCCTCCTCGGTGGCGTCCCAGCGTCCGTAGCGGATGTTGTGCAGGATCGTCTCGTTGAAGAGTTCGGTCTGCTGCGTCACCATCGCGATCCGCCGCCGCAGATCCTGCAGGGCGATCTCCGTGAGCGGCACATCGTCGAGAAATACGTGGCCGGCGGTCGGGTCGTAGTAGCGGCAGATGAGATTCACGAGGGTGCTCTTGCCACCGCCGTTGGGCCCCACGATCGCCACCCGTTCGCCGAACCGGATGGAGAGGTTGACGTCCTTGAGCACCGTATCGATGCCGTCGTAACTGAACGACACGTTCTCCAGGCGGATCTGCCGGTGGGGCGAGGGAAGTCGCTTGGGCTGAGCCGGATCCGCGAGCTTCGAGGGCGTGTCGAGCAACGGGTAGAGGGCGGAGGCGCCGATGATGCCGACATTCACGCCGGTGATCACGCCCGAGAGCTTTCGCACTGGATCGCTGGCCCCGATCAGCATGCCGAAGAACACCATGATCCCGGGAACGGTCATCGGCCGCTCGGTCATCGTGATGCCGAAGATCTGTGTCTCCTGGTTGATCACGAGCCAGGCACCGACGGCGATCGACGTCGCCACCATGCCGATGCCAAGGATCTCCGTGATCGGATTCGCGAGGGCGTGGAAAAAGCTGTGGCGGATGCCCACCTTCATCATGTCGCCGGTGCAGTTGCGAAACCGCTGCCGCTCGAAATCCTCCATCGTGTAGGCCTGCACCGTGAGCACGTTGTTGAAGGCCTCGAGCAGCACATGGTGGAAGCCCTGCGACTGAGAGAGGATGCTGCTGGAGATGCCCCGGATGTGACGGTTCAGCCAGACCATCAAAAAGCCCACGACCGGGGCCATCGTCAGGCAGGCCAGGGTGAGCTGCCAGGAGATGCAGAAAGCACCGCCGAGGCAGGCGGCGATCTTGAGCGGTTCGGTGATCGCCCCGCCGTAGACGGTGGAGATGCCGCTGGCGAGCATGTCGGTGGTGTGGGTCACCTGGGCCATGAAGCCAGCCGATCCGTGCTTCATGAACTGCGCGCGGTCGAGTTCCAGCACCTTGTCAAAGACCTTGAGCCGGAGGTTGCGGCTGATGTTCATCGCCACCCAACTGACCAGCAGCGTGCTGGTCATCAGGAAGACGTGCTTCAGGAATGTGCTCACCACCACGAAGGCGACGACGACCAGCACGGTCTCGAAGGCGTCGCGGGGGAGATACTGAAGCCACGGATCGAGCTTCTTCGCCGAAAAGAGCACCGCCTGCTCGCGGGCGCTCTCCAACTCCAGCGTGTCGATCCGCTGGCGGGTGGCCGTCGCCTCGTCGGCGGGCAGATCTTGCCCGCCGAGCGCGGCCTGCAGCGTGCCGATTTCCTTCCGGAGAGTTTCGATTTTTTCGTCGGTCTCGCTGATCCGCCGCCCGTTCCAGGTCTGCAGTGATTCGCCGTTGAGCGTCACCTCGATGATCGGAAAGAGGGCGGCGATATTGGCACCCCAGAGGGCGGCCACACCGGCCGAGCAGAGGAATGCCGCCAGCAGCAGCGGCCAGCTCTTGGCCGCATCACGAAGCGCACGGAGAAAATAGTGCATGAGCCCGTCGATCCTCAGGTGGAGCCGGGAGGATAGGGACGGGCGGGGTGACGAACAACACTGTTTTTCAGCCGCCGCGCGACCGTAATTCCGCGGCGAGGGCGGTATTCGCCAGCAGCATCGCCACCGTCAGTGGGCCGACGCCGCCGGGGACGGGCGTGATCCAGCCGGCGATCTCACGGACCGCATCGAAGTCGACATCCCCCACCAGCCGGCTCGTGCCGTCGGAGGCGGCGATCCGGTTGATGCCGACGTCGATCACCGCCGCCCCGGGCTTGACCATGTCGGCAGTCACGAGGCCAGGCCGTCCTACGGCGGCCACCAGGATGTCGGCCTGCCGGGTGATGGCCGGCATGTCGGCCGAGCGGCTGTGGCAAATCGTCACCGTCGCATCGCCGCCCGGCCCCTTGGCCGACAGCAGGAGCGCGAGCGGCTTTCCCACGATGTCGCTGCGGCCGATGATCACGGCATGCCGACCGGCCGTCACGATGCCGGCAACGAGCAGCACCCGCTGCACGCCCGCGGCCGTGCACGGAATGAACCGGGCCCGCCCCTGGGAGAGGAGCCCGGCATTCTCCGGGTGAAAGCCATCGACATCGCGATCGGGGGGCACGGCATCGAGCACCGCCACGGTGTCGACGTGGGCGGGCAGCGGCAGTTGCACGAGAATTCCGTCGGCGGGCCCCTGCTCGTCCCGGGCGATCGATTGCACGAGTGCGACCAACGCCTGCGTGTCGGTCGCTGCAGGCACACGCACGACCTCGGCATCGATCCCCACCCGGGCAGCGGCCGCGGCCTTGCTCTTCACGTAGGAGGCGCTGGCCGCCATGTCGCCGACGAGCACGACCACCAGCCGGGGCGGTCGCTGAAACATGGCGGTGAACGTGCGCACTTCGTCGGCGAGAGTGGCTTCGATCCGCGCCGCCAGCGCCCGGCCGTCGAGGAGGGTCGCCGGAGCCCGATCGCTCATGCCCGCGCCTCCATCCACATCATCCGCAACTGGTGCTGCACC
>CAMCYH010000171.1 GCA_945883745.1 Candidatus Kuenenia stuttgartensis
CTCGGCCTGCGGCTGTTGTTTGGCGAATTCGCCCAGGTGCTCTTCGCATCGCAGCGGGTGATTCCCAAGGTGGCGCTCGATACGGGATTCGTGTTCCAGTATCCCGACATCGCTGCGGCTCTTCGCGAAATCCTTGCACCGGCGGCGGCTTGACGCAGCAGTCGGCGGAGGTGCGGCCCCCGGGCTCGCGCCCGGGGCTGCCCGCCTGGAGGGCGGGCCTACGAGAGCGACCGGAAGGTCGCCAAGAAACCCGAGGCCACGATGGCGAGGGTTTCGTAAACCTAGCCGCAGGGCGCAAGCCCGCGGATGACGTGCCGTAGGCTGTCACGTCGGCGACGCTGCTCGCGTGAGCCTGTCATGGATGGCGTGCCAGGGTTCGGTGGCGGGCGGCACGTCGCAGATGATGCGGTCGAGGTCGCGGTGGTCGAGTGCATGCAGCGTGGCGTAGATCGCGGCGGCAAACGCTGCCGGCTCGTCGGGCATCGGCACGACGACGAGGTCATGCGACGCGGCCAGCGCCCGGACTGCCGGATCGGTCGGCCGCAGCGCGAGCCAACCGATCCGTTTTCCGGTGCGGAGCAACTCAGCGACCCGTGTCGGTGCGTCGGCGGTGAGTTCCAGCGGTGTCCGTGGTGCGTAGTGGCGGGCATGTGAGCCGGGGGTGCGGGCCGGCTCGGCGGAGGCAGGGGCAGTGTCGACGGATCCGACCGCCAGCGGCCCGCCGATGACCGCTTCGAGGGCCGCGCGGCCGATGGGGCCGGGCCGCAGAATCTGTGGCGGCGAAGTCGTACAGTCGACTACCGTCGACTCGATGCCGTGCGGGCACGGGCCACCGTCCAGGATCAGGTCGACCCGGTCGCCAAGGCTCTCGAGCACATGGGCGGCACGGGTGGGTGAAAGAGACTCGGAGCGATTGGCGCTCGGTGCCGCCAGTGGGTAGCCCGATCGCTCGATGAGTCGACGTGTGAGGCGGTGGGCTGGGCAGCGCAGCGCTACCGTCGGCCCGCCGGCCGTCACGATGTCGGGCACATCGCGGTGCTTCGGCACAACGACCGTCACCGGTCCCGGCCAGAAGTGGGACGTGATCGCCTCGGCTACCGCTGGCCAGGCGGACGCCAGCGACTGGGCCATCGCCTGGTCGGCCACGTGCACGATGAGTGGGTTTGTCGCCGGCCGCCCTTTGGCTCGGAAGATTCGATCGACCGACTCGCTATCGAGGGCATCGGTGGCCAGCCCGTAGACGGTTTCAGTGGGGATCGCCACGAGCCCGCCACTGCGAATGAGCACCACCGCGCGGTCGAGCGCCTCGTCTGTGGACGGCGGCGGCGCCGGGTCATTTTCGGGCCACTCGATCGGCAGAATGTCGGGGAGCCGGCGGGGCATGCGCGTCGGTTGCAAGGATGAACGAACCCAAGCATCATGGCATCTTTCCGGGTCGCTTCCCAGTTGGCATCCCGGCGTTTTGCCCCCTCGGACTCACCCACGTGGCAGCTTCCGCCAAGTCACCGTCGCCGGTCGTCGGCATCGTGATGGGGAGCCGGTCCGATTGGACGACGCTCGAACGGGCCGCCCAGACGCTCGACCAGTTTGGCGTGCCGCACGAGTGCGAGATCGTGTCGGCCCATCGCACGCCCGACAAGCTCGCTGGCTATGCAAAGTCGGCTGCCGACCGTGGTCTCAAGGTGATCATCGCCGGCGCCGGCGGTGCGGCCCACCTTCCCGGCATGATGGCGGCCCAGACGCACCTCCCGGTGCTCGGCGTGCCGGTCGAATCGTCGCTGCTCCGCGGGGTCGACTCGCTCCTGTCGATCGTGCAGATGCCAGCCGGCATTCCGGTCGGCACGCTGGCGATCGGCCCGGCCGGGGCGGCCAATGCGGCGCTGCTGGCTATCGCGATCCTCGCCACGAGTGATGCCGCACTCGAAGAAAAACTCCTTGCGTATCGCTCGGCTCAGACTGAGCGGGTGCTTGCCGACACGCTTGGCGAGCCGACGCCGGGTGCCAGCAGCGTGGCACAGGGCAAGCCATCGGAAAAGTAGTTGCCGCGTTCACAAGAAGGCCGCCTTGGTCACGGAATGACGACGCCCTTCCCTGCCCTTCACGAGCACGGCCGCCCTATCCTGCCTGGCGCAACGCTCGGCGTGATGGGGGGCGGTCAGCTCGGCGCGATGTTCGCGGTGGCAGCCAAGCGGATGGGCTATCGCGTGGAGGCCATTTCCGACGTGGCCGACTGTCCGTGCGCGGTTCATTGCGATCGTGTGCATGTCGTCAGGTATACAGATCGCGAGCGGCTCGCCGAGATCGCCCGGTCGCTCGACGTGCTGACATTTGAATTCGAAAACATTCCCGTCGAGGCAGCCCGGGCCATGGAGGCCGTCGTGCCGGTGCGGCCGGGGCCGCAGGTGTTGCATACGACTCAGGACCGGGCACGGGAAAAGGCATTTCTCGTCGCTCATGGATTTGCCTGCGCGTCGCACCGCGTCGTCCGGTCGCGGGGAGACCTGGAGGCGGCGGTCGCCGAGGTGGGCCTGCCCTGCGTACTCAAAACGGCCGCGTTCGGCTATGACGGCAAGGGGCAGCGGAAGATCATCTCGGCCGATGAGATCGGGTCGGCGTGGGAAGCGGTGGGGCCGGTCGAGTGTGTGCTCGAAGGCTGGATCGACTTCGACTGCGAGATCTCCGTCGTCGCGGCCCGTGGGCTCGATGGCACGACCGCCGTCTTCGAGCCCTCACGGAATGCCCATGCCAACCACATCCTCGACGTCGCCTCGGCCCCGTCCGGGCTGCCGGATGACGTGACGGCCTCCGCCCGTGGGATGGCAGCGCGGATTCTGGAGAAGCTCGATCTGGTGGGCGTGGCCTGTGTCGAATTCTTTGTCACGCGTTCGGGCCAGGTGCTCGTGAACGAGATCGCACCGCGGCCGCACAACTCCGGCCACCTCACGATCAACGCCTGTGCGACGAGCCAGTTTGAGCAGCAGGTGCGGGCGATCTGTGGGCTCCCCCTTGGCTCACCGCAGCAACTCGCTCCCGCGGCGATGGCCAACCTGCTCGGTGACTGCTGGCAGCGAGGAGAGCCGGATTGGGCTGCGGCCCTCGGTGTGCCGGGCGTGAGCCTTCATCTCTACGGCAAAAGCGATCCGCGGCCGGGGCGTAAGATGGGGCATCTCACCGCCATCGCGGCGACCGTCGACGAGGCGATTGCGAATGTCACTGTTGCCCGCCAGCAAGCAGTGGACTAGAACGCAGACGCTATTGCTGGAACGACGACCTCGCAATCTGAAGAGACGCAGGCGAGGGGGTCGGCGAACGCTCGAGGAGCCTTGGGCGTATCCTCGCCCGGCGATAATCTGGAAGACCGCGAAGCGGCGACTTTTGCCGCTCCCGAGCCGGTACTTCGTGGAGTCCGGATGCGATCGAGGGCCGCAGATCCATAGATTCGGTTGAACGAAAAAGGACTAAGCTTCATGGAACCCAGAGCCACCCACGCCCGCAAGGAATATGAACAGGCCGCCCTTGATGAGACGGGAATCGATCGCGATCCGATCCGCCAGTTTGCGGCGTGGTATGACGCCGCCGTGGCGGCCGGCGTGCCGGAGCCCGAGGCGATGACGCTCTCCACCGCCACGCCCGACGGCCGTCCCTCCGCACGCATCGTGCTGCTGCGTGGCTTCGACGAGCGGGGGTTTTGCTTCTTCACCAACTACACAAGCCACAAGGGACGAGAACTGGCGGCGAATCCCCATGCTGCCCTCACGTTTCACTGGGCCGACCTCGAGCGGCAGGTGCGGATCGAAGGTCGCGTCGAGCAGACGACTGCCGCCGAAAGCGACGCCTATTTCCGGAGCCGGCCGAGCACGTCGCGAATCGGCGCCTGGAGTTCACCGCAGAGCGAGGTGATTGCGGATCGGGCAACGCTCGAGGAACTCTTTGTGCGGTTCCGCGCCGAGCACCCTGATGACGCGGCCATCCCGCGTCCGAGCCACTGGGGCGGCTACCGACTCGTGCCGGAGCGGATCGAGTTTTGGCAGGGCCGCCCGAGCCGGCTCCACGACCGGCTGCGGTTTCGCCGCGACGCGGAACAGGGCTGGATCATCGAACGGCTGGCGCCGTGATGTGCGGGTGTCTTTCAGACCAGAGTCGACACCGTCAAAAAGGCTACTGTGGCTGAAGGCTGCGGCCGCGCCAGGACGTTTTGAGCCCCAGCCCGCGGCGGACGAGGGCAAACCATTGGATCACCAGGAAGACGGCGATCCCGAGCGGGTGGGCTACGGCGCTCGAGAGGCTCTGGCCGAATCGAAAAGCCGTGACGAGCCTCGGCAGATAGGACAGGCCAACCGCCGCCGCCACCACCACCACTGCCCACAAGGGCCAGCCCCGCCAGCCGGTAGTCAGGCCGATACCCAGAAGCACCATGGGCACGATACCCCCACCGGCCAGAAGGATCGTGAAAGGCACGATCGTCGCCGGACTACCGATGCCCTCGGTGGCATTCTTCGCCAGGCCCTTCCAGACGTCGAGGCTGCTGGTGTACATCCGGCAGGAGGCGGTGTCGGAGGCGTCGAAGATGTCGGTGCGCAGGCCGGCCCGCCGGTAGGCACGCGGCAGCATCACGCCATCGTGCAGCGACGCCCGGATCGCGGCATGACCCCCGGCCCGGCGATAGGCCTCGCGACGGGTGATGAACCACTGGCCGCACCCTGCCGCCATCCCGATCGAATTCGTCGCACGGCTCCGCGCGAGCGGCAGGAATCCGAGCAACACAAAGTGGATCAAAGGCAGCAACAGCCACTCGAGAAAGGATCCAGTCCGCTGCCGCGGGAAGCCGCTGACGAGATCGGCCGCGGAGGCATCGAGAAACGCCACACCCCGGGCGACTGCGTCCGGCG
>CAMCYH010000172.1 GCA_945883745.1 Candidatus Kuenenia stuttgartensis
ATCGTCTGGGGGCATCACATGTTCATGTCGGGGATGAATCCCGCCCTCGGCATCACATTCATGGTGTCGACGATGATGATCGCCCTGCCGAGCGCCGTGAAGACGTTCAACTGGCTGGGCACGATCTGGGGGGGCAAGATCCAGTTCACCACGTCGATGCTCTTCGCTCTTTCGTTCGTGTCAATGTTCATCATCGGCGGGCTGTCGGGCATCTTCATGGCTGCCACGCCGGTGGACATCTTCATCCACGACACCTACTTCATTGTGGCCCACTTTCACTACGTTCTCTTTGCCGGCACGGCCATGGGAGTCTGGGCGGCGATCTACTTCTGGTTTCCGAAGATGTTCGGTCGCACGATGAACGAGTTTTGGGGGAAGGTGCACTTCTTCCTGACCTTTATTTTCCTGAACGGTACCTTTTTCACGATGCACATTCTCGGCGCGGTGGGCTTCCCGCGGCGGCTCGCCGACGCCTACCACTACGAGACCTTCCGGCACCTGCAGCCGATGAATGAGTTCATGACCTGGTGCGCGATCGGCATGGTGGCCACGCAGGTGATCTTTGCCGCCAACTTCATCTACAGCATGTTCCGCGGTCCCATTGCCGGTCGGAACCCATGGAATTCCAACACGCTGGAGTGGACGGCACCGAGCCCACCGGGCCACGGCAACTTTGACTTCCAGCCCGTCGTGCATCGTGGGCCCTACGAATACTCTGTGCCTGGCATGGAGAAAGACCACCTCATGCAGACCGATCCGCCAAACGCCGCGGCGGCTGTGGCAGCCTTGGCGGCACATTGACCGACTGGCTGCGGATTTTCCATGTCCCTTCGTTCCCTCAACTGGTCGCATCTCGTTGCCTGCCTGCTCGTGGCGGTCACGTCGGTGCTGCTTTGTTTTGGAGCCCTGGTGACGACCTACGAGGCGGCCATGGCGGTGCCCGACTGGCCGGGCACGTATGGTCACAACATGTTTCTCTTCCCCTGGGCCGAATGGTTTTGGGGGCCGTGGGACTTGTTTCTCGAGCATGGGCATCGTCTCCTGGGCGCCCTTGTGGGCTTGCTGTCGTTGGTTCTGGCGGTGGTCATCTGGCGGAGCGGGCAGAGCCCTGCCGTCAAGGCACTCGCGTTGGCGGCCGTCGGGCTCGTGATCGTGCAGGGACTGCTCGGTGGTGCCCGTGTTCTGCTCGATGACAAGACGATCGCCAAAGTGCATGCCTGCACCGGTCCGCTGTTCTTTGCGGTTGCCACGGCGATAGCGACGCTGACGAGTCGGCGGCATGTCAGGGCCGAACCATCGGCGATCGCCCCGCCGGTACCGCGAGCGGTCGCTGCAGGCGTGGCGGCGGGGGGCCTGATGATCGCCTCGTATGTGCAACTCGTCGCCGGCGCCCAGTTACGGCACCTTGATTCTTCGATCGATCCGATCACGTTTCGCTGGCTCGTCGCCTTTCATATCGCCGGGGCCATTATCGTGGCCGGGCTGGCATCAGTGGTGGCCTTCGTGAATGCGGCCCTTCCGTCGGCAGCGCGACGGTGGTCGTGGCTGATAGCGGGCCTCGTGGTCTGCCAGATTCTGCTTGGCTGCGGGGCCTGGGTTGTGTCATGGGGCGTGCCGTCGGGCCTGCTGCCTGCCTCTTGGCAACTCACTGAACCGCTGCGGGCGCGGAGCACTTCCGGCGCATTTGTCGTGACCGGCCATGTGCTGCTTGGCATGCTCATCCTCGGCGCCTCGGTGGTACTCTGGATTGTCGACGGCGGCCTGTGGGCTGCTCGGCCGCTTTCCGTCGCCGGTCGCGCTGTGAACGCCACGGGGAAGGGGGTGTTTGCATGACCCCTCCGCCGCTGCCGGAATCACCTGGCGTTGAACCGCGGCTCAGCCTCGAAGCCGACGTTGCTGAGGTGAGTCGCAGCGTGGCTTCGGTCGCTGCCGACGTTTCCCGACTGGTACGGCCGCGAATCGCCGTGATGGTGCTGGTGACTGTATCGGCTGCCGCCTGGATCACTGCGAGGGAGGAGCGACTGCCGGCGGCCGCATTGACCGGACTGCTCGTTGGCACCGCCCTCGTGGCTGCCAGCTCGAGCATCGCCAACCAGATCCTCGAGCGGGATACCGATCGCCGCATGCCGCGGACTTCCAACCGGCCGATTGTGGCGGGTCGGCTGTCGGCTGGTGCCGCCTGGTGGCTGGCAAGTCTGTCACTCGTTGGTGGCCTGGCCCTGATGACCATGGCCTGTGGCTGGCAGCCCGCCGCGGTGGCATTGGCGACCTGGCTTTTGTACGTGGTCGTTTACACGCCGATGAAGCGATGGTCGCCTCTCAATACCGCCGTGGGGGCGATTGCCGGGGCGTTGCCGGTGGCGATCGGCTGGACGGCAGCCGACGGGCCGGCCCGCTTGTCTGCCGGCGATGCCGCCCCCGCACTTGCCGTCGCGGCCCTCGGCACCGTCCTCTATCTCTGGCAGTTTCCGCACTTCATGGCGATCGCCTGGCTCTATCGTCGGCAGTACGCCGCTGCCGGACTGCGGATGCTCACAGTGGACGACCCGACCGGCCTGCGGGCCGCCGGACAGTCGTTGGCCGCGGCACTCGCCATGATCCCTGTCAGCCTCGTGCTCGCGGTGCCATCCGGCAGCGTCCGGCTCTTCCTGGCGGCAGCCGCGGCGGCCATCGCTTATGCTATCGCTACAGTCCGGTTCGCGATTCGTCGCGACGACACTTCCGCCCGCGGCCTGCTGCTGGTGTCGATCGGCACGCTGCTGGCCGTTCTTGCCGCCGTCATCGTTTTTTCTCCACATACCTGATCATCCCGCGGATCTCCCATTCGGCAGGTTTCCATGAACGCCTCCTCCGTTGCCATCCCACACGATCATGACCACGATCACAACGGTGGTCACGACGATCATCACGGCCACATCACGCTGCAGTACCAACCGGGCCTGCCGCTATCCCGTGGCAAGCTGATCATGTGGCTGTTTCTTTCCACCGAGATCATGTTCTTCGCGGCGTTGTTGGGGAGCTACATCGTGCTCCGCTTCGGTGCCCCGGTGTGGCCGAAGCCTCACCATGTACACCTGTCCGAGCCGATCGGGGCCTTCAATACGTTCGTGCTCATCTGTTCGAGCGTCACGATCGTGCTGGCGCTGGAGGCCGCCCGGGTCAACAAGGCCGGCCTCGCCAAGTTTTGGATGCTGCTGACGCTTCTGCTCGGCACGCTCTTTCTCGGCGTGAAGGGCTACGAGTATTCGTCGAAATTTTCCCACGGCATCTATCCATGGGCCCCCCGCGGCCACATCTACGAGCGGCCCGATCTTTACTATGGCTCGGCCGTCCGTGCCCGTCTCGGTGAACCGGAGATGATCGACAAACTCAAGGAGCTCGACGATACGGAAGACGCCTACCTCTCGAATGAGCAGATTCGAGGTCGCATTCGGCTTAAGAAAGTCCGCGAGATGGTCGCGAGTCCCGATCAGCAGCCCTTCGACCTGGCGGTGGTCGCCGATCAGATCGCTCCCCTGCCGGCTGAAGGGGCCAGCCACGGCGGCAGCCATGGTCACGGGGGCGGGCTCAACGACACATTCCCGTGGCTCAAGCTTCCGATGGTGATTCCCGGCGGCAACATGTGGGCCAGCACCTACTTCCTGCTGACGGGGTTCCACGCGATCCACGTCGCTGTCGGCCTCCTGGTCTTTGCGATCATGCTCTCCTGGAAGCTCAACGCGAAGCGGGCCGGGGCCATCGAGAATGCCGGTCTCTACTGGCACTTTGTCGATCTCGTGTGGATCTTCCTCTTCCCGCTGATGTACCTCTTCTGATCCGTTCTGAAAGGCGATTCTCATGAGTGACCACGGCCCCATCACGCGACCAGGCGACCTGCCCGACCACGATGACTCGCATGGAGAGCATGATGCCCACGATCACGGCCACGGCGGCATCGGCAAGTACCTCGCCGTCTTCGTCGCCCTCTGCTTCCTCACGACGATGTCGTTCCTCACCTATTCGTCCCTCTGGCCCTGGCGGGATGAACCGCAGGTGGGCTGGGCCTTCATGATGGCCGTCTCGTGCACGAAGGCGATGCTCGTGGTGCTCTTCTTCATGCACGTCCTGTGGGAGGCCAACTGGAAATACGTGCTCACGATTCCGGCGGCCATGATGGCGATCTTCCTGTGCATCATGCTCGTGCCCGACATCGGCATGCGGAATCGCATGGTGTCGCAGGAGCGGGCGCTCCACATGGCTCGTGAGTCGGACGTCAAACTCCTCGAGCGGGCGGCCGAAGCGGCGATGCTCGAAGGCATGCCGGCGCACTGAGTTGATTGTGTTTTCCCTTCATCGGATCTTGAATACCATTCCTGCGGCGGTGGGACGGGGTTGCCCGTGCCATTTCGCCGGACGTTCGCTGTGGGCATCCTGCCCTTCGCTCACTCGATGCCAGCTTCGCTTTCGGCATCCTGCCTTCGCTCGCTGCCAACGCCGGCTCCATGGCACGGGCAACCTCTCCCCGGGGCTGAAATGTCGAGTCTGAAAAAGTAAGGAACGGTGCGATGACTCTTCCACCAGTACCAGCGAGAGTTCAGTGGCTTTTCTTCACCATCGCATGTGTCGGGTTCGGTGTATCAATCGGCTGTAAAAAGGCGGAGCGGCCTGTGGCAGGGTTGCCGAAGGGGACTCCCGTGCCGGCGCCCGCGGTGATGGAGCCGGGAAAAGAGGTGCTCCCGTTCACGCTCACTGCCCAGGATGGTGAGCCCTTCGCTTCCACGAGCCTCGCGGGCAAGGTCTGGCTGGGGAGCGTGTTCTTCTCAAACTGCCCCGGGCCGTGCTTCCGTGAGAACCAGGCCGTGGCCGATATTCTGCGGGAGATCGACGATCCAGACTTGAT
>CAMCYH010000173.1 GCA_945883745.1 Candidatus Kuenenia stuttgartensis
AGTAACAACGAGCTTTCCACGTTCGTCGAGGTGGTCGATGGGGGGCTGAGGGTGTTGTATCTCGAGGGAGCGCTGCGGGTCGAGCAGCGGTTTCTGCGACGCGTGCTCGCGGCCAGCCCGGACATGCAGGTGGAATTTCAATGGATCGACTCGACCAAGACGGGGCGAAACGTCTGGCCCGTCGATCTGTCCCGCGACCTGCAGGGGGATTTCAACGTGATCATGATTGGTGACCTCGATGCCGCCGCGATTCGCGCCGCGGACATCGAGACGATCGCTCGGCGGGTTCAGGAGGGCGCGGGCCTCGGCCTGCTGGGAGGCTTCCATGCCTTCGAGGCTGGGGGCTGGGGAAACACGCCCCTGAAGCCGCTCCTTCCCTTCGAGCCGGACAGGCTGGCACGGCAGCCCTTCGACGAGCCCGTGCGGGAAAGCCTGCACATCAAGGGACCGTTGCGAATGGTGCCCGAAAAACGGTTTGGAAACGTGTCGATCCTGCGGCTGGCGGATTCTGACGCGGAGTCGCGGGCTGCGTGGGATCGTCTGCCACCGCTCGCCGGCGCCAACGATCTTGGACAGCTCGTGCCCTCGGCGAAGCCGCTCGCGACCACGGCCGATGGCCGAACGCTCCTCGTGGGGCGGGAATATGGTGCCGGACGGGTTCTTGCCTTCGCCGCCGACTCCACCTGGCAGTGGGCGATGCAGGGCGCGATCGATCAGCATCGTCGGTTTTGGAGGCAGTTTGTGCTCTGGCTCGCCCGCCAGGATGACGCTGATGAAGACTCATTGTGGCTGCGGCTTGCCCAGCGGCGGCTCTCGCCGGGCAGCACGCTCGAGTTTGATGCCGGCCTCACCAAGCCTGATGGCTCCCCCGTGACCGATGCCGTCCTGACGGCCGAGGTGATTCCGCCGAACGGGGCAGTACGGCCGATCCGCATTGGCCGACGCGGTGACACATTCGGTGGGACCATCGCCGACTTTTCCGAGCCCGGCGACTGGCGCATGGTGGTCAGGGCGACGAGGCCGGATGGCCGCGCCGCGGAGCGGTCCGCCCGCTTCACGATTTTCCGGCAGGATGTGGAACTGGCGAACCCCCGGGCCAATCCGCTACTGATGCGGCAACTCGCCGAGGCCACTCCCGGTGGCGTGCGTACGCCGGAGGAGATCGGAGACATCCTCGAAGAGATTCGCAGCCGGCCGGCTACCTTCGAAACACTTGAGCAGTGGTCCTATACGCCCTGGGACAAATGGCCGTTGTTTCTGCTCCTGGCCGCGTTCCTCTGCGGTGAATGGTTTTTGCGCAAACGCTTCGGCCTCGTATAAGTCGTAAATCGCTCTAGGAGACGCGCTGTGGGGCCACCTACGATGAGGGCGTGGTGACCGACAAGGAGGTCGGACATGGCGAAGCGGCGACCCATTCGAGACAAACTGCTCTTAGGCGGCCTCCTGGTCGGCTTCATGGTGGCGATCCTGTCGGCCAGCAGCTTTCTCGGCGTTTCCTCCTACCGCCGCCTCGTCCGCTCTCTGAGTTACCGAGCCTCCGAGCTCCCGCGTGCCAGTGATCTCAACGAGAGCGTGGGGCTCCTGCGACTTGCTCAGGCGCGGTGGGTGGCCGGCTCCGCCGAGCCGGGAGAGTCATTCACCGAGCAGCTGGCCTGGACCAGGCAGGCACTCAACTGTTACCGCGATGAGCTTGTCGAGACAAAGTTCGACAATCATCCCATCGGTGATCGCAGCCTCGAAAAGGAAACGGCTGAGGAAATCGACAGCTGCCTTTGCACCATCGAACGGGTCGTCGCCGCTTCGGGAGTCGTTGCCGATCGTGATGGCGATGCCGACTCAATATCGGCCGCTGCGTTGCAGGAGCGGCTGACGGCCGCTGCACCGCATCTCGAGCGGCTGGCCGCCCTGGCGGTGGAGCTGCCGACCTTCCTCCAGGCGCAGCTACATGACCTCTCGCACGAGGTGCGGGACGGCTATCGCACCCTGATCGTCACGACCATCGTCTCGTCGCTTTCGGCGGCCCTGATGCTGGCTGCGCTGGGCGTACTTACCTATCGCTGGGTATTTCGTCCCCTGCGGCACCTGGGCCATGCCTCCCGCCGCGTGGCCGCGGGCGATTTCGCGTTTCGGATTCACCTCGACACCCACGACGAGATGGCCGAACTTGCTGATGCCCTCAATGACATGACCAAGCGGTTCCGGGAGATTCGTGACGATCTCGACAAGCAGGTGCAACTGCGAACCCGCGAGGTCATTCGCAGTGAGCAATTGGCGAGCGTCGGGTTTCTCGCCGCCGGAGTGGCCCACGAGATAAACAACCCGCTCGCCTCGATCGCCATGTGCGCCGAGTCGCTCGAGGGCCGACTGGAATCGCTGTCACCCCCGGCGGATGAAGCGGCCGTGATCACCCGCTACCTCCAGCTGATTCAAAACGAGGCCTTTCGCTGCAAGGGGATCACCGAAAAACTGCTCGACTTTTCCCGGCTGGGCGAAGTCCGGCGACAGGCAACCGCGGTGGCGGCTCTGGTTGCCGACGTGGGTGAGATGCTGCGGCACGTCGGGCGATTTGCCGGCAAGATGATCGACATCGTCGAGGGAAGCGACGTGCTCGTAATGGTCAATCCGCAGGAGATCAAACAGGTCGTCCTGAACCTGCTGGTCAACGCTCTTGACTCGATTGAAGACACCGGCCGGGTGCGGGTGACGGTCAAGCAGAGTGGCGGCGAGGGTGTGCTGACCATTTCCGATAATGGCTGTGGCATGAGCGAGGAGGTTCTGGAACACCTGTTCGAACCATTTTTCACCCGGCGCAAGGCCGGGCAGGGCACCGGTTTAGGACTGTCGATCGTCCATCGCATCGTGGCCGATCATGGCGGCCGCATCGAGGCTTCCAGTGCTGGGGAGGGACAGGGGTCGACATTTCGTGTCACGCTGCCGTTGGCAGAGATTACGACCACGGCACTGACCGGCCGGGATATCGGAGGCCGTCCGTCCGCCACGCGAGACGCGACCCAGGAGGTGGATCATCACAGCGAAGCAGCCTAGGACGATGCGGATCCTGTTTGCCGACGATGAGACGTCGATTCAGGAACTGATGCGGATCGAACTGCCAAGGCTTGGCTACGAGGCGACCGTCTGCCCCGATGGCCGCACGGCGGTCGCCGCCCTCGAGCGAACCGCCTACGACTGCGTGATCGTCGATCTCGATATGCCAGGGGTTGGCGGGCTGGAGGTGATCGCCCGCGTGCGGGATACTGCACCTGATACCGAGACAGTCATCATCACCGGCAAATCGTCGCTCGAAAGCGCCGTTATGGCGGTGCGGCAGGGTGTGTTCGATTATCTCACCAAGCCTTGCAAGCTCGCCGAGATTCAGGCGGTGCTCGAGCGGGTGCGGAAAAAGCGGGAGCTCACCGCACGGCTCCGCGCGCTCGAGAGCCGGGTGCGTCGGGCCGAAGGGTCTGGGCGAATGGTCGGTGGGTCGGCAGGGCTGGAGAAAATTCGCCGGCTGGTGGAGCGGGTGGCCGTGAGCGAGTCGAATGTGCTCATCAGGGGTGAGACAGGGACCGGAAAGGAATTGGTCGCCCGCGCCATCCATGAGGCCAGCCCACGGGCCGCACGGCCACTCGTGGCCGTAAACTGCGGGTCGCTGCCAGAGCATCTCGTGGAAAGTGAACTCTTCGGCCACCGCAGGGGAGCCTTCACGGGTGCCGATGAACACCGGGCCGGCCTCTTTGAGGTGGCCGACGGAGGGACGCTCTTCCTTGATGAGATTGGTGAACTCCCCAAGGCCCTTCAGCCCCGCCTGCTTCGGGCGTTGGAAAGCGGCGAGATCCGCCGGGTCGGTGATAATCAATCCCACATCGTCGACGTCCGGGTCGTCTGCGCGACGCACCGCTCCCTCGAAGAGATGGCCGCTGCCGGTGAGTTTCGCGACGACCTGCTGTTTCGGATCAACACCTTTGAGGTCACGATTCCTCCACTCCGCGAACGGCGGGAGGACATCCCCGAGTTGGTGCAGCATTTCGTACGGCACGCGCGACCGCAGACGCCTGCCGCCACGGCGGTCGCCACCGATGAGGTACTAGCCGTTCTCACCGCCCACCACTGGCCCGGAAACATTCGAGAACTGGCGAACGTCATTGAACACGCTCTCGTTCTCTGTGATGACCTGCCACTTCAGATCGATCATTTGCCGGCACGATTGGGAATTGTCCCGAGTCGGGCTGCCACTGGGGCGTCAGCCTTGTCGCCTCGCTCTGAGACCGAGGCCGTACCGAAGGCGGAAGGAACCCGGTCGAACTCGCGGCCGGAAAGTCTCCGCGAATTGGAGATGCGGGCCATCATCGAGGGGCTTGATCGCAACAATGGCAACAAGGCCCGGACTGCCGAGGAACTCGGAATCAGCCTGAAAACACTCTACAACAAGCTTCACCAACTGCAGGAGTCGAAGTAAAGGCTCACGATTCTCCGGCTCAAACGCTGTGTCGCTCCAGTAACAATGTCAGGGCGTTGGCTGTTGGCTATGGTCACGTCTTGCGGATGACGCCAGCGAGGACACCAAGTACCTTCGCAGACTTCACATAAATCGGTCGCATCGAACTGTTGGCAGGCTGCAGCCGAATCCGATCCCGTTCCGGGAACCATTGCTTCAGTGTGGCTTCGCCGTCTTCCGTCTGGGCCACCACGATGTCACCCGAATGAGCCGAATGCTTCTTTTGGATCACGACCCAATCGCCATCGGCGATCTGGGCGTCGATCATCGAGTCACCCATCACTTTCAGTACAAAGTGGTTGTCACGATTAAAGAGGCTTTCAAAGTCGACCCGATCAGTCATTTCTTCGGCGGGCCGCAA
>CAMCYH010000174.1 GCA_945883745.1 Candidatus Kuenenia stuttgartensis
CCATCAGCACACGGTTGCCCTTGGCGTTGTATTCCAGCCGCGTCATGAACGACCGCATCAGCATCACGCCGCGGCCATTGGGCACGTCCAACCGCTCCTCCAGCGTGCAGTCGGGGATCGACTTCGGATCGAAGCCCGGCCCCTGGTCGGTCACCTCGATCCGCACCAGCTTCGGCGACACGCAGCAGGCCACGTGCACCGTCTTCGACTCGTCGAGCTTGTTGCCGTGCACGATCGCGTTGGTGATCGCCTCCTCGACGGCCAGATGAATCGCAAACACGTCCGCCTGCGGCCATCCGTGGGAGGCGAGCTGGTCGAGCAACTCCTCCATGATGTGACGGCTCGCTCCGCGTTCGCTGGGGAGATGAAGCTCCTTCTGCCAGCCGTCGGTTTGCGTTGCCATTACATCCGCCCTGTTTGTTGCTCAGGCTTCAAAGGCCGCTACGGCCTCGGCCACGTCCTTGCGGATGTCAAACACCTTGTTCAGCTTTGTGATCTGAAACACCTCGAGAATCTCCGGCCGGATGCTGCAGAGCGACAGCCGGCCCTGATGCCCCTTCATCTTGCGGTCGAGTGTGATCAGCTTGCCGAGGGCGGCGCTGGAGAGGTACTCGACCAGCGAGAAGTCGAGGGCTACCGACCGCCGCCCCTCCTGTTCGATGAGACCAAGAATCTCCGAACCCATTTCCTGGATGGCCGACTCGTCGAGAATTTTCTTGTCGACGATCTGCACGACCGTGACAGGGCCGTGGGCTGAGACGTCGATGCGGCGATGCGTGGACATGAGAGAACCTGAGACCGACCGGCCGGAAACCTGTCCGAGTAGACTTACTCTGCCAGTTTGGCAGCAGTTTGGCCAGCGGGAAGGGGGGGAGGCTTGAACAACAAACTTCTCACGATCCGCGACGAACACCGCTAACTGCCAGCGGTATGCCCGCAGCCGCGGCATCTGGCGCGCCAGTTGCATTCCGCTGAAAAACCGGTCTGCTGGAGCCCATTCCGGCAGCCGGCCGGGCCGTGCTGGCCTGCTTCCTTCCTTGAAATCGTCAATCTCAACCCACAACCATCCCCTCTACCACCCCGTCAGGAGAAAGGCATCCCCGATGTCAGCCACTGCGACCAAGCCCGCCAAGAAGAAGGCCACGTTGATCCCCCTCGGCGACCGTGTGGTCGTGGAACGCGAACCGAGCGAGCAGAAGACGGCGGGCGGCATCGTGCTGCCCGACTCCGTCAAGGACAAGCCCGCCCGTGGCACGATTGTGAGCGTCGGCGAGGGGAAGATGGATGACAAGGGTCACCGTCACCCGCTGCAGGTCAAGCCCGGTGACCGCGTCGTGTTTACCAGCTACGCCGGCGAGCCCTTCAAGGTCGGCGACGACGAGCTGCTCCTCATGCGCGAAGACGACATCCTCGCGATCCTCGGCTGACCCGTCCCCCGATACTTTCCATATTCCCACACCCTTTTTGGAGACTTTGAACCATGGCCAAGATGATGGCATTCGATCAGGAAGCCCGTGAGGCGATGCGGCGGGGCGTCTCGAAACTCGCCCGCGCAGTGAAGGTGACCCTCGGCCCCAAGGGCCGCAACGTGATCCTCCAGAAGAGCTTTGGCTCGCCGACGGTCACGAAAGACGGCGTCACCGTCGCCAAGGAGATCGACCTTGAAGACGTCTATGAAAACATGGGCGCCCGGATGGTTCGTGAGGTGGCCAGCAAGACGAGCGACGTCGCCGGCGATGGCACCACCACCGCCACCGTGCTCGCCGAAGCGGTCTTCAACGAGGGCCTGAAGGCCGTCGTGTCGGGCGTGAATCCCGTGCAGATGAAGTCAGGCATCGAGAAGGCGGTCGAGGAGATTTCGGCCAAGCTCAAGGGGATGTCGATCCCGGTCAAGGGGAAGAAGGAGATGGCCCAGGTGGCCGCCATCGCCGCCAACAACGACATGGAAATTGGCGAACTGCTCGCCGAGGCCATGGACAAGGTCGGCAAAGATGGCGTGATCACGGTCGACGAGGGCAAGAGCCTCAAGACCGAGATCGAGTTTGTGGAGGGGATGCAGTTTGACCGCGGCTACCTGTCGCCCTACTTCGTGACCGACCCGCAGCACATGCAGTGTGTGCTCGAAGACTGCTACATCCTCGTCTACGAGAAGAAGATCTCGTCGGTGAAAGACATCGTGCCGATGCTGGAGGCCGTGGTAAATGCCAGCAAGCCGCTCCTGATCGTGTGCGAAGAGGTCGATGGCGAGGCCCTGGCCACGCTCGTCATCAACCGGCTCCGCGGCACGTTCAAGGTGTGTGCCGTGAAGGCCCCGGGCTACGGCGATCGTCGCAAGGCGATGCTCGAAGACATCGCGATTCTCACCGGTGCCACGGGCATCTTCGAAAATCTCGGCATGAAGCTCGACAGCATCGGACTGGCCGAACTGGGCCGGGCGAAGAAGGTGATCGTTGACAAGGACAACACCACGATCATCGAGGGGGCCGGTAAGAACGCCGAGATCAAGGCACGGATCGAGCAGATTCGTCGCGAGATCGAAAACTCCACCAGCGACTCCGATCGTGAGAAGCTGGAAGAGCGGCTGGCAAAGCTGGCCGGTGGTGTGGCGAAGATCAATGTCGGGGCCGCGACCGAGAGCGAGATGAAGGAGAAGAAGGCCCGCGTCGAAGACGCGCTGCATGCCACGCGTGCGGCGGTCGAAGAGGGCATCCTTCCCGGCGGCGGCGTGGCGCTCCTGCGGGCCAGCTCGCAGGTGAAGCCGAAGGGTTTGAGCGAGGACGAGACGGTCGGGTTCAACATCGTGGTGCGGGCGTCGCGGGCGCCGGTCACGATGATCTCGACCAACGCCGGCCAGGATGGATCGATCGTGTGCGAGAAGGTGCTGGCCGGTGAGGGCAACTTTGGCTACAACGCCGCCACCGACAAGTACGAAGACCTCGTAAAAGCGGGCGTGATCGATCCCACGAAGGTCACGCGGACAGCCCTGCAAAACGCCACGAGCGTCTCGACGCTGTTGCTGACGAGCGATGCCCTGATCGCCGAGAAGCCGAAGGAGCAGAAGGCCAAGGGCGGCGCCGGCGGCCACGGCGGCGACTACGACATGTATTAATGGCAGGAAGCCGCAGGGCGCGAGCCCGCGGGACTGCCTGTCACCTGCCTCAAATCCGCTCCGGGGCGTCCTTCGGGACGCCCCGGTTTCGTTGTGGGCACCGTGCCCCCACTCAGCCGCCAGGCGCAAGCCGGCGGGCCTCGCTCCCCTATTCCAGCCAAACTGCCCGTTTTCGGCTGCACCGTTTGGGGGGTCGACCATATTCTTGACCCGAGTCTCAAAACCCTTCAAACTCAGTTGTTAGCCGCGTTTTGAACCTTTTCCGGGGCAGGGCCGTATCAAGCAGGTCAAGGTCGCCTTGTGCGGGCGGCTCTGGCACCGCGAGATTCACGGTTCAGGGACGGCTTCCGGGCAATATCGCAGCAGTTTTCGCCGATACATCAAAGGGTTTTGTCGCTCCATCCTCCTTCTGGCCCAGCACTGTCATGAGCCCCTTCAACGCCCTCTTCGCCGCCTTCGCCCGTCCGTTTTGTGCCCATGCCGAGGGCGGCTCCAGTTCCCGGCGAGCGAGTAGCCGTCGGAGGCGGCCGCGGGCGGCCGCAGCCCGCCTGGGCGGATGCGAGCAGCTCGAGCCCAAGCAGGTGATGGCGGCGAATCTCTTGGCGGCCATTGCGGATCAGACAATCACCGCCGCCACTCCGGTCACGATCAACCTCGCCAACCACTTCGATGAGACGGCGATCAAGGGCACGGTCGTGCAGTTTCAGACGAATGCACCGTTGGCCAACGACAAGTTCTTTGTCGAGCTCTTTGACAGGGCAGGCGTCACCAACAGCTCTGGCAGTGCCGCTGTTCTGACACCCACGACGGCCACCAACTTCCTCAGCTACGTCAACGATAATTCCTACGACAACACGTTTATCCATCGCGCGGTCGACAACTTCGTGGTGCAAGGCGGTGGGTTTAAGGCTCCTACGCTTTCGGCCGATCAGCCTGGCAGTGACCCGGTGGCGGTAGCGGCCCGATCGGCAATCACGAACGAGCCGGGCAATGCCAATGTCCGTGGCTCGATCGCGATGGCCAAGCTCCCCAATCAGCCAAACAGTGCGACAAACCAATTCTATTTCAATCTCG
Organism: Candidatus Kuenenia stuttgartensis; assembly: GCA_945883745.1. Lineage (GTDB taxonomy): Bacteria > Planctomycetota > Planctomycetia > Pirellulales > UBA1268 > CACORA01. The sequence goes on from CAMCYH010000174.1 coordinate 4,184, forward strand.
GCAACAACACATCGCTGAACACAGACAATGGTGGCTATGCCGTTTTTGGCAAAGTGATCGGGTCAGGGATGACGGTCATCGACACGATGGCAAACGCGCTCACATATGACGCAACCACGTACTACGGCAACGGCGCCTTGAGCGATCTGCCGCTGTGGAACGTCAATGCCGACAACATCATTGATCCGCAAGACTTTGTGACCTTGGAAGACGTTGCGGTCGTGTCGGAGACGGCGTTGATGTCGTTCACCGTGACCTCATCTGACACATCGAAGCTCACGGCATCGGTGGTGAATGGTCAGCTGGTGCTTGCGCCCGTCGCGGGCCAAACCGGCCCCGTGAGCGTGACGGTGGCTGGAACGTCCTCGCTCGGCGGGGCCGCGGTGAGCGATACGTTTGTGGTGAGTTTGGGGCAAACTGCTCCCGTTCTGACCGCGATTGAACAGTTCGGTTCGACGGTTCTGAACCGTGATACGGATGGCAAGCTGTATTCGGGCACGGCTCCGATACAGTTCCAGGGCCGTCAGATCACGTTCACACAGTTTGCTGGTTTTACGCCGATTGCAACCGAGGATTTTGGTAGCAACGGTGGCAAGCAAGTTCTTTTCCGGACGAGCACGAA
>CAMCYH010000175.1 GCA_945883745.1 Candidatus Kuenenia stuttgartensis
CTTGCGGGCGGCAGCGGTGTCGCCCGCCGCCGGCAGCCATCGCAGTTGATCACCCTGATGGATCACGCGGCCGGCAAGCAAGCTCATCAGTTCGCGGGGATTGCTGCTGGTGGGCTTGGTGGAGACATCGACCCAGGCGTTTCTGGCGGCGTTCCACTTCTCGACGACTCCATTGGCCACGCTCGTGACCACGAAGCTCTTCACGTCGTTGCCAACGATCTCGCTCTTGCCGAAGACGATTGCGGCTGGCCCCAACATCGACGGGTCCACAGAGACGCCATTCGCTAATTCCAGCAGCGGCCGGGAGATAGTGTCGGCCGCCAGGGCGATCCGCGGCTCGAGCGATTCGACCTTCAGATCGCGGTGCCGCCGGCGGCGGGCCGACTCGCGGGAGCGACGAGCTACGGTGAGGGAAAGTCGGGCGGCAGGGGCCATGGCATACTTCCTTCATTCAGGTGAGTTCGCAAAAGGATTGCCCGAAAGGGTAACTTGTCTAGGTATCGGCCTCAACGTTTCGGTCGATGAGCGGTTGGGAGCCGGGAAAATGCTTCTTTCCGCGTTACTGGCCGCATCAGCGTCACAGTCGCTGCCGTTGGCCTAAGGAAGGCCCTTTTATCCACCCCTGCCCGCTTGGGAGAATGCCCATCCTCGCGGTGACGAAAACCCCGAGATTGTCGCCTGGAACCAGCGATGTCGATCGGCCGACGGATTGTGAACGCGAGCGGTTGCATCGTTTTCGCGGTGGTCATGCGGCTTGCCGCGACGGCGGCCGATCCGCCGGTCGTGGCACCATCGGCCTCGCCCCCGACGGCCGAGCGGGTGCTCGTGATCGATCAGGAAGGGCAGACACGCCCGGCGTTCGTCCAGTTCATGGACGGGTTTCGCGACGGCTTGTCCAAGGGACAGGGGCGATGCGACGTCTTCATCGAGAACCTCGATCTCGCCCGCCTCGATCGCACCTCTGACGACCCCGAACGCGCCGCCGGGTGGCTCGTCGCGAAGTACAGCGATTGGTCGTTCGATGTGATCGTGCCCACAAGCGAGGTGAGCCGCGACTTCGTCCTTGCCAACCGGGAGCGGCTGTCGCCAGCCGCGCGGATCGTGGCCCTCGAGCGGCCCGGTGACCGGCCAGCCCAGCCCGATCACGCACACGACTACACGTTCGTCACCACCGATTCCACGATGGGGGCCACGGTGGACCTGGCCTGCCAGCTCTTTCCCCGCCTCACGCGGGTCGCCCTCGTCAGTCAGTCGGGCCCGCACCCCGGCCTGCTCGCCATCCAGGTGGAGCAGGTCCGCACCGTCGCGAAAGAAAGGGGTATCGAGTATCTGCCACTCATCGACCTTCCCCTCTCCGAACTGCGGCGGCAGCTTCGCGAACTGCCCCCGGATGCGGCGGCGGTGTTTGGCGGCTACTGGAAAGACGAGACCGGCCGGGCATGGGTGCCGGCAGACGTCCTCGAATCGCTCTGCCGCGAGTCGTCGGCCCCGTTCTTCGGAATTGGTGACACGTACGTGGGCCGGGGCGTCGTCGGCTGCATGTGCACCGACACGCGGGCACTTGGCGAAGGAACCGGTCGCCTCGTAGTCGCCAGCCGGGATGGATCGCTGCCCGCGCCGGTGCGCGTGCCGCCGGTCTGCCTTCTCGATGAACGCGTCCTCACCCGCTTCGGCATCCCCGCTTCCGCACTTCCGGCTGGAAGCAAGATCCTCTTCAGAGAACCGCGGATCTGGGACCGCTACTGGCCACTGATTCTCGGGGGCGCGGCAGCGCTCGCCCTGCAGGCGGCGCTCATCACGGCGCTGGTCGCGCAGTCGCGGCTCCGCCGCCGCGCCGAACGAATCATCGGCGAGCAACGTGACCAGATCGCGCACGCGGGCCGCGTCTCTATGCTGGGCCAGCTGGCCGCCTCGCTGGCCCACGAACTCGGCCAGCCGCTCGGCGCGATCCTCAACAATGTCGAGGCGGCGGCACTTCTTCTCCGCGACGACCGCTCCGCGAATGCCGCCGAGCTGCGGGCGATCGTCGACGACATCGCCGCTGACGACTCACGGGCGGGCGCGGTGCTCGATCGCATCCGGGCCATGGTCCGGCGGCAGCGGTTTACCGTTGGGCCGGTCGAGGTGCCCGGGCTGATCCGCGGGGTGCTTGCGGTCACGGGGCCGGGCCTCGCCGCCGACCGCATCGCCATCACGGTGCTCTGCGATCCCGACGTGCCGCGGGTGGCCGGCGACGAGATTCTCCTGCAGCAGGCGGTTCTGAACCTCGTCGGCAACTCGGCCGACGCGATCCGGGCCTCGGCGGGCGACCGCGAGCAGCCGGGGGCGATCACCATCCGGGCCCGCCGCGACGGCGACTCGGTGGAACTGGCGGTGATCGATAACGGCGGTGGGATCGCAACCCGTATGATGGAGAAAGTTCTGGAGCCCTTCGAGACGACGAAGCAGGATGGGCTCGGGATGGGGCTGCCGATCGTGCGGGCGATCGCCGAACAGCACGAAGGGACCCTCCGGCTCCAGAACGAACCGGGCCGCGGGCTCACGGCGAGCCTCCGCATTCCCAGATGGAAGGAAGGGAAAGGACAGGCATGACGCCCCTGATCCATATCGTCGATGACGACGAATCGTTTCTCCGCAGTATGGAGCGCCGGCTTCGCGGCCACGGCTTTACCGCCGCGACCTACCCGTCGGTGGACCGGTTTTTCGAGCGGCCCGATCCCGACGCGCCGGGATGCGTGCTGGCCGACCTGCAGATGCCGAAGCGAGACGGCTTCGATCTTCAAGAGACGCTGGCGAAGTCAGACAACCCGCTGCCGGTCGTCTTCGTGACCGGCAAGGGAGACATTCCCACCAGCGTGCGGGCGATGCGTGCCGGCGCGGAAGACTTCCTGACCAAGCGGGCGGCCACCGCTGACCTCGTTGCGGCGATCGACCGGGCCATCGACCGCAACGCCCGGGAGCGGGCAGAGCGGATGCGGTCCGCCGAGTCGCGGAAAAAGCTCGCCCAGTTGAGTGATCGTGAACTGCAGATGCTCCTCGGAATCGTGAAGGGGCTGCAGAACCGCGAGATGGCCGAAGAATACGGGCTCTCGGAGCGGACGGTGAAGTATCACCGCACCATGCTCACCCGTCGGCTCGACATCTACGCGCCGGTCGACCTCACGCGTCTCGTGCAGGAGGCCGGCATCACGATCGAAGAACTTGCGGCGATGGCTGGTGCCAAGCCCGCACGAGACCGCGGACCGTGACCGAGCAGTGTCGCCCACACCGTGCCTCCATGTCCTGGGGCGTCTTCCCCATGCCGACCACACACCCCCGATTGCCGCGAGGTTTTTCGCTCATCGAGTTGCTCGTGGTGATCGCGATCATCGGCATGCTCGTCGGGTTGCTCCTCTCCGCGGTGCAGTCGGCCCGCGAGACGGCCCGCCGGATCGCCTGCGGCAACAACCTGCGGCAGGTCGGCATCGCCCTCCACGCCCACGAGTCGGCCCGCGGATTCGTGCCTGCGTGGCGAAAGGAGTTTTCCTGGGCGGAGTATCCCAAGGATCCGCCGAATCCCCACTTCTCGGTCGTCGTGGCCGGCCGCACCACGCTCGGGGCGATCGGACATCTCCTTTCCTATGTCGAGCATGGGGTGCTGGCGTCGCTCTTCGACATGACCCGCGGGCTCGCCGACCCGGTCAACCTGCCTCCGCCCTTTCCCCAGGGACAAAACTCACCGGCATGCCTGGCCCCCGTGCCGCTCTTCGTCTGCCCCGGCACGCCGGCCCGCGTGCCCTCTGACTATGGAGGCGTGTATGAGGTGATCGGCTATCCGGCCAATACGCCGTTGATCCTTCCCAGGACCGACTACGCGCCCTTTCGGGGGCTGCATCCGAGCCTCGCCGCCTGTGCCGGTCTGCCGGCCGAGTTCACCCACAACGCGATGCTCGGCTCGACCGACTTCGTGAACAGGCGGACGGTGCGGTTTCGTGAGATCACCGACGGGCTGTCGAAGACGCTGGCCTTCGTCGAGCAGGCGGGGCGGCAGCAGCGGTTTTTTCGCGGTCGCCCACTTCCCGCGACGGCCCCCGGTGGGGCCACCGTCTTGTACGCGTTCTACGGCGACTGGAACGTCGCGCGTCACGCCCGGGGACTGAGCGCGGCGACGGAGAGCGAGCCGCAGCAGGCGGGCTGCGCGATCGTGAACGTGCTCAACGACGATAATCCATACTCGTTCCATCCCGGGGGCGTGTCGGCGGTGATGGGCGACGGCGCCGTGACGTTCATGGCCGAGGCCATCGACGCCACCGTGTTCGCGGCGCTCATGAGCCGCGACGGCGGCGAAGTTGCAGCGAGTCATTGACGGGACGGCCGCGCACCTTCTCGGTCAGTGTGGCCAGATCCGCCCACGCCTGCCGCGACCGCCGCGATCCGCGGCTGGGAAGCAAAAAGTCGGGAGTATTGTCGAAACCGCCAATAGTGTCGTCAGCTCGGTGATCCTATGGTTTATCAATCAACAACGCAGTCATTCTCCGGAACGTCTCCGGAATGACTGAAGGGAGCGAGGGGGAGTCAGGAGTTACCCTCGCACAGCATGAGTAGCGAAGGGGCTGGTTTACGGCTCACAACTTTCTTTCCGGAGGACTCGCCATGGTAACCACTTTCGGTCCTGCTCCATCAAATCATTCCATCAGCAACACCGCCGCCCACGAGCGGCACGGCTTCACGCTGGTCGAG
>CAMCYH010000176.1 GCA_945883745.1 Candidatus Kuenenia stuttgartensis
GGCCGGGCCGCGGCGGGCACACACGAGTCGTCGCATATCACATGAATGTGCAGGGCATGGGTGTCGCGTTCGATCTGGATGTCGTACTGCCAGCGATCGCGGCCCTCCGAAAAGGCCTGCCACGATTCCGTCCAGCCCGTCTTCTCCACGAGTTCCTCGAGCGACTCTCGCTCCTCGTCTTCGAGATCGGCCGAGTCGATGCGGCACCCCCGCACGATGCCCGTGAAGCCACCCGACTGAATGAATGTGATCCGCATGACGGAATGTCTCCGATCGCGAGCCGCCAGTGTATGCCAGCCCCCCGCTCACAGCCCCACCTTTTTCCAGGCCGCCCGCACCGCCTTCCGCACACCTGAGCCATACTCATCGCCCGCGATCTGAGCCGTGATGCGGGCCAGATCGGCAAACTGGCTCGTCCGCGAGAGCTGCCGCATCGCGTCGTACCAGATCCGGCCCGCCACCTCCCAGGCCGGCCCGCCGAGGCTTTGGGCCACGAGTACGAACACCCGGTTGGGAATGCCGGAGTTGATGTGCACGCCGCCGGCATCGGCCGGCCCCGTGTAAATCCGCTTCATATGGTTTGGCTGGGGGTCGCTGCCGAGCACAGGATCATCGCGAAAGGCCTCGCCCGGATGCTCCATGTCGCGGATCGCCCGCCGCGTGGGGGCGGCGATGAGCACCTCGGCCCCCACGAGCCACCGGGCATCTGCTGCCGTCGTGCCCTCTCGCCACTGCCGCACGAGCACCCCGAAGACGTCGGCGAAGTGCTCGTTGATCGCCCCCGACTGGCCACGGTAGACGAGGTTGCTCATGAAGGCCTGCACGCCGTGGGTGAGTTCGTGTGCCACCACATCGAGCGACTGCGTGAAGCGGCCGAAGACCGCGCCGTCGCCATCGCCGTAGGCCATCTGCCCACCGTCCCAGAAGGCATTGGTCATCGGCTGGTAGCCCGTACCGTCGCTCTCGCCGACATGCACGCTCGAGATCAGCGACATGCCGGCATCGTCGAGAGAGTTGCGACCGAAGAGGTCCTGGAAGAAATCAAACGTGCTGCCGGAATGGTCGTAGGCTTCGTTCACCGCCGCATCGGCCGTCTTCTTCTGCCCCTCGGCTCGGACGAGCCGGCCAGGCAGTGTGTCGCGACCGCGGGCATCGTAGATGAGCCGATTCCTTCGGCCGACGGGCGACGGCACAGCAAGCATCGTCGGCATCTGCTGGGCGAAGGCCCGCACCGCCCGCACGGCCGAGCCGGTCGTGAGCGCGACGAGCGCCTGCTCCCGGATCCGCGGATCCTCGCAATGGGCCATGCGCTCCACGATGTAGGGAGGCACGATGCATTGGATCGGACAACGATGCATGACTCGCTCCTGCGAAAGTAGGCAACTTGGCCCGTCGGCCACGGTTCGCCTGGTTCTCGTGAACCCGCAGCCTCGGGCCGCCGATCCACACGTGGGGGTATGTTCCCCTACACGTGGAGGACCTGCAAGGAGAACCCTCGATGACCCGCACCGCCCCTTCCCGGTGTGACCTGACCCTCGCCACAGTCTGTTGCCTCGTCCTGTCGGCAGCCCACGCCCCGGCTGGTGAATTCGGCCGGTTGTTCCAAGGCCTCGCGGCACCGCTACGGGCGGTCCATCGGGCCCCGCCCGCGCCCCGCCATCCGCCTGCCGAATGCGGCGACTCGATCGAACGGCTCGCCGCCGAGATCGATTGGCTCGAGCACCATCTCAACGCCTATGGCTCGATCGTGGCCAAGCAGCCCGATGTCTGGGGCCAGAGCCGGCTGATGCGGCATCGCTACGAATACGAGGCGCAACTGCAGCGGCAGCTCGGTGAGTTTGCCGTCCGCAGCCAGGCCGCCATCCGCCGGAGCGACCAGGCCTTGCTCAGCATGGCGCTCGCCCTCGAGCAGGCGACCGATCGCCGTCGGCTGCCCGACGCCACCGCGCTCGCCCAGCCGGCTGAGTTTGACAAGGTGCTCCCCTTCGACGTCACCGAGCAGCCCCTGTCGCTCGAGCCCACGCTCCATCTCGACCAGCTCTCCCGCTATCTCAATCACCTGCACGAGCTGCGCCGGATCAACGAGGGAGACGACTCGGCCGACGCGCCGGGCTACGCGCTCAATCTGGTGCGGCTGCCGGTCTCGATCATGCCGGGCGGCCGCACGCAGACCGGCCACGGCGCGGAGATCACCGTGATCGCCGAGCCCTGCCTCGGCGACGACCTGCTGCCGGTCACGTTTCGCAATCTGGTGATCAACGACCTCGTCGACCTGATCGCGCCGGCGCTTACCTACTGCGTGAATGACCCGCAATGCCTCGCCTGGGCCCACACGATCGTGGGCACCGACGCACCGGTCGAGACGAACGTGGCGGCTCCTCTACACGCGGGTGCCGAATCCCGCCAGGGCGTCATGGCCGCCATGCAGTCGCTCTCAGCCCGGCTGCCGGCGATCGCCCCGGCGGCGGCACCGGCCGTGAAGACGCGGCGGGCCCGGATGCCGATCCCCTTTTCGCAGCTGGCCGACGTGAGCGGCATCCGGCAGATCGCGATCCTGATTTGTGGCACGCATACCGCGCTGGCCAACCATCCGGTGAGCCGGCCCTGCATCGAGTATGCCGATGTGCGGTCGCATCTCGCCGAGGAATTGGAGGCAGCCGCCGACTTTCTGGAGCAGGACCGGCAGCAGCCGCTCTGGGACCAGCTGCCGGGCTGGAATCTCTCCGACCTTGTCCGCAGCCGCCGCATCGATGACCTCGCCCGGGTCCGCTGCCATGTGTTCACGACGATCGGCACGGGCGACGAGGGGGGCGATATCGCCGCCGCGTCTGGGCACGAGATCGGCGACGGCATCTGCTGCGACGAGCGGCTCACCGCTACGCCCGTCTGCCGCACGACCACGGCCGTGCTCGCCTGGGGCATCCTTGTCGAGTCGGCGCTGCTCAACGAGCGGCTCATCGACGACATCCGGGAGTCGGGCTGCGGCGGGGCCTGCGGTGCGGGCTTCGCCGGACCGTTTTACGGCCCCGATCCGGCCCCGGAAGCCCGCGCGGCGTTCAACGACTATGTCCGCTGCCGGTGGCCGATCCGCGTGTTCGCCCTCGATCCGGTGAGCCAGGATCAAAACGTAGACGACGTCTACTCCCGCCGGCGCGAGCTGCAGGTGGCGATGGCGATGGCCTTTGCGAGCGGCCGCATGTCGGCCTCGGCGCTGACCCGCTTCTCGCGGCAGCTCGAGACCGACATGGCGACGGTCGCCCTCAACAAGACGGCCGTCGGCTTTGCGCACGGCGCCGATACGTTTGGCTGGCGGTTCTATCCCCGCGTGCAGACGCCCCCCACCCGCGGCACGCTCGCCACGTTTGCCGAGACCCTCTGCGGCCCGTCGCCCGACGCCGATCTGGCCCGTCGCCAGCTCGAGCCGGGGCAGCGGGAGTGCACGGCAATTATCGTGATGCCGTCGTTCGTGCCGTCGCTCACGCTCGACGTGCGGACGAACTGGTTTTCGCTCGCCCATCCCACCGCCACCGAGCAGACCATGCGGCAGACGATGCGACTCTCACGGGCTGTGCAATCGATGCGGCATCATGCCGATGAATGCCGACGGTGTGCCCACCTCTATCGTCCCGGTGAGTATGCCAGGGCGATGCGGAGTGTTGATCAGCTCGACCGGCGGCTGCCGCTGCAGACGCTCGCCGCGCAGATTCCGTATGAGAACACCTGCGGCGGCTTCGAACTCTTCAATACCGGCATCACCGATCTGGCGCCCGAGCTGGTCGGCTGGTACGGCGCCCCGGGCATCGATCCTGATGGCCCGACCACGCTCTTCCTGATCGGCAAGGGCTTCAGCCTCCACGACACCACAATCCTCGCCGGTGGCCGGCCCGTCACTGCTACGCTCATCAGCCGCGAGGTGCTCAAGGCTGAGATCCCCGCGGGCGTGGCCGTGCTGCCGGCAGTCACCACCTGCCCGCCGGCAGCCCCCTGCCTTGGCCACCTCGGCCCCCGCACCGTGCGACCGGTGGCTGCGATCGAGCCGCTGCCTGCGCCTGCATCGGGAGCCGCCGCTGGCCCAATATTCGCCGACGCCCCCTGCTCTGCTGCGTGTGGTGGCGGCCTCTGTAACGACCGCGAGATGGTCGATCTTCATCTCGCCACGCCGTATGGCGTGAGCAGCCATCTGTTGATTCCGGTGGTGCGACGGCAGGCGTCGTCACGCTGCAGCCTGACGTTCGCCCCGGGCTTTGACGTACAGCTCACGTTTTCCGTGGGCCGCTCGGCCACCGCCAAGGCCGACGTGGCGCGGGTCGACGAATTTTTCACAGCGAGCCGCGACGCGATCGTGATCGACACGCCTTCCGTCTTCGTGCCGCCGGCCAAGGCTGAGCTGCAGTTTCTGCTGCGGGACGCCGCCACCGGCAAGACGACGGCGACGTTTTCGTTTGGCGACCTGCCTTACGACGCCGCCCGGCAGGCCTACGTGATCGCGGGCGGCCCGCTGCGGAATCTGATCGGCGACACCTCGCGGCCGGCCACCGACAAGACGCTTCGTGGCGCGGTGAAGCCCTGGCTCGACAACGTGCTGGCCGAGGGCGGGCTCACCACGGACGGCGACATCGCGACGGCTACGCTCACGGCCACGCTCGTGGCGGGCCAGCAGGAAATCCCGGTC
>CAMCYH010000177.1 GCA_945883745.1 Candidatus Kuenenia stuttgartensis
GCCGTGATTCACCCCCGCGGCAGATTCCGGCGCCACGGTGGCTCGAAACGACGCGTCCGTTGCCGGCCCAGCACAAACCCAAGACCTGCCGCCGCCACCGATGCAACGGCGACAACCGCCCAAAAACGCCGCGTCGATCGGGCTGCCGCCCGGTCGTCCTCGAGCGCCATCTGCAGCCGCGTCGTTGCGGCCCGCATCGCCTGCGTGCGGGCGTGGGTCCGCTGGGGGATCACACCTGCTGCTGTCACCAATCTCGTCGTGGCCGCGGCTACGTCCGCTGCTGCCCACTGCTCGAGATCCCCCTCCCACGCGAGTGGCGACGGCCCTCGGTGCGAGCCACCCGCGAGCGGCAACGCTACACGTTCAACCTCGTGCAGCAGATCGCCTGCCGTCGCATACCGTTGGTCAGGCCGCTTGGCCAGCAGCCTCTCGACGATCGCCAACAACGGCTCGGGGAGGTCCGGTCGGAGTGAACCCAAGGGCACGAGTGGATCACGAATGTGGGCCATCGCCACCGCCACACCCGTCGTGCCACCAAACGGTGGGCGGCCCGCGAGCAGGTGGTAGACCGTGGCACCGAGGGAATAGAGATCGCTGCGCGGATCAACCTCGCGGCCCTCTGCCTGTTCAGGACTCATGTAAAGCGGCGTACCGAGAGTCGTGCCATCCTGCGTGAGGCCAAGGTCGTGCTCCCGCACCCGCGCAAGGCCGAAGTCGGCCACCTTGACCTCACCATCCCGCGTCAGCAGAAGGTTCTCCGGCTTGATATCGCGGTGGACAACGCCCTGCTGCGCCGCCCGCGACAGTGCCGAACCGACGTCGGCCAAGACAGTCAGCGCCTGCCGGGCGTCGAACGGTCCACGCAGATCGAGCCACGCCTTGAGCGACGGACCACCCACGTATTCCTCGGCGAGAAAGTGAATCCCATCGAGGCAGCCCACTTCGTGAATCTGCACGATGTTGCCATGAACGATCCCGGCGGCAGCCCGTGCCTCCTGCACAAACCGCTCGACTGCCGCGGGCCGCACGGTCGTCTCCGGCCGCAGCACCTTCACCGCGACAAGCCGCGAAAGCGACTCCTGCTCGGCCAGATAGACATCGGCCATCGCGCCACTTCCAAGCAGCCTCACCAGCCGGTATCCTCCAAGCAGGCGGCCAGAGAGGTCGTGTGAGTCGCGTTGTGCTGGGGCCTTGTCCACAGCATGACAGTTTCCCCCAAGGACCATTCCATGGCAAAGCCCTCCGCAGCCGAACTTCAAAAAGCCGCCCGTGCCGTCGACGTGGAACAGTTCGAGTACGAGGTGCTCCTCGACACGTCCGCCGGCCCAATCCGGCTGGTCCTTGACGCCATGAGTGCTCCCGGCCACGTCCGCAATATGGTGGCCCTTGCCGAGAGTGGCTTTTACGACGGGGTGACGTTTCACCGGGTGATCAAGGGTTTCATGATCCAGGGCGGATGCCCGCAGGGCACTGGCACAGGCGGCCCGGGCTACACGATTCCCGCCGAATTCAACGCCACGAAGCACGAGCCTGGCGTGCTTTCGATGGCCCGTACGAGTGATCCCAACTCGGCTGGCTGCCAGTTTTTCATTTGCCTGGAGCGGGTGCCGCATCTCGACAATCAGTACACGGCGTTCGGCAAGACGGCCGATGCCGCAAGCCTTGATGTGGTCAAGGCAATCGGCAACGTCGCGACCGGAGCACAGGATCGGCCGGTGACGCCGGTGACGATTACGAAGGCCACCGTGACGAAGAAGGCGAAGTAGGGTCTGGCAAGTCGCCAGGCCAGCCGCCAGGCGCAAGCCGGCGGGCTCCACTTCGTCTACGCCGCCCGCGACGCGATGATCGTTCGTAGGCCGAGGACCACCAGTGCGAGCCCACCAGCGGCCGCGAGCAGTGTCTGGCCGTTGCGTTCGAAGTCGCTGACATATGCCACGATATCCGCGGCCACATCGCCTGAGCCTGCCATGGCCTGAAATGGCACCACCCCGACCGGCGGCTCGGGTAGACCGGACGTGGGCGTTTGCATCCCGAATCCCGCCAGATGCATCGATCGCTGCAAGGGCTCGTCGAGCGGCGTCGCGGCGAGCCGGTCGGGCGGCTGCTGCAACTGGACGGGCACCATCGTGGCAGACCGCCCCATGGCTGTCGTGGCCACATCACCCGGAAGCGGCATGAACCCGCGCGACCCGACGCTCGCCAGAAACTCCTTCACCCGCGTCGAGCAGCTGCCGATCGTGCGGCCATTACTCTGGCCGAAGAGCACACCGGCAAGCTTGCCGTCGGCATTGAGAATCGGGCCGCCGGAGTCTCCCTGGCGAGCTGTCGCCGAAAGCTCGACAAGCTCCTTGGCATAGCCCGTTCCCGGCGAGAGGTATTCGGTGCAGGGCCCGGTCTCGGCCCGGTACGCACCGCGACCAAAGCCGGCGATGGTGAGGAGTTCGCCAATCTGTGGCGGCTGGTCGGCAAGAGGAATCGGTGTTGCCTGCGGCTTCCAGATCACGAGCGCCGCCAAGTCCCACGCCTCGTCATGGCGAATGACCGTGCCGGCCGACTGAAACCCGTCGGGAAACTGCACGAGCACGGCGGAGCGGGTGTCGCGGATGACGTGCCAGTTGGTGAGCACGAGGCCCTGCGACTGGTTCATGTCGACGAGCACACCGGACCCGAGCGACACGCCCCCTTCGTCGGGCGCGACGATCCGCGTCACGCTCGGGTGGGGCGTCTGGCCGGTGAGCAGGTAGTCGGCAAACAGGTCGGGCCGCCACGCGTCCTGACCTGGCGATGTCGTTCCCCAGGCCGGTGGAACCAGCGGCGGCTGGGCGGCCACCGAGTTCGAAAGGCAGGCGAGAACGAGAACGAGGCCTTGCAGGATCGCGGGAAGAGTCGCCGTGCTGGTGTGTCGCATGAGCGTCTCCTTTCCGGGAAATTTCGGCCGCATCATCGCGGCGGGATTCGCACCGCCTGCCTGCGTTGTTCTGATTCCATAATGCGGCGTAGGAGTTCACGGCGGAGCCGGTCTCGTTCCTGAGCGGGATGTGACGAGGCCGCTTGGGCCACAAGCGGCAGGAGGGCGGAGTTTTGCGGAGCCATGGAAGGTGCCTCTGACGTCTTTCTGGGAAACGCCGGCCAACGCACCAACGAGAGGGATCGGCCACATGCGGCAAAAAACCTAAAAGAAACATGGCGGGGTGGAAAATCGGTGCAACCGCCAAAGTCCGCGGCATGCCCTAGGATGCCATCGCGGCGAAGCGGCGCGGCTACGCCACAGTTGGCCCTCCTGCTCGCGTCCGCGATCGCACGACGGGCTGAGGCCTGTTTTTAGAGCCCCTGGATCACAAAGCCATCCGCAGCGAGCCGTTGGCGGAGGGCGGCCACGTGATCACGGTCGGCGGTCTCGACGGTCACCTCCACTGTCGTCGAGAAGACCTCGGGGCCGGAGAACGCCCGATCGTGGCGGATCTCACGGATGCTGGCCCCTGCGGCGGCGATCACGGCGGCGAGCCGCGCGATGCCCCCGGGGCGGTCGCTGATCGTGACCGTAAACCGCCAGCGGCGACCGTCGACGACGAGGCCATGATCGATCACACGGTCGAGAATCGTAAGGTCGATGTTGCCGCCGCAGAGCAGGAGCACGGTCGTGCGGCCGGTGAGCTCTCTCCCAGCTTCACCCATCACAGCAGCGAGCGCCGAGGCAGCCGCCCCCTCCACCACCATCTTTTCCAGTTCCAAGAGCCGCAGCACTGCCAGCGAGATGGCGTCTTCGCCGAGAGTCACCACGCGGTCAACGATTGGCGCGGCCAGGGAGAAGGAAAGGTCGCCCACGCGACCAACGGCAAGGCCATCGGCAAGTGTGGGCTGGATCGGTACCGCCACCGGCCGACCAGCCACGAGCGACGCCCCAAAACTCGGCGCGGCCGCCGGTTCGACGGCGATGATCTCGATTTCAGGACGCAAGGCCTTGGCCGCGATCGCCACGCCGGCCAGCAGCCCCGCTCCACCGGTCGGCACCACGATTGCGTCTGCGTCGGGCACGTCTTCCAGGATTTCGAGAGCCATCGTCCCCTGCCCTGCGATCACGGCAGGGTCGTTGAATCCATGCACGAGCGTGAGACCTTCCGCTTCAGCGATCTCGAGGGCCCGGCCGCGGGCGTCGTCAAACGTGTCGCCCTCGAGGATCACGGTGGCACCCAGCCGTCGGCAGGTGGCCACTTTCACAAGCGGTGCAAATCGCGGCATGACGACCGTCACCGGGATGCCGAGCAGGCCGCCGTGATAGGCAAGGCCGAGGGCATGGTTGCCGGCCGAGGCGGCGATCACACCACGACGCCGCTGGGCCTCGTCGAGGAGCAAAAGCGCGTTGCGGGCGCCGCGCTCCTTGAAGGAGCCGGTGCGCTGCAAGAGGTCGAGTTTGCAGAAGACGCGGCAGCCGGTGAGGTCGGAGAGCGGGATGCTCGGCTGGCAGGGGGATCGGTAGATCCCGGAGCGGATCCGTTCGTGAGCGGCGCGGATGTCGGCGAGGGAGACCATGGCGCTACGCAATTGTCACGCGTGCCGGCTGGTGAAACGCCCGCACGTCCACCCACTGCAT
>CAMCYH010000178.1 GCA_945883745.1 Candidatus Kuenenia stuttgartensis
GGCATGGCCCCGGATCGCCAGAGACCGCGAACTGTACCCGTCGCGAAAAACACCGTCAAACGAGTGAATTTTGCGCGCTCCACCAGTGCCAGCCTTCTCGCATCCACGTGGCCGCTTTCGCGCACGCCACCACCGAGCCGGTGTGCACCAAAGTCGGACTGGCTTCACCTGCCGTTGACCGGCAGTTTGCCGATGCAGTGGTAGGTGAAACCACGGCGGCCAAGATCCTGCGGCTGATACAGGTTTCTACCATCGATGATCACGCGACCCTTCATGCGGCGGGCCATGTCGTCGAAGTCAGGCCGGCGAAAGTCGCCCCACTCCGTCACGATCACGAGGCACTCGGCTCCATCGAGCGCCTCCATCGCACACGGAGCGTACTTCAGTCGATCACCGTAGATCGCCCGGACATTCTCCATGGCCTCCGGATCGAACACGGTGATCACTGCACCACCGGCAAGGAGCCGCTCGATCAGATCAAGGGACGGCGCGTCACGAATGTCATCGGTTCGTGGCTTGAAGGCCAGCCCCCAGACCGCAATCGCTCGCCCCTGAAGATTTCCTGCGAAATGCGCCGCGACCTTTTCTCCGAGCACATGTTTCTGGGCGAGGTTCGTCTCGTGCACGGCTGACAAGATTCGTGGGGTCACCCCCTTGTCACGGGCCATCGCAGCCAACGCCTGCACGTCTTTGGGAAAACAGCTACCTCCGTAGCCGGCACCGGGAAAGAGAAAGGCGAAGCCAATCCGGCTGTCGTGGCCGATGCCACGGCGGACGTCATCGATGTCCGCCTCCATCCGCTCACAGAGATTCGCCACTTCGTTGATGAACGAGATCTTCGTGGCCAATAAGGCGTTGGCCACGTACTTGGTCATCTCGGAACTCTCCGGTGACATGACGAGAAACGGGTTTTCCGTGCGGAGGAATGGCAGGTAGAGCTCGCGGAGGAGGTCGCCCACCTCCGCCGTCCGCACGCCCACGACCACGCGGTCGGGCTTTTGGAAATCCTCGATCGCCGCCCCCTCCTTCAGAAACTCGGGGTTGCTCGCCACCCGGCAATCGCGACCGAGCCGTTGCTTCAGTCGACGTTCAATCCCGGCGCAGGTGCCGACCGGCACGGTACTCTTCGTGACGACAACGGCCCGCTCGTGGAGGAGCGATGCGATGGAATCGACCACGCTCCACAGGGCGGAGAGATCGGCCGATCCGTCGTCGCTCGGTGGCGTGCCGACGGCCAGAAACACCACCTCAGCGTCGCGGATCGCCGCGGCCGTGTCGGTCGTGAACCGCAGCCGCCCAGCCGCAGCATTCCGCTCGACCAACTCCTCGAGGCCCGGCTCGTAGATCGGGATCTCACCTCGCTTGAGCCGAGCGATTTTGTCGGCATTGATGTCGAGACAGCTGACCGTGTTACCACTGTCGGCCAGGCATGTGCCCGTCACCAGCCCCACATACCCCGTGCCAACGACCGCGATCCGCATGGGTAACGCTCACTCCTGTTCGGCAGGGGCGTCGGCCTCTTCCTGCTCGCTTGGCGGCACCGTGACCATGGCGGCGAGGGTGTCGCCGTCGTCGAGCCGCATGATCCGCACACCCTGCGTGTTGCGGCCCATCGGGCGGATCTCCTTGACGTTGACCCGCTGGATCTTGCCGCGGGCGGTCATCATGAGCACCTGATCTTCGTCACGAACCGCCACGATCGAGACGACCTGCCCGTTACGGGCGGTGGCCTTGATGTCGCGGATGCCCTTGCCGCCCCGCCGCTGCGTGCGATACCGCATGCCGGTGGAGCCATCGCTGTCGGCGTCGTCCGCTGCCTCGGCAGGTTCCGGCGACTCCACTTCAGAGGCCTCTGCGGCCTCGCCGTCCTCGCCGGGCGGAGGGCCGGAGAGTGGTGTACCGGCACCGAAGGGCGTCCGCTTCCCGTAGCCATTTTCACAAACGGTCAGCAAGGTGGCGTCGGGATCGGCCACCACCATGCCCACCAGACGATCCCCTGAGCCGAGCTTGATGCCCCGCACGCCGCTCGTGTCGCGGCCCATGGGGCGGGCATCCGACTCCGGAAAGCGGATCGCCATGCCCTTGGCCGTGGCGAGCACGAGTTCGTCGCCCGGCTTCGTCACCACGGCATCGACCAGTTCATCCCCTTCCTTGAGCTTCACCGCGATCAGCCCCTTCGTGCGGCGGCGGCGATACTGCTCGAGGGCCGTCTTCTTCACCATGCCGCTGCGGGTCACCAGGAGAAGGCATTGATCGGGGTCTTCAAAGCCGGAGACGGCACGGCAGTCGGCTACTTTTTCCCCCGGCTCGAACTCGAGCAGGTTGACCAGCGCGCGGCCCTTGGCGTCTCGCGCCAGTTCGGGCAGTTCGAAGACCCGCATCGAGAACACCTTCCCGAGCGTTGTGAAGACGAGCAGCCAGTCGTGGGTGCTGGCCACGAAGAGGTGCTCGATCGGATCTTCCTCGTCGGTGCTCGTACCCTTGATTCCCTTCCCGCCACGCCGCTGCGCCCGATAGACGTCGGCCGCCGTCCGCTTCACATACCCTGCGCGGCTGATCGTGACCACCATCGTCGCCTCGGTGATCAGCTCCGCCATGTCACGGATGTCGGCCGCCTCCCCGCTGATCTCGGTCCGCCGGTCGTCGGCATGCCTGCTTTCCAGATCGACAAGATCCTGACGGATGAGGGCCTTGATGTTGGCCTCACTGGAAAGAATGCGACGAAATTCGGAGATTTTGGCAAGCAGTTCGCGATGTTCGCCGGTGAGCTTCTCCTGCTCGAGGTTGACGAGCTGACCGAGCGTGAGCCGGAGAATGGCATCGGCCTGCACGGGCGTGAGGCCGTATGTTTCGGCCATCCCCTTCTCCTCCGCCAGCACGGCGAACCCCTCCGCACCGAGGGCCCGTTCCAGAAGAGCCGCCGGTGTCTGCAGCGCCGTCAGCCGCTCCTTGGCCTCGGCCTGCGACTTCGAACTCCGGATGATCCGGATCACTTCGTCGATATTGGCCAGCGCCACCAGCAGCCCTTCGAGCGTGTGCTTGCGGCTGCGGGCCTTGGCCAGCAGGTGCTGGGTGCGGCGACGGATGACCGTCGTGCGGTGACGGAGAAACTCCTCCAGCATGCTCTTGAACGAGAGGATGCGTGGCTTGCCATCCACCAGCGCCAAAAAGATGAGCGAAAACGAGGTCTGCAGCGGAGAAAACTGGTAGAGCTGATTGAGGACCACGTCGGGATCGGCATCCCGCTTGAGCTCGAGCACCAGCCGCACGGGCTCCTTCAGATCGCTCTCATTGCGAATCGCAGAGATGCCCTTGATGCGATCCTCGTTGACGAGTTCGGCGATCTTCTCCTCGATCGCGTCGCGGGTCTGTTGGTAAGGAATCTCGGTGACGACGATGCGGCTCCGATTCTTGCCAAACTCCTCGACGTGGGCCCGGGCCCGCAGCGTGATCGTGCTGCGGCCGGTCAGGTAGCCCCGGACGAGTGCCTCGCGGCCCATCACGATGCCACCGGTGGGAAAATCAGGGCCGGGCACGATCGCAAGAACCTCGGCCATGGAAAGAGAAGGATTGTCGATGAGGGCCACCAGTGCCCGACAGACCTCGCCCAAGTTGTGGGGCGGGATGCTTGTCGCCATCCCGACGGCGATCCCACCGGCGCCGTTGACGACAAGGTTGGGAAACCGGCTCGGCAGCACGACCGGCTCGGCATTCCGCTCGTCGTAGGTCGGCACGAAGTCGACCGTATCGAGACCAAGGTCGTCGAGCATCATCGCGGCGATCGGCGAAAGCCGGGCCTCGGTGTATCGCATGGCGGCCGCAGGAAGGCCGGCGATCGAGCCGAAGTTGCCCTGCTTGTCGACCAACACATGCCGCATGTTCCATTCCTGCGCCATGCGGACGAGCGTCGGGTAGATCACGCTCTCGCCGTGGGGATGGTAATTGCCGCTGGTGTCGCCGGAGATCTTGGCGCACTTCACCCGGGCAGCGCCAGGAGAGAGATTGAGGTCGTTCATGGCGACGAGAATCCGACGCTGCGACGGCTTGAGCCCGTCACGGACGTCGGGCAGCGCACGGCTCACGATCACGCTCATCGCGTAGGTGAGGTAGCTGTCTTTGAGTTCCTGCTCGATCGGCAGCTCGATCAGCCGTCCACCGGCGCTGTCACGCATTCCCGATGTTTCGGGCTGCCCGCCAGCGGCGGGCCCTTCGCCAGCCCCGTCGCCACTACCCGCCGAATCGATGTCATCTGCCAAGGGGCACTCTCCCACCACGAGGAATTCCTGGCCGCATGCGGCCAGGAACGCTTGAACATACCCGTGCCACGCAGGCGGTCAACCGGCTGCAAGTCTACGCGAGACAGGGGTTTCCGTGTCGTTTCGCAGGCTTGACCGCGAGTCGTGAGCCCCCTACGCTCCCGCCCCGATCCGCGGCGACCATCCACGGCTTTCCTCCGACCATCGCAACGCCATGCCACACCAGCGGTTCCACGGCTTGATCGTCACCGGCGTCGCCGCGGTGGTGCTCCTCACGCGGCTGGGAACGACGCCCCTGTGGGACGACGACGAGCCCAAAAACGCCGCCTGCTC
>CAMCYH010000179.1 GCA_945883745.1 Candidatus Kuenenia stuttgartensis
CGACGTACTTGTAGCGGTCATCGATCCGGCCCGCATAGCGGTTCCGCCGGGTCGTCGCACTTGCAGGCAACGCCCACGAAGCGAATCCCGTCACCGGCGAGGTCCGCCGCCAGCTGGCCGAGCACCGGGGCATATTCCTGCGCGAGCGGACAGGCGGGGTGGAGAAACACGAAGCAGACGGCACCGCCGTCGGGGCCGAGGAGGTCGGCGAACGGCATGGCTGCGCCGTCGGACCCCTGCACGACGAGGCGTTCGGCGGGCAGCGGCTCTGTTCCCGAGACGACCGCCACCAGCGTGACCAGCCAACACCACAGGAGGGCTTCGACGGCGTATCGCTTCATTCCCGGAGCATAAAGTCACTCGCTCTCGGCCGCCAACACCACATGGCTTGCAAGGCGAGTCGTTTGCATGGCATTGAGCCCCAAAGCCAGCCCGGGCTAAATATTTATGCCGCCTGTTAAACTCTGTCAGTCACCTCTCATCCATTTGGAACCCCAGCATGACCGGCCCACTGCTTCACACATGGTCCCTCAATCTCGGCTACGCAAAACGCCTCGTGGCCGACATTCCTGACGAAACCATGGCCCTGCAGCCGGCGCCGGGAATGAATCATGCGGCGTGGGTGCTTGGGCACCTGGCCTGCACGGCGGACATGCTCGGCACCATGATCGGCCTCAAACCAATCTGCCCGCCAGAATGGGTCAGCCTCTTTGACTGGAATTCGACCCCATCCAGCGACGCAAGCCTATACGCCTCGAAGGCGACGCTTTTAAAAGCCCTTGAAGATGCCCATGCTCAGATCGCTGCTGCCCTGCCTTATGTTCCTGAATCACGCTGGTCTGAAACCACGCCCCTCGAAGCCGTCAGGGGCTTTCTGCCGACCATGGGCGACTGCTTCGTGTTCGTGATGGCCGCTCACGAAAACATGCACTTGGGCCAGCTTTCGGCATGGCGGCGGGTTCAAGGCATGGCGAGGGTTTGAGTATCAACTTCCTTGCGGTCGATCCAGTGAACCAAAGGGCTTTCCGCGCGCCAGGGCTCGGCCGATAATTCCCAAACGTGTGCCCGCGGCCATCCCCCTCGGTTGTGCTATTCTGCCTGGAGAGAAGTTTTGCCACACCCCAGGGCACACTGACATGCGAACCGGCAACCCAACGCTCAACGACAAGACGTTTGAGAACTTTGGCGTCTATCCAAGGGACCTTGCGAATGAGCAGGCTCCGGCCGATGTCATGACCGTCAATGGCACCGCCCAGAAGACGTTGTTCCTGCTCGCTCTCGCAATGGGCACGGCCTGCTTCACATGGTCGAGGACTTTTTCAGGCCTGGAGACTAATCCTGGGGCAGCAATGCCATGGGCTCTCGGGGGGCTTGTTGTCGGCCTGATCACCGCCCTTGTGATCTGCTTCAAACACACGTGGGCCCCGATGCTGGCCCCCGTGTATGCACTCGCCGAGGGTTTGTTCCTGGGAGGCGTTTCCGCCAGCTTCGAGGCCCAGTATCCCGGCATCGTGATTCAAGCGGTCGGCGGCACGTTCGGCACGCTCTTCGGCCTGCTGCTCGCCTACCAGTCAGGGCTCATCAAGGCCACCGAGAACTTCAAACTGGGCATCTTCGCCGCGACCGGGGGGATCTGCCTCGTGTATTTGATTTCACTGATCGGGAGTTTCTTCGGTTTTCCGATTCCCTACATCCACGCAGCCGGCCCCATCGGTATCGGTTTCAGCCTTTTTGTGGTCGTGATCGCGGCCCTAAACCTGGTTCTGGACTTCGATTTCATCGAACAGGCGGCTGACCGCGGGGCGCCGAAATACCTGGAGTGGTACGGGGCCTTCGCCCTCATGGTCACGCTGGTGTGGCTCTACATGGAGATCCTCCGACTGCTGTCGAAGCTCAGGAGCCGGGACTGAGCGATGTCAGGGCTCTTCGCCGTCGACTGCCGTTAGCGAAGCTTGGCCATATCACTCACACACCGCGGGCAATACCACGGCGCCGGATACTTCACGGGCTTGGGGCTGCGCATCCGGCATTTGGCACAGAGGCATCGCTTCTCCTTCACGGCTGTCTTGGGCCGCAGCCATTTGCCGGTGTGTGGGATGTTCTTGGGCAGGGTGCTTCCGATTACCAAACCATCGCCGCGGCCCTTGGAAATATCGTCAAGGCATGGAAAGAGTCTGCTGAGCGAAGACTCCGGGGACAGGAATTACGGGGTACTCAAGTGGGCCTTGAGCTGATGTTTGCCGGCGGATCAGACGGGGCGTATTCGCGGTCCGAAGGGGGAGCAGCGGTCAGGTGCGGAGAGTGGTGCGGGAGCCGGTGGTGAATTGAATCAGTTACAGTGTTCAAAAAGCGAGTTGCCTACCCCTGCAGGGGTGGACCATGAACTCGGCACTCGTCAGCATCGACCGGTCCTATCGCGAGGCAACTGCATCACTCGAGTCAGCGTCGGGGCTCACCGGCGTCAGCACCCGGACCGCGGGGGCACCGGCGAGCAGCTCTCCGAGGGCAACGCCGACAGCTGCGAAGTGGGCCGTCCGTAGGTGGTCCCGCAGCGCCATGACGTCACGCCACCGCTCGTAGGCGACGAAGCGGTCAGGCGTCTCAGGATCACGACTGATGTCGTACTCCAAGCACCCGGGTTCTGCCCGCGTCAGGCCGATCGCCCCCGAACTCGCGATGGCGGCTGCGACTTCGTCACCGCGACCAGGGAGCGCGGTCAAGTCAGCGACGATAGTGAACGGCCGCCTTGGGTCGGGAACCCTACTATGGACCAAGGCGATCACCGGGTGCTCCTCCATCTCGCTCCTCCTGCCATCAAACTTTTGCTTCTACGGAATCGTGTGCTCACCCAAGAACAACTGCCGTCCCGCTCACCGAGACCATGAGCATGCCGTTGGTCTGCCCAAGCACTTCGTAATCGACATCAATCCCCACGACGGCATTGGCCCCCAATTCTGCCGCCCGATCTGTGAGCTCCTGCATGGCGATATCGCGGGCCCTCTGCAGTTCTCGTTCGTACGTCGCAGAACGACCGCCCACGAGGTCACGAATGCCGGCGAAGAGATCCTTGAAGAGGTTCGCTCCCAAAATTGCTTCACCAGCAACGACCCCGAGATACCGCTGGATTTTCTGGCCGTCGACTGAAGGTGTTGTCGTGAGAAGCATTGCGGAATTCCTGTCTGCGTGGTCTTCGATCCAGGGGCCAAACGACCAACAGCATACTGCATTGGCCTGCCGCTTTCGCTCGCTCGCTAAGGCAGCCAATCGACTCTTTTCGTGAGCCGGCGCGCATGGCCCTGGTGCGGGCCTCGATCATGACCCTGACTGTCTCTTTGACCTGATCGACCTCACTGAAGCGGGCACGGTGGATTGGGACGAGGTGCTCACATGGGCCGGCTGTGGATCCCGCGAGCCGTTCTCTACGAGCACGCTGAAGGTCCGTCGGAAGAAGGGCACGGCCGGCGTGAAAGCCAGCAGCAAGAAGCAGTTGGTCCGAGCGACGAGACCTGCTGCTGCTTCTGACCGGCCCAAAGTTTCTCCGCGATCCCATCAGTGACGGGCATGGAGTGTGGTGGAGGTGCTCAAGCCTTCCTGCACCCACGCCCGTCGCTTTTTCCAACTCAGCGTTTCAGGGCCAGCACGAGCACGCCGCCACCGACCATGAGTATCCCGAGCCATTCCCGCACGGATGGCCGCTCGTTCAGGAAGAGCACCGCGAATACTGCGACCAGAACGACGCTGAGCTTGTCGACCGGCGCAACCTTCGAGGCGTCACCAATCTTTAAGGCCCGGAAATAGCAGACCCATGATGCCCCGGTAGCCAGCCCCGACAGCACGAGAAACAGCAGCGTCTTGCCGGGGAGCGTAAGAGGATTGGCCCATTTGCCCGTCGCCGCCACGAAGGCCGCCAAGACCACAGCGATGATGCCAGTGCGAACCAACGTGGCCAGATCGGAGTCAATCCCTGAGAGGCCGATTTTGGCGAACACGGCGGTCAGTGCTGCAAAGGCCGCCGATAGCAAGGCCCAGAAAAACCACGTTCCGCTCGCCTCCATTGCTGGCCTCCGGTGTTCCCGCTGTTTGTTCGGTCCAATTTGCCGGTTGCCAGCATATCTCATGCAATTCAGGGTGGCGGTGGAATCAAAGCCACGGTGTCCCCATCCCAACCACCCAACAGGAACCCCACCCATATTGAAACTCCGTGCCGGCGTCTGGAACAAACTCGGCCTGCCAAACTTCTCCAGTGCCTCGGCCTCCCAGCCCGGAAACCAATGGCAACACGATCGGCAACGGGGCCGGACGTACGCCGTGACTGGAGGTGCTCGATGATCGCGCGGGTAGGCGAAAGCCTGCTGCCGGTGCTTGTGTGAACGCCGGTTAAAAAGTGCAGCGAGGGGCGGATGACCCCCAAAATGTGTGCGTGCAGATTGCAGCTCACTTTCCGATGCCCAGCTCGATCAGCTTGCGATCGCGGTCGGTCTGGTCGCCTCGATGGATGTTGCTGATCGGGATCGGCCGATAGTCTTGAAGCGAGTTCTGGATTTCGTAGCTCAGCAGAGGATCGGCAAGGGGCCG
>CAMCYH010000180.1 GCA_945883745.1 Candidatus Kuenenia stuttgartensis
GGCTCTCCTACGGGGCGGCGATCGCCGGGGAGGCGAGCCTCGTGATCAGCGTCGAGGACATCCATGGGAAGTACCGCGGCGAGGAGACGGTCACTGCTGCCGATGGCACGACCCGGGTGAAGCCCGTCATGAACATCGACGAGGTCGTAAACCGTATCGTCAAGACGATGCGGGTGCGCGAGGAGCAGGAAGGCAAGCAGTATGGTGGGATCGTGATGGCCGAGGGGCTTGCGGAATACCTGCCGGCCAAATCACTCGACGGTATCGCACGTGACGAGCACGGTCATATTTCGATTACCGACGTGCAGCTCGGCCGCATGTTCGCCAAGCTCGTGGCGGCTGAATACAAGAAGCAGACCGGGCGATCGCGGAAAGTGGTCGGCCTGCAGCTTGGCTACGAGGCCCGCTGTGCCAAGCCGCACGCCTTCGACGTGATGCTGGGCAGCCAGCTGGGGGTTGGCGGCTATCGCGCTCTTGCCGAGAGGGGACTCAATGGCGTGATGGTGAGCGTGTCGGGGCAGCTCGATCTCAACTACGTGCCATTCGAAGAGCTCGTCGATCCCAACACGCTCGTGACGGTCGTCCGCTACGTGGAACGCGGCAGCGACTTCCACAGCCTGGCCCGATTTCTCGAGACGTTTGTCAACGAGTAGTTGCCCGAGCTGATCAGGCCGTCAGGTGCTTTGGAGCGAGCCTTTGGTGCTCGGGATGCCGGGCTGGCGGGGGTCGGTTTCGACCGCCATGCGGAGGGCTCGGGCCGTCGCCTTGAAGACGGCCTCGGCGATATGGTGGCCGTTGCGGCCGTGGTGCAGGATCGCGTGGATATTCGCGCCGGCGGTCGCCGCCACGCTCTCCCAGAAGACCTCCACCAACTCAGTATCGAAGCTGCCGATGGCCGGCACCGGAAAGTCGACGGCCAAGACGCAGGCGGCCCGGCCGCCGAGATCGACGGCCGCCGTCACGAGCGACTCGTCCATCGGGATGATCGCATGCCCGTAGCGACGAATGCCACGACGCTCGCCGAGGCAGTCCTTGATCGCGGTGCCGAAGGCGCGGCCGACATCTTCGACCGTGTGGTGCCCGTCGACATGCAGGTCGCCCACGCAGCGGACCGACAGGTCGATGAGTGAGTGGCCGGCCAACAACGTGAGCATGTGATCGAAAAAGCCCAGGCCGGTCTGGATGTCGGCGACACCCGTGCCGTCGAGGTTCACGGAGAGCGTGATATCGGTCTCGGTGGTTTTTCGGGTGATGGTGGCGATGCGGGGCATGGCGATGGCGGGCTCCGGTCAGTGGGCTCTGGTCAGATGGTTCTCAGCACGGAGAGAAAGGCATCGATCTCGTCATCGGTACCGACGGTGATGCGCAATCCATCTCCCCAGCCCGAATAGTTCATGAAACGGATGAGGATGCCCTGCTGCTTGAGGGCCTCATAGATGGGCTTGTGGGGTCGCTGGGGATGTGTGCACCAGACAAAATTGGCCTGGCTCTCCAGGGCGTCGTAGCCCAGGTCCCGCAAGGCGTCGGTGAGCCGGCGGCGGGTGGCGATGATCTTCGCCCGGTTCTCCGCCAGCCAGGCTCGGTCGTCGATGGCGGCCGTGGCGGCGGCGATCGAGAGGGCGTCGCAGTTGTAGGAATCCTTCACCTTCTGTAACTGCTCGATCATCGCCGGCTGGGCGACGGCAAACCCGAACCTCAGGCCCGCCAACGCGTACGATTTGCTGAACGAGCGGGTCACGATCACCCGTTCGTTTTTCCGGACGAGATCGAGGCAGTGGGCATCGGCAAAATCGCCATACGCCTCGTCGACGACCAGCGGGCAAGGCAGCCGCTCGGCGAGATCGTCGATCCGGGAGGGCGGGAGCAGCGTGCCGGACGGGCTGTTGGGGTTGGCAATGATGGCGAGCTTCACGTCGCCCCCGGTGGCGGACTGCGGAGCGGCAAATCGGTCACTGAGCGTCCAGTCGCGTTCGTACCGAAACTCCTCACATTCGACCCCCTGAATGCCGGCCAGGGTGCGGTAGAGGATGTAGCTTGGCGTGGGCACACGCAGGCAATCTCCGGCACCGACGAAGGTGCGGACGAGGATTGTCAGGAGGTCATCACTGCCGTTGCCGCAAAGAATCCAGTCGGGGTCGATGCCGAGCACTTCGGCTGCCCGCATGCGAAAGACGCTGGCAAGCGGGTCAGGATACTTGGCCAGCGTGCGGCCGGCGGCCGTGGCGGCGATCGCGCGGGCCACGGCGGGTGACGGCGCGTAGGGATTCTCATTCGTGTTGAGCTTGATCCACTTGCCACCCTGCGGCTGCTCCCCAGGCACATAGCCGGCTAACGCCGCGATGTCGGCGCGAACAAGCGAGGCGGCGGTGGCGGATGGCAGGTCTGGCATGGGGATATGGCTCCGACGGTAGAGTTTACCTCACGCCGCGGAGAACGCCTTCAATCCCGCAGAATCGGCACAGGCGGTGCGACCGCACTGGTGACGCTGCTCGGGGCTGCCCGTGCCCCATCGCCGGACGTTCACTCAGGGCATCCTGCCCTTCGCTCACTCGATGCCAGCTTCGCTCCCGGCATCCTGCCTCCGCTCGCTGCCAACGCCGGCTCCGTGGCACGGGCAGCCCCGAGCTGGATAGTCGGTCCTGAGTCCAGGCAGCCGCCTTGTGGGGGCAAGGCCCGGATGGCCGCATTTCGGTGTATCTACGGGCAAGGCCCGGAGGGCCGCTTTTCTTCCGCCCGGATGGGCGGCAAGGAAATGCGGGCCATGGATGGCCGCATTTCCGTGTTTACAGCCGCGCGTCCACGCTGCGGCGGTGGGCGGTGAGACCCTCGACGTCGGCGAGCAGGGCGATGTCGGCGGCCATTTCCGCGAGATCCTCGCGGGCGAGACTGATCACGCTGCCGCTGCGGAGGAAGTGGTTGGCGGAGAGTCCGGCGGCGAACCGGGCTGTCCCGCCCGTGGGGAGCACATGCGAAGGGCCGGCAGCGTAGTCGCCCGCCGCAACGGGGCTCCAGGGCCCCAAGAATGCCGCCCCAGCGTGGCGAATCCTTGCCAGCGTTGCCTGCGGGTCACGGGTGTCGATCGAAAGGTGTTCCGGGGCCAACTCATTGGCCAGAGCGGCCGACTCGTCGTCGCTGCGGGTGAGAACGATTGCCCCGAATCGTTCCAGACTTTCCCGGGTCAGGTCGGCCCGCTCAAGAACGGCGAGCCGCAGGGCGACAGCCCTGGCGACCTGATCGGCAAGCGGTCGCGAGGCTGTCAGGAGAATCGCCGAACCCGGTGAGTGTTCCGCCTGAGCCAGCATGTCGGCGGCGATGAATTCGGCGTTGGCCTGCGCGTCAGCCACCACGACGATCTCACTCGGGCCGGCGATCGAATCGATCGCAACATCCCCGAACACAAATTCCTTGGCCAACGCCACAAACAGGTTGCCAGGGCCGACGATCATGTCGACCCGCGGCAGGCCCTCG
The DNA here is from genome assembly GCA_945883745.1 of Candidatus Kuenenia stuttgartensis. GTDB lineage: Bacteria > Planctomycetota > Planctomycetia > Pirellulales > UBA1268 > CACORA01. The sequence goes on from CAMCYH010000180.1 coordinate 3,469, forward strand.
ATGCCGTAGGCCATCGCGGCCACGGCCTGGGCGCCGCCCGCCCGCATCACGGTCGTCACGCCGAGTTCATGGCACGTGGCCAAGACATGCTGATTCTCTGCGCCAAACTTCGTGGGCGGGGCGACGACGACGATCTCCGGCACACCCGCTACCTGTGCCGGTACGACAGTCATGAGTAACGTGGATGGATAGGCGGCTGCCCCACCGGGCACACACACGCCCACGCGGTCCAGTGGCACGTAACGCTGACCCAGTGAACCACCGCCAGGGAGAGGCACCGTGACGTCGCGAGCGAGAATCGCCTGCTGGAATCGCATCACGCGATCGCGAATCCGGCGAATGGCCGCGAGAAAGCCCGGGTCGGCCTCGGCATGGGCCTTGGCCAGCGTTTCGGCTGCCACGAAGAGATCATGGCGGCCCGGGGAGCCACCGTCGATTCGACGAGAATAGTCGAGAACGGCCTCGACGCCCTTGGCCCGCACATCGGTGCAGATCCGCTCGACCACCTGGCGTGGCGTGAGGGCTGACCCGAAGACATCGATCGTTCGCTGGCGTCCTGCCGGGCTCACCATGTCGCCTTGCGACGCGAGTTTGCGGCGCAAGGCTTCGAGTTGCTCTCGTCCGATCGGATCGGACAGATCGATCTGACAACAGGCATCGAGACGGGACGCAGTGGGAACGGTCATGCCCCTAGAATACCCAGACTTGACCGCGTGGCGAGCGACGCCCGACGAAGTCCGATCCCAGTGCCGTTCGCAGTCCGACTCCTATCGGCCAGCCGGGCTCGCGGCGTCGGCCACCCGTGTCATCTCGGGGTGCCAACGCTGGCTCCACCGTGCGGCGATCCAGTTGGAATCCGGTTCCCTCGAGGCATCCGAATCGTTCGGGGCAGACCAGATCTGTTGCATGGCAAGCAGGCCGTCGTTGGCCACGCTTTCGCTCAGCCGCGGATCAATCGTCGCGACGCAGGCGACCGCACGGGAGGCCTCTTCGTTCCGTTCGAGAGCCACGAGTGCAATCGCCTG
>CAMCYH010000181.1 GCA_945883745.1 Candidatus Kuenenia stuttgartensis
GCCACGCGGCGGCCATGAGGCGCGGTCAGGATATGGTTCAGCAGCGTCGTCTTCCCACTGCCAAGAAACCCAGTGATGATGGTGACGAGGATTCGCGACTCGATCATGAGTGGCGACCCCCCCGCGACTGTGCTGCTCACTGCGGTACGCCCTTTACCGACTCTTCGGACAGCGTGTAGGTCGTGCCGATCGCCGACTGGCTGACCACGTCGCCATAGGCGTTGGCCAGCGCATGCAAGGCCCGCCAGCCGGTGCAGTGACCGACGATCAGCTGCTTGATGCCAAACGGCCGCAGCCCTTCCACCGTCTGCGGGATGATCTTCTCCATCACGCCTCCCAAGTGGAGCCCGCCCATCGCACAGTAGATCTGTGTATCGGGGAAGAGCCGCCTCGTCTCGAGGCAGACGTTGACGATGCCCGCATGCGAGCAGGCACTGAAGACCACCATCCCAAGCCCGCGAACATGGATCACCAACATCCGTTCATCCATGAGCAACGGGTCGGGCTCCCAGGGACCGGCAGGAGACTTCTTACAGAGATGATCCTGCCGGCCCTTCTCGAAGGGCGTCACTCGGGGAATCTCGCCGCTGTAGTAGACATGGTCATCGAAGAGCAGTTGCGGCCCGAGATCGTTGATCACCTCGGCTCCGGCGGCTTCGATCTCCGCCACCCCCGGCACGATCGCCACCGGCACGATTCGGCCATCGGGCATCCGCACGGCCCGCGGATTGAACATGTCGGGATTGACGAGCACCGTGACATCGCTGCTGGCCTGCTTGATCGCCCTGATCGCATCGAGCAGGGCTCCCATGTGATCCCAATGGCCATGCGTGACGGTGATGTATTCGATGTCGCCGAGGCAGATGCCGAGGTTACGGCAGTTCCTCAGAAACACGCCGCCCTCGGGGCCGGTATCGAAGAGGAGCCGACGCGTCCGGCCGCCATAGGTGACCGTGAGCCGAAGGCCGAGGCCGAGATTCCCCAGCAGAAGTGTTTCTCCTGCGATCACCTTCGCCCCGCCCTTCACCACGTTGGCAAACTCGGAGACGGCAAAAATGGTTTTGCTCACATACGCATCGCTGACGTCATCGGTGATGACGTCGATGGTGAGCGAGTCGACGGGCCGGAGGCGGCTGGCTGGGTCGTTCATGCGTGAAGGATAGCCCGCTCAACGGAAATCCCTCAAATCACACGACTTTGAAGCAGCGCCCTGTCCAGCGCTCACCAGCCGAGGGCCACACCATCGAGCCGATAATCGACTCCCGATTCCAGGCATGGACCGATGCCCGCCTCGCCCCGATGGATTCGCACTATCTGAGCGGCACCCTTGAAGGCATATGGATCACCGATCCGATGGCCCCGGGCGACGAGATCCGCACCGACCTGCGACGGAAATGATGGGTCGAGCTGGACCTCGTCGGTGGTCATCACGACGCGAAACCGCGCCGCATCGCATGCCTGCTGCGGATTCATTCCCAGATCGAGCGCATTGCCGGCGTTTCGATGCGGCTGGAACCAGGGGTGATGCGGGAACTGCATTGGCATCCGAACGCCGACGAGTGGCAATACATGCTCACCGGCACGATTCGCGGCACGCTCTTCGGTTCCCGCGGCCGCTACCGCGAGGCGACGCTCAACGCCGGAGACCTCGGCTACATCCCTCAGGGGTACGGCCACTCGCTCGAAAATGTCGGCTCAGAGCCGGCCCGAATCCTGATCGTCTTCAACTCAGGAACCTACGAGACCGTCGACGTCTCGCAGTGGATCGCCGGCCAGCCAGCCGATGTGTTGGCCGTGAACTTCGATACGCCGGCAGCGACGTTCGCGGCGTTTCCGAAGCGCGACGTGTTCATCTCGGGAAATGAGTGACGGGAACCGATCTGATGATGCGAGTTCGCCTGGCGGGTTGCTGGGAGCACTCAAACAGGGAGCTCCGGGCGCGAGCCCGGGGGCTGCAGCGACGGGCAATTTTCCTTTGTCCCCCAGTGATGAGTAGGATCCCAGTGACGGCCGCAACGGCCGCCAGGTTCCCCGTTGCACGACGCACCGGGGGTGATTCAGGCACCATGGCGGCCCCTTGCACCGGCAAACTCAATGCTCAACCGCAGCGCGGTAGTGATTGGCCACGAGCTCGCCTTTTTCGGCTGGCTCAAAACGACCGGCAAAAGCAGCGACGATATCGAGACGCTCCGGCAAACGTCCGACAGGGTGGTCTACCTGATCCCGGCCTGCCATTTCTCCGAGGAGATCGACGAAGTCGTCGAGGATCTCTTTGAGGAAATCTTCCTCCGGGAACTCCGCGCCTGGCAGCCGGACGAGAGTCACTGGCCCGACACAGGCGATTTTTCGCTGTTCACCCGCTGGTTCACGGTCGATGGTGTGCAGGCCGTCGAGGACGTCGGTCGCGGGGGCATTGACGAGGAACGCCCGTAGGGATCGTTCAGGGAGGATGCCGTGGCAGCTGGGGAAATGCTGCCCGACAACACCAGCCTATTGATCGCTTGGTGTGGTGGCCGACTGGCGTGCAGCGTCTTCAGCGATCTTCTCCGCGACCGCCTTCGCTGCCTGCTCCGCGGCAGAAGCGGCGGCTGTCGCCGCAGCGGCTGCCTTCTCGGCAGCGGCCGTCTTCTCGCTGGTCGCCTTCAGCGCGAGCGATTGCTCCTCCTGCAGCCGCTTCGAAATCGCGGCTACCCGCTCCTCGAGGCCGGCGCGGATCTTCGCCACCTCCCCCTCGACCTTTCGCTCCGTCGCGGCCACCACCTTGTCGAGTTCGGCGGCCGTCCGCTGTTCGATCTTTGCCAGCTCCGCCGCCGTCTTTTCCCGGAGATCACGGCTCGTGGCATCGGCCTGCTCGACCGCCTTCTTCGACTCCGCCACGGCGGCCGAGGCCGCCCGCTCGCTGGCCGCGGCGAGTTCGGCATCGATCTTCTTTTTCAGGTCTTGCAGCTGCACATCGAACCGGCTTCGCAGCGACTGCGATTCTTCCGCAAAGGCCTTGTTGAGCGTCGTCAGTTCGTCCCCGAACTTGGCGTGGAGTTCGCTGGAGCCGGTTGCGATCTGGGATTCGATCTTTTCCCGCAGCTGGCCCGCTTCGAATTCGAACTGCCGGTCGAGGGAGTCCTGCAATTCCTGCTTGGCCAGGTCCACACGAGAGTGCACTCGCCGGGAGACGTCTCGCGATAGCTGGGAATAGAGCTCGGCCTTGCGCTTCTCCCAGACGCGACCAAACGGCCACGCTGAAGCGGCATCCGCCACCACGAGCACGCCGATCACCGCCACCAGACTGCAAGCAAGCGTCCGCATCTTCGCCTCCTGTGGGCCTCGGAACATCCCACTCTTTCTGATTCGGCCGTTCCGCCGACCGCGCGACACGACAGGCTCAACCGGCTGAACCAGATTCACTGACACGCCAGGTCGAACCGGTTCCACCCGTGCTACCGGCATATCCCGACCGGCATGGTCTGCCTGACCGCCACCACCGGACTGCCGGCAATCCGGGCAATCCGTGCCGGTGTCACAACCCCGGTAGAGCGTATGATCGCGGCCCGGGCGTCGCCGCCCCGCCCTCTCCTTGATGCACTCGTTTCTTCCCGCCATGCCTGCCCTTGAAATCGTTGCCGCCACGCTCGGCTCCCTGCTGGCTGGGTTTGTGAATGCCATCGCCGGCGGAGGTGGGCTCATCTCGCTGCCGATCCTATTTGCGATCTTTCCATCGGCTCCGCCGGCCGCGCTCTTCGGCACCAACAAGGGGGCGATGGTCTGGGGCACGGCCTGGTCGGCCGGTTCATTCGCCCGCCATGTCAGGCTCCCCTGGCCGACGCTCGTGCCGGCGATCATCGCGGCTACGTGCTGCGGCCTGCTCGGGGCGTGGTGTGTCACGCTCGTGTCGCCCGAGTGGCTGCGGCGGCTCGTGCCCATCATGCTGGCCGTGGTGCTCGTTTACACGATCATGAGCCGCGACATCGGCCAGGTGCACTCGCCTCGCTACAGTCCACGGACGGAAGCGGTGCTCGCCTCGCTCATCGCCGGTGGGCTTGGCTTCTACGACGGCTTCTTCGGCCCCGGAACAGGCAGCTTCTTCATCTTCCTCTTCGTGCGGCTGCTGGGGTTTGATTTTCTCCACGCAGTGGCCTGCGCGAAGCTCCTCAACATGACGACCAATCTCGCATCGCTGGCAATTTTTTCCGCTACCGGCAATGTCTGGTGGCCGTTGGTGTTGCCGATGGCCGCAGCCAATATCATGGGGAGCCAGCTCGGCACGCGGCTGGCACTGCGGCACGGCTCCCGATTGATTCGCCTTGTGTTCATCCTCGTCGTGGCTGGGCTGATCGTGAAGACGGCCATCGACGCTATCTGATCACTCACCGCTCTCCCATCG
>CAMCYH010000182.1 GCA_945883745.1 Candidatus Kuenenia stuttgartensis
TCGATCCAGCCGTCGACGCTCCACGGACCACCGCCGAAAGCCATCAGCCCAAACAGGCCGCCGCAGATGGCGAGGTTTTTCATGAAGTGAATCACCTGCGCCTCCCGCTCGACCGGGTTCGCAAACGTCCAAAAGTCGTGGAAGTAGAAGGTGGCGGCAGCCAGGAAGATCGTCAGGAAGGCAGCACCCATTCGCGTCCACGCCCCAGCGGCAAGAGACAGGCTGCCGATCAGGATCAGGCCGATCGCGCCAAAGAGCATGAGTCGCGGATTGGGAATGCCCTGCGACTGCATCATCATTGCCGTCTCGGTGAACCTCGGCACCTTGCTACCGAACGTGCTGGCCAGAAAGATCACCACCATCATGAGCCGCGCAAGCAGCGCCATGAGTCCCTGAGCCGCGTGTGCCATCTGTTCCATCCTACGATCCCTCCACGAACAGCCCGGGCCGGAGCCGGGGGAAGAGTCGGGATGGTCGCGAACCGCACCGCTTCAGGCAAGGCCAAAAGCCCCCTGCTTTCCCGGCTTACGCGGGCCATGCCGGCTGGTCGCGGGTAATGCAGTGGAGTGCCCCGCGGCCGCGGACGAGTGCCCGGCAGTCAACTGGTTCGACGCGGCGGTCGGGGAAACATTTCGCCAACGTCCGCAGAGCCGGCTCATCGGTCTCTCCACTAAACACCGGCACGAGCACGATGCCCGTGCCCACATAGAAATTGAGGTGACTTGCCGGCAGTTGCACGCCGTCGAACGAGAAGTGGGCCGGGATGTCGAGCGGCGTCACCTCGAGCGAGCGGCCACGGGCGTCGGTCGCCTGCTGAAGCAGCGTGAGATTGCGTTCGAGTGAGATATGGTTGGGGTCGGTTACAGCAGCCTGACGGGCGGCGACGACATGCCCCGGAGCCACGAACCGGGCCAATTGGTCAATGTGGCCATCGGTATCGTCGCCCGCCAGTTCACCGCCGAGCCAGATCACCTGCTCGATGCCGAGCTGCTCAATGAGGATTCGCTCCATCGCCTCCCGCGAAACACCAGGATTCCGGCGATTGTCGATGACACACCGCTCATTGACCAAAAGCGTGCCGTCGCCGTCAGTCTCGATCGCTCCCCCCTCGAGCACCACGCCCGGCTCGAACACGGGCAGGCCGGACCGTGCGGCAATCGTCTCCGCGACCCGGGCGTCGTCGTCCCACGGGGGATACTTGCCTCCCCAGGCGTTCCAGCCCCAGGCCACCGCCGCCGCCGGCAGCGGACATTCGCCACGCGGTAGGAGAAACACCGGACCGGTATCCCGCAGCCACGAATCGTTTGTGGGAATGTCGATGCACTCGACACCCTCGACGTCGCCGACATGCCGCCGCGCGTCGTCGAGCGCCGCCCCCGATCCGATCACCTTTACCGGCTCGTGCGGCGTCAGCAGCCGCACCACCTTCGCAAATACTTCTGGGATCGGCGCGAACTCGCCAAGCCAGGTCGCCCGCCGGTGTGGCCAGGCCAGCCACGTGGCGGCATGCGGCTCCCACTCGGCTGGCAGCCGGTAGCCAAGCTCAGCGGGCGTGGGGGGCGTGGCCATGTCAGCCCCCCCAGCGCTTCTGGAGGTCTCCATAAAAGTCGATCCGCCGGTCGCGGAAGAAGGGCCACCGTGTCCGCGACCACTCGATGCGGCCGAGATCGCACTCGACGACGAGCGTCTCGGAAGCGTCATGCCCCAACTTCACGAGCGCCTGCCCATTCGGAGCGTAGACCACGCTCGCGCCCCAAAACCGCAGTGGCCCTTCGCGGCCGGTACGATTCACCGCCACAACGAACACGCCATTGGCGATCGCGTGGCTGCGGAGCATCGTGTCCCACGATTCATACTGCTCGCGGTGGAGGGATTCTTCACCATCGAGCCAGCCGATCGCCGTTGGGTAGAAGAGCACCTCGGCCCCCGCCATCGCGGTGAGCCGCGCAGCCTCGGGATACCACTGATCCCAACAGACGAGCGGCCCCACCTGCAGCCGGCTCGTCGGCACGCTCATGAAGCCGGTGTCGCCCGGCGCGAAGTAAAACTTTTCGTAGTAGTGCGGGTCGTCGGGAATGTGCATCTTGCGGTAGACGCCCGCCACAGAGCCGTCGGCTTCGAAGATGACGGCCGTGTTGTGGAAGAGCCCGTGGCTCCGCCGCTCGAACACGCTCCCCACCACGACGACCGAGTGCTCCCGCGCCGCCGCGGCGATCCGGTCGGTGAGCGGCCCCGGCACGGCCTCGGCCTCGGTGAACTTGCCGTGGTCTTCGCTCTGACAGGGATACTCACCGGCAAAGAGCTCCTGCAGGCAGACGACCTCAGCCCCCTGCGCCTTCGCGGCCGCGATGCCGGCCAGCGCCTGGGCGACGTTTGCCTCACGGTCACTTGTGCAAACCGACTGCACGAGCCCCACTCGCACCACTCGTCGGCCGTTCGCGGCCGCCATCAGGCCACCGGCTCCAACAGTCGCGCCGCCGGCGCGGGGAACTGCTCGGCCAATTCGGCCACCTCCCGCTTGGTCGTCTCGACCAATGACTCGTCGGCGGGGTTCTTGAGCACCCGCAGGATCCAGGCGGCGATCCGCTTCATCTCATCGACGCCCATGCCCCGCGTGGTGAGGGCGGGCGTGCCGAGCCGGATGCCGGAGGGATCCATCGGCTTTCGCTCGTCATAGGGAATCATGTTCTTGTTGCAGGTGATGCCGCAGCGGTCGAGCGTCTCCTCGGCCACCTTGCCGCCGACGCCCAGCGGGGTCACGTCGACGAGCATGAGGTGGGTGTCGGTGCCGCCGCTGACGAGCTTCACGCCCCCGGCGGCCAACTCGACCGCCAGCGCCCGGGCATTCTCGACGACCTGCACGGCATAGGCCTTGAACTCCGGCCGCAGCGCCTCGGCGAAGGCCACCGCCTTGCCCGCGATCACGTGCATCAGCGGGCCGCCCTGCGTGCCGGGGAAGACGGCACGATCGAGTGCCTTGGCATCGGCCTCACGACACATCGCCACGCCGCCGCGGGGGCCGCGGAGCGTCTTGTGCGTGGTGCTCGTGACGAAGTCGGCCACCGCCACGGGATTGTTGTAGATGCCGGCCGCCACAAGACCGGCGTAGTGGGCCATATCGACGAGCAGCTTTGCCCCGACTTCGCGGGCGATCTCGGCAAACGTGGCGTGGGGAATCTCCCGTGGGTAGGCGCTCGCACCCGCCACGATCATCTTCGGCTTGTGCTCGCGGGCGAGCCGGGCCACCTGGTCGAAGTCGAGGAGGTGGTCGTCACGGCGCACGCCATAATGGATGAAGTTATAGAGGATGCCGGAACTGTTGAGCTTCATCCCATGGGTGAGGTGGCCACCGTGGGCGAGGTCGAAGGCGAGCACGGTGTCGCCGGCCTGAAGCGTTGCCAGGTAAACCGCCGCATTGGCCTGGCTGCCCGAATGGGGCTGCACGTTGGCATGCTCGGCGCCAAAGAGGGCCTTGAGCCGGTCACGGGCGAGATCCTCGACCTTGTCGACGAATTCGCAGCCACCGTAGTAGCGCCGGCCGGGATAGCCCTCGGCATATTTGTTGGTGAGCACGCTTCCCACGGCCTGCATGACGGCGGGGCTCGTGAAGTTTTCACTGGCGATCATCTCCAGGCCCTCGGCCTGGCGGGTCTGCTCGGCGGCGATCGCCGACCACACCTCGGGATCTTCCTGCTCCACAAAATTCGGCACGGCCTGCTGGCTGGATTGCACGGCTCTCCTCCATGGGTGAACGGTCGCGGTCAACCATGATTGTCAGCGAGGGCCCCGACACCGTCAACGAGCCTATGGCAGGTCACGGGCGTCAGCCCGTCTGCTCACTGTGCCCTCCACCAGAAAACCGCGATCGCATGCGACCGGGCCGCAGTCGCGGCGATCGCTTCCCGCTGGCAGTGGCTCGCAGGTATTCTCCCTCCATGGAAGCGACGGTGTGGACACACGTGTATGACCCCCTCGGGTCGCAGCCGCTTTCCACGCTCGTGGCGCTGCTGCCACTGGTCGTGCTGCTGGGACTGCTCGCCTTTGCTGGCTGGTCGGCGACACGGGCCGCTGCCGCCGGTCTGGCCACGGCGCTGGGAATCGCCGTGGGCGTGGTCGGGATGCCGGCCGATGCCGCCGCGGCGGCGGCGTTTCATGGCGCGGCCTTCGGCCTCTTCCCGATCGGCTGGATCATTCTCAATGCGATGTTTCTCTACGCCCTCTCGGTCGAGGCCGGCGGGCTCGACGTGATGAAGCGATCGGTCACGCGGCTCTCCGCCGACCACCGCGTGCAGGCCTTGCTCATCGCCTTCTCGTTCGGCGCTTTCCTGGAGGGGGCGGCCGGGTTTGGCGCGCCTGTCGCGATCTCGGC
>CAMCYH010000183.1 GCA_945883745.1 Candidatus Kuenenia stuttgartensis
GCCTGGACGAGTTCCAGATAGAGGTTGGCCGAGCCCTGCGGCACCGACCCCGGATCGTCGCCACACTGGGAGATGAACATCGGAGGTGCGGTGTCGTCGATCGTCACGTCGGACCGAAGCCCCTGGTTCCCGTCACCCACGATCTTCCAGGCGTAGAGCAGGAGCACCGCATCGGGCCGTGCCGACACAACCGGATCGGCTGCCGGAAACCGCGGCGGGCTCGTGGCCGCCACGAGCGAGGCTTGGCCACCAGCCGAGAAGCCGAGCACGCCGATCTTCGCCGGGTCGAGTTGAAACTCCGCTGCCCGCCGCCGCACCTCCTGCACGCTCTTCTGGATGTCCTGCACGGGAGCGGCGTTTGGCACCGGCATCTTCCCCGTGGGCACCCGATGCAACACGAGAAACGCCACGATGCCTTGATCATTGAGCCAGCGACATGCGTCGGAGCCCTCGTGCTCGTCGGCGAGGATGCCGAACCCGCCCCCGGGCACGACGAGCACCGCGCTGCGGAGCTTCTGCGGCTCGGTTTGCGGAATGTCGTACACCACGAGGCGGGGATTCGACACGTTCGACCGCCGCGCAATTCCATCGGGCTTCTTCTCGACCTTCTCGGCAGGCTCGGCCGGCACGCGTGGCTCCGGCACGCCTTCGGGCCAGAGGATGATCTCCTGCGGCTCCGCAGCATGCGCAGCGGGCGACTGAAGCACCGTGATCAGGCAGACGACAGCCAAAAGCAGCAGACGATTCATGCAACCATCTCCTTGACGATGCAGTTCAGCTCACCGTGGGCAGGAGCCGAGCCACTTCAGCAGCACGACGAAAATATACTGAAGTAGGCCGCATCAGGCATCGCCTCATCGCTGGCCGATCGGCAACACCGCATCGTCCAAATGCTGCGCGGCGGCAGAGGAAGTCGGGCAGCGTTCCCGGGACCGCTTTTGGGGACCGGGAGACGGGAGCGGGCGGCTTGCGAGCCGCCATTGCCCAAGGTTCGGCCGTTTCACAAACCTACTTTCCCGCGGGATCGACTACCTCGATGAACGGGAAGCGTTTGAAGTCTGCGTCGTGCGTGTAAATGGTACGTACGCCGTTTTCCCGCATCAGCACCGCCGTATGAGCATCGAATACCACGTTGCCAGCCAGTCGGGGAACTTCCGCAAACACTTCCTGGGCAACGTGCAGGTGTCGCTCCGTCTCCACAAGCATGCCGAACCCGGGAGAGGCGAAGACGGCATTCAGGAACGACCAGGCATCACGGGCCGAAAATGGATGGCGAAAGACCGCCGGATGAGTCGTCACGCGAAGGAACTCGTAGACGATCCCCCAGGTCAGATACCACGGCCCGGATTGCTTTCTGCAGCGCTCCACGAGCGATCGGCAGGCTGAATGTTCCGCTGCATCCCGATCGGCGGCGTAGATCAGCACGTTCGTATCGACCACGAACACGCTACCGCTCCATCGCATTGAAAAGGGCGTCGCGGTCGGACACGTCAACGCGGCTGCCACCGCTGGAGAAGGACGGCAGGGGCTGCATTTTCGCCACAGGTTTCGTCCGACTGAGCGCCTGACGCAACGCGGACTCGACCAACTCCGACATGGTCTGGCCGCGGCGGGCGGCCTCCCGCTTCACCGCCCGCATGGTGGCGTCGCTGATCGATAATGTCGTCTTCATATGGAAAAACATATCTTTCGTATGGAAGTATGTCAATTGCCGTCAAAACCCGCATGCCCCGTATGGAAGGTTTTTTCGGTTTTCCGGGAGTAAGAATGGCCGAATACAACGCTGGTCAGATGCTGTTGGTTCGGTACGGTTACTTGGTACGGTACAAGCATTGATTGTGATGGGTGGCTTTGCTGGCCGTCCACATTCGATAAATGATGAAGGTCTTCAGACGTGCCGCAAAAAGTCTCCGCCTTTTCTTCCCCAAAAGAAAGCGTTCCTTACATCGCCAGGGATGAAAAACACCCAGCAAATATCGGATAATTTCCGTGGTGAAGGAGCTTGATCTGACGATATTCTTAGAGGGACCAAGGAAAGACAGCATGGCCCGGTTGACCTCCCGCTCCAACGTGCCCCTCATCCTCGCAGGCATGCTCTTGGCAGGCCCGGGCGGCTTTGGCGCTCGCGCGGCCGACGAGCATCCCGGCGCGGCGATCTACCGCGAGCATTGTGGCCGCTGCCACGCCGACAACGGTGCGGGCACCGTGGATGTGCCTCAGCCCCTTGTCGGCGATCGGTCGATCAACCAGCTCGCGGCCTACATCGACGAGACGATGCCTGAGGATGATCCTGAGGCGGTGCGTGACGAGGCGGCCCGGCAGGTGGCCGAATACATCCACGGGGCGTTTTATTCGCCAGTGGCCCGCGACCGTAACCGGCCCGCCCGCATGGAACTCTCGCGGCTTACCGTCCGGCAATACCACAACACGGTGGCCGACCTGATCGCCAGCTTTCGTGGCCGCGGGCTGAATGTCGATGCCCGGCGCGGCCTCCGCGGTCAGTACTTCCACGGCCGCACCTTTGACCGGAAGGATCTCGTCTTCGAACGGATCGATCCACAAATCGATTTCTTCTTCGGCGTCGAGGGGCCTGACCCGGAACGGTTCGAGCCCAATCGGTTTGCCATCCGCTGGGCGGGATCGATCGTACCGCCTGAGACCGGCGTCTATGAGTTTGTGATTCGCAGCGAGCAATCGGTGAAGCTCGCGATCAACACGGCCTGGTATGAGCCACCGCTCATCGACGCCTACGTGAAGTCGGGTGACGACACGGAATACCGGGCCAGCCTGATGCTGCTCGGTGGCCGGGCGTATCCGCTGCGGCTGGAGTTTTCAAAGGCCAATCAGGGCGTCGACAACAAGAAGCACGAGGTGTTCACCAACGCCTCGATCGAGTTGCTCTGGAAGCCGCCTCACGGCGTGCTCGAGCCGGTGCCGGAGCGGGTGCTGATCCCGCACGACAGTCCGCAGGTATTCGTGGCCACCACGCCCTTTCCCCCCGACGACAGGTCGATCGGCTACGAGCGAGGCACGACGCTCTCGAAGGAATGGTTCTCCGCCGCCACCGCGGCAGCCAGCGAGACGGCCGCCTATGTGCTCGACCATGTCGAGCACCTGGCAAGAGTGAAGCGGGATGCCCCCGACCGAGCCGACAAATTGCGGCGGTTTGCCGCCACGTTTGCCGAGCGGGCCTTCCGCCGCCCGCTCACTGACGACCTCCGCGGTTTGGTTATCGATCGCCCCTTCGCCGATGCGCCTGATCTCGACACGGCCCTCAAGCGATCAATCCTCATCGTGCTCGGCTCGCCGCGGTTCCTGTTCCGGGAGCCGGCCACCGTCACCGATCCCTTCGCCACGGCGGCGCGGCTCTCGTTCGGCCTGTGGGATTCCATTCCCGACCCGCCACTCTGGGAAACCGCCGCGAAAAACCAACTCGCCACACCGGAGCAGGTGCGGCGGCAGGCCCAGCGGATGGTGAACGACCGGCGGGCACGGGCCAAACTCCGCGACTTTCTCTTCGCATGGCTGCGGGTCGATCTCGCTCCGGAGCTGACGAAAGATGCATCGCTCTACGGCGACATCTCGCCCACGGTCACCGCCGACCTACGAACCAGCCTCGACATCTTTCTAGACGATGTTGTGTGGACAAGCGGTGACTTTCGCCGGCTCTTCACCGATGACGAGGTCTATCTCAATGGCCGGCTTGCGCCGCTCTACGGCGCGTCGCTGCAAGCTGCAGCATCCTTTCGCCGCGTGCGGCTCGACGACGGTCGTCGCGGAGGCGTGATCTGCCATCCCTACCTGCTCTCGGTCTTCTCCTATTCGAAGGATACGTCTCCCATCCATCGCGGCGTCTTCCTGGCCCGCAACATGCTGGGCAATGTGCTCAAGCCGCCGCAGGAGGCGATCGCGCCGCTCGCACCAGACCAGCATCCCGACCTGTCCACCCGCGAACGGGTGGCACTGCAGACCAAGGCGGTGGCCTGCCAGACCTGCCACACGATGATCAACCCACTCGGCTTCGCGCTGGAAGACTTCGATGCCCTCGGCCGCTATCGCACGACCGAGCGGGCGGCGTCGGGAGACAAGCCCGTCGATGCCGCCGGCTCGTATCTGCCGCGCGAGGGACCGGAGGAGGAGTTTCGCGGCGGTCGGGAGCTGGCGGCCTACCTATCAACCAGCCGCGATGCCCAGGAGGCGTTTGTGCAAAACCTGTTCCACGCCCTCGTGAAGCAGCCGCTGCGGGCCTGGGGCCCCGACACGCTGAAAAACCTGCACACGTCATTCGAAAAGGCTGGCTTCGATATCCGTCGCCTCATGGTCGATATCATGGTGGTGGCGGCATCGCCGCCACAAAACG
>CAMCYH010000184.1 GCA_945883745.1 Candidatus Kuenenia stuttgartensis
AGGAAGGCGTTGACATCGCTGCGGAGTGAATCGTCGCCGGGGCGCAGGCCGACGGCCCAGGTTTCTTCGCGGAAGGGCTTGAGCAGTGCGCGGGTCGTGTCGGGGTGCCGCTTGTTGTTTTGGTAGATGGAGAGCGAATCGTAGATGAAGGCGTCGGCCTTCCCCTGCGCCACCTCCATCACGGCGGCCGACTCTTTGTCGAGCACGAGCAACTTCGCCTGCTTGATCGCCTGGGCCGCGTACTGGTGACCCGTCGTGCCCTTCTTCACGGCGACTACCCGGTCCGGCTGATCCAGTTCGGCCGCCGCGGTCACCGGCGAGTCCTTTGCTACGAGCAGTGCCAGCCCCGTCTTCAGATAAGGATCGGAAAAAGCAATCGATTGGGTACGTTCCGGCGTGGCTGTCATCGACGAGATGATGCAGTCGATCTTGCCCGTCTTGAGCGCGGGAATCAGGCCGTCGAACGTGATATTTTCGATGACGAGGTCGCGGCCGAGATGGGCGGCCAGCGCTTCGGCCAGCCGCACGCTCACGCCGGTCGGCTGACCGCCGGCATTCGTCATCTCGAACGGGGGATAGGACAACTCCATGCCGACCCGCAGGGGACGGCTGACCGTCGTGGGGGAGCAGCCGACGGCAAAGAGGAACGCTGCGGCGATCGCAGCGATGCATGGCAGGAAGGGTCGATTCATGTCGAGGTGTCCGAAAAACGGTGTTGAGAGTGTATCCCATGTGCTCGCATCCGACGGTGGCATTGCGTACAATTTCTTATATGGAACCACAGCCATCAAAGCACGTCCCCGTGCTCATTCTTGGCGGCGGGACGGCCGGTATTACCGTCGCCGCCCGACTGCGGCGCGCCGATCGTTCGCTCGGCATGGCGATCATCGAGCCGTCGGAGCGACATTTCTACCAGCCGCTGTGGACGCTCGTTGGAGCAGGAGTGTTTCCGTTCCGGGCCAGCGAGCGACCTGAGGCCGACTATATTCCACCGGGCACGGACTGGATTCGCGACCGAGTGGCAGACATCCTTCCCGACGAGCGGGCTGTCGTCACCAACGCCGGCCGACGGATCACCTATGACTGGCTGGTGGTGGCCCTCGGGATTCAGATCGACTGGTCGACCATTCCCGGCCTGGCCGAGGGCATCGGTACGCGGGGGATCTGCAGCAATTATTCGGCCGAGCATGTGGCCTACACGTGGGAGTGCCTTCGCACGTTCCGCGGAGGCACAGCGCTCTTCACCGTGCCCAACACGGCCGTGAAGTGCGGCGGAGCCCCTCAGAAGATCATGTACCTCGCCGACGACGCCTTCCGCCGGCAGGGCGTTCGCGACCGCACCCAGATCATCTTCGCCTCCCCCGCGCCCGCCATCTTCTCGGTGCCGAAGTACCGCAAGACGCTCGAAGGCGTCGTGGCCCGGAAGGGGATCGAGACGCGGTTTCGGCACAACCTCGTTGAACTGCGACCCGATGCTCATGAGGCCGTCTGCGAGCATGTGGATACGCACGAGCGGGTGACGATCCCTTACGACATGGTCCACGTCACGCCGCCCATGAGCGCGCCCGACGTGATCAAGAAGAGCCCGTTGGCCAACGAGCAAGGCTGGTGCGCGGCCGACAAACACACGCTGCAAAGCCCGCGTTATCCCAACGTGTTTGCCCTCGGCGACTCGGCCGGATTGCCGACGTCGAAGACCGGGGCGGCGGTCCGCAAGCAGGCGCCTGTGCTGGTTGCCAACCTGCTGGCCGCGATGCACGGGCGGGGACTTTCGGCCTCCTACGACGGCTATAGTTCGTGCCCGGTCGTCACTGGCTACGGGAAGATGATGCTCGCGGAGTTCGACTACGACAACGAGCCGGCAGAGTCCTTTCCCTTCGACCAATCAAAGGAGCGATACAGCATGTGGCTCTTAAAAACCCAGGTGCTGCCGCGGCTGTATTGGCACGGAATGCTCCGCGGTCGCGCGTAGCCACGAAGTGCGGTGGCGGCGATACGCGGTCGCACGGCGCCTTCGGCAGTCTTCTACCGCTCCTCGTGTGAATCCCCGTCCTCTTCGCAGAATGCGAAATACGACTGCTGATCGGGCAACGCTGCGGGAGGCAGCTTCTGCCTGAGCTGCCTCCGCACCGGATCCTGCTGCATGGTGCCCCGACGATCCCGGCGACTGCCATGCCGCCGGGCGACATCGCGAGCTTCCGCCTGGTTGCAAGGATCGTTCCGCACGGCGGCGAGTCGCTGCTTGGCTGCCCGGACCGCAATGGCATGATCGACGAGCGGTGCCGGATAGTGGCTGCCGATCCGGCAGCCAGTCGTCTGCTGCTCCGAAGCCGGCATCATCCAGGGCATGTGGATGAAAATCGGTGGAACGGCAGCCAGTTCGGGCACCCAGCGTTTGATAAACACTCCCTGCGGATCCTGCTCAATCGCCTGCTTGGTGGGGTTGTAGATCCGCAGCGTGTTGATGCCTGTCGTGCCGCTCTGCATCTGCATCTGTGACCAGTGAATGCCCGGCTCGAAGTCGAGGAACTGTCGGGCGAGATGCACGCCTGTCGGTCGCCAATGGAGCCAAAGCGAGTAGCTGGCAAACGACACGAGGAGAGCACGCATCCGAAAGGTGAGCCAGCCGGTGGCGATGAGGCTGCGCATGCAGGCATCGATCAGCGGATAGCCGGTGTGTCCGGTTTGCCAGGCGGTCAGACGTGATGCCGAAACTTCCTGCTCCCGCAGGCCATCAACGCTGCGGATCATGTTGTGGAATTCGATCGCGGGCTCATCTTCCAGCTTCTGCATGAAGTGGCAGTGCCAGTGAAGCCGTGATTGCACGGCTCTCAAGCTCCGCTGCCAGGCACGCAGCCTGGCTCGCTCGGCTGGTGTCGCGGCCGTTTCCAGTAATGAGGCCACTTCACGTCGGCGAGTCTCGCTAGCCTGCCAAACCGTTCGCATCGAGATCGCACCAAACGCCAAATACGGGCTGAGTCTCGAGCAGCTCGTCGCTGCCGAAAGGGGGCTGCTGATGCCGCCCACGTACGAGCGGCCACGACGTGACAGGAAGTCATCGAGCACGCTTGCCGCCACGGGCTCTCCTCCCCGCTGACGCTCCCCGGTCTGCGCTGCGTGGCCGAGGTCCCGACCGCTGAGGAGGCCATGACTCTTCAGGTGCCGCACGGCATCGAGGCCGCAGCGGCCGGCCGGCTGCCGCACGATGGCCGCAGGACTCTCCATCCGCGCTTCCCACAGCCGGTTCCATCCGTTGCGGGATGGCAGCCGTCGAACCACACCCGTCTGCGGCACCTCCACAAACTCCACTCCCACTTCCCGCGCCCATTTCCGGATGCGCCGATCCCTTGCGTAGCTTACGCCCGTGCCGGTTTCCTCATGGGCGACGAGGAGCCGGAACCCGGCCTCCCGCCGAAGCTCCTCCAGCATGGCCACCGCCTCACCATGCCGGGTAATCAGCCGGATGCCCAGACGGGCGAGCGATTCGGCCACGGCGACGAGACACTCATGCTGGAAGCGTGTGTGGTGCGGCGCCCACTCTGGCTGGGCATAGATCTCTGGCTCGTAGAGAAACGTCGCAAAAACCGCTCCTCCCTGTGCCCGCATAACTGCCGTCGCAAGCGCGGGGTGATCGGTTACCCGCAGATCTCGTTTGAGCCAGACGCAGACCGGGGGACGAATGAGCATGCAAGAACACCATCAGGAACCATGGTCATGAGGGAACGATAGGCAGGTCACGGGTTTCTGCCGACCTTCCGACTCGGCAAATCCAGCCCGCGGTCAGAAGCGATAGGCGGTGCCGGCATCGACGAAGTAGTTGGCGGCGTCGTGGGTGAGTCCCCATCCCATGCGGACGCCGAGTTCAAGCCCATCGCCAAGCACCCAGTGAAATCCCGGACCGACAAAGGGTCGCACCGTGTCGTCTTCGAGTCCCGTGGTCCAGGAGCCAAACCATTCGGCATGCACCTCGAAGCGTTCCGTGACCGGCATCCGCAGCACGACAGAGGGCTGCCACTTGTCAAATGTGCCCTCCTCGCTGTCGGCATAGACGTAGCGAAAGGCGGCGTCGAATCGCCAGAGTTCCGGCAGCTCCCATCCCCAGGCCACCGAGGCGACCGGCTCCGTGCCCCAGACATCACCGGCGACGGGCGTGAAGGCCTCGACGATCACGACGCTGCGGGGTATCCAGTCGCTCTGATCGCTGAGCTGAGCCTTGAGCCCGTAAAATAAGGTCGTCTCCGCGGAGACCTCCTCGCCCATTCCCTCGCCCGTCTCGATGGCCGTGACGACACTGCCACCCGAACCGATCTCCTGATTGGCCCCGAGCCGAAGTTCGAGTCGCT
>CAMCYH010000185.1 GCA_945883745.1 Candidatus Kuenenia stuttgartensis
CTCACCACGCCCGTTTCACCACTGCGAATCCGTAGCGAGTAGTCGCCAGGAGCCAGGGTGCCGTCGCCGACCACAAAGCGGAAACCATCACCCGCGGTGTTCACTACCAGCGCCCCGTCCATAGCCATGCCCGTCGAGTCGGCCACGAGCACGTCAATCTCATCGAGCGGCCTGTTTCGCCCATGCAGGTCGAGTTGCGCACGATCGAGCGGCTGATTGAAGACCACCGAGACGCCGTCGTGGTCATGCACGATCCCCGTCACCAGCAGGCCCTCTTGCGGCTCGGGTGCAGCGGTGTGCTGCAGATTCAGCACGATCGCACCCACCGCCTTGTCGTACCCGTCAACGGCAATCTGGTAGGTGATTCCTTCCTGCACATCGAGCGCTACCCGGCTCTGCAGGCCCACGGCATCGTCATTTCGCGTGAGACGGGTGAGCGTGGTCAACGTCGAACCGCGATACATGGCAAGCGTCGTGTCGAAATCACTGCCCACGGTGTCGATCACGACAGATCCGTCCGATGGCGCCGTCCAGGTCCACCACACGCTCCTTCCCCCGTAGAAGTTGATCGGCTCACCCACCTCTGCCGTGGCATCGAGGTTGGTGCCAGACACCGTCACCGCTGACCCCGTCAGTTGGAGGCGGTCGGCGAAGAAGTCATTCGGCGAGCGGCTGGCGAGGCGGAAACCGGCGTCGGAAAGGCTGAACTCGCTCGTGCCGAGGGCATTGGTCGCCTTCACCCAATAGTGATACGTCGTGCCGACCATGGCGGAGGTATCGGTATACGAGGAGGCCGTGAGGCCACCCACGAGTTGGCTCGCGGCAGACACGTCCGCCGACGTGCTCCGCCATATGTCGTAGCTCTCGGCATGGAGCGCCGAGCTCCACAAAATTTGGACACCCCCGAAAACCGTGCCGTCGCTCGCGGAAACCCCGAGAGGAGCCACCGGCACCGTCGGCTCACTCGACAGGCTCTCGAGCATGCGGGCCACGTTGAGCCGACCCCCGGTGACCATCAGGTCGGTCAGGCCTGGCTTGACATCGACCGTATCGAGGATCGCGGCCCTCAACTCTGCCGCCGTGAGCGTGGGATCGACCGCAACGGCCAGCGCTGCGGCTCCCGCAACGTGCGGCGTGGCCATGCTCGTGCCGCTGTATGACGCATAGCCACCTCCCGGCACCGTGCTCACGATGCCGACTCCAGGCGCAGCCAGATCGACACTCGTCGCTCCAAAGCAGCTGAACGAGGCGAGGGCGTCGTTGCGGTCGGTGGCTGCAACTGCGAGGATCGCATTGGACGCGTATGACGACGGATAGTGGGGAGAGGCGTCATTGTCGGTACCGGAATTGCCGGCGGCGGCAACGAACAGGATGTCGGCTTCACCGCCGGCCTCGATCGCATCCCGAAGCGCCGTGCTAGAACCGCCGCCCCCCCAGCTGTTGTTGGTGACACGAATATTGTGGCCGTATTGGTTCCGCATCATCGTGGCGTAGTTGATGGCCCGCACGGCATCGGCGGTGCTCCCTGAGCCATCAGCGTCCAGAAATTTGAGTCCCATCAGCGACACATCCCACGAGACTCCGACAACACCAGTGCCGTTGTTCCCCGTGGCACCAATCGTCCCGGCGACGTGTGTACCATGCCCCTCGTCGTCAAACGGGTCGCCATCATCGTTGACGAAGTCATAGCCGTGCACGTCGTCGATGAAGCCGTTGCCGTCGTCGTCGATGCCGTTGCCGGCGGTCTCTCCGGGATTGACCCAGATGTTATCGATCAGGTCAGGGTGAGTGTGGTCGATTCCCGTGTCGATGACCGCCACGATCACATTCTCCGAGCCGGTCGATATCTGCCACGCCTCCGTGGCGTCGATGTCGGCATCGACTGTGCCGCCCGACTGCCCGACGTTATGCAGGCCATAGAGGCTGCCGAAGCGGGGGTCATTGGGCGTTGCGTTGGTCGACGCCCCGATCGAGATCATGTGGCTGGGTTCAAAATAGATCAGATCACCACGGCCGGAAAACGCTGCGAGCGCATTGGAGAGCGGCGTTGTCGTTTCGAGAAGCAGTTGGCCCGGCAGGCCGAGGCCGGCCAGCACCCGAAATCCGCTCATCGATCTTTCGATGACTTCCACCGCATGCGATAGGCCGGTGATCGCCCTGAGCGACTGCTCGGAGAAGCGGACGATCCACTGCTGAGGATCACTGGTGCTGACGGAACTGGTTGTGGATCCCGCTGACTCGCCGACCGACAGGATGGCCGAAGTCCCTTCCTGCCCAGAGCCAAAAACGCTCGTTGAAGCGGCCGCCACG
The DNA here is from genome assembly GCA_945883745.1 of Candidatus Kuenenia stuttgartensis. Classification (GTDB taxonomy): domain Bacteria; phylum Planctomycetota; class Planctomycetia; order Pirellulales; family UBA1268; genus CACORA01. The sequence goes on from CAMCYH010000185.1 coordinate 2,311, forward strand.
GTGCCGAACCAGTCGGGAGACACCCGCGTATAGTCGGCAGGCACGGCCGAGAGCATCTGGCGACATTCAAGCGTTTCGATGTTTCCCAGCGGTAGTGAACGAACACGTGCCCGGCCCTTCGGCCGCGCCGTGCCAGAGCGACGAGGCGTGCGAACCCCACCGTGATGACGAGTCCACAATGACACCGAAAATAGTGGGGTACTCATGGATTCACTCCTGTTCAGGACCTGCCAGACGTAAACAGATGCGGTCGGCACCGCACCGCGTATGAAATTCAGACTTCGTGGGCGTGATGGCGACGGTGCCCCCCTCACGGCTCGCCTCGCCTGCAGAGCGAATGCCGTTCCTTCCGAAGCCCGCTCGCACGATTCTCATCTATGCACAGGCGGCCGGATAGGGCGGCCTTCATTGCCCGATCGCATCACGGTCGCCCAGGCAGGTCCGATGCGGAATGCAAGTGATTGCCGCATTTTGCAACGCGTGGCAGCCGGCCAGGCTCCATGCCCGGTCAGCCGACCCGCAGCAGATCCTCGACGCGACGGATCGCTTCCTCGGCATCCCATGACGCGTCGGCGAGTTGCACGCTTTCTCGACCCGCGAGCCACGCGGCCACGGTCTTCTGGGCCGTGATCACCGTGGAATGACTGCGCCGGCCGAAATAACTGCCGATCTCGGTCAAGGCCGAAGAGGTGTGCTTGCGAGCCAGAAACATCGCCAGCATCCGCGTGTGACTCACATTCCGCGATCGCTTCGCTGACTGCAGACTTCCCGACTCGACCCCAAAAGCCGCACAGACAGCCCGCTCGATATCTGCCAGTCGCACACCTCGCTGGCTCGATCGAACCAGGTCAACCAGCGCTTCTTCAGCCATACCCAACGACACTGGCAGCCCGAGCATGTGGCTGGCTGCCTCGAGGCGATTGACGGCTCCCACGAGTTCACGGGCATGCCGCGTGATATTGGCCGCCACGTAGTCAACCACCTCACTCGGCATGTCGAGGCCACGGCGGGAAGCCAGGCCGGCCACGATGCCCCGACGTACGTCCTCGTTGGGGGGCAGCATGCGGGCCTGCATCCCACCTTGTAGCCGCACGAGCAAGTCGGGGCCGAGTCCGTCAAGGGCATCCAGATCGCGGTCAGCCGCAAACACCATTTGTCGGCCGCCCCGCAGCAAGGCGTCGATCGTCTGCTGGAACTCCTCGATGGTCGCTCGTTTGCCGATGAAAAACTGCAGATCGTCGATAACGAGCAGGTCTGCCTGCCGGCACGACCGTCGAAAACCGGGCAGACCCGACCCATGGAGTGCCTGCAGGAATGCCGTTGTAAACTGCTCAGCCGACAGGAATACGGCGGTGACACCCGGTTGCCGCTCCCGAACCTGACTACAGAACGCCTCGAGTAGATGCGTCTTCCCGACCCCGCTCGGCCCGTGCAGATAGAGCGGCGACATTTCGCCGGGACGATTGACCGCGAGTTCGACCGCAGCAAACGCCATGCGGTTGCATCCGCCCACCACGAATGATTCGAGGCCCAGGGGGAGGCGGCGGCAGACAGATGCAGACTGGTGCGGCTGGCTTGTTTCGGAACGCCCGACTGGGTGCGGCAATCCTGCCTTTGGAGAGCCTTCCTGCGACGTGATAGCCGAACTCCGTCGTCGCGGCCGAGACTGCCCCCGAGTCTCGACCACCGGTTCGACACAGGCCTTGGGCCCAAAACCGCTCTCCCGCCATTCGATGGAGAACTGCGAACCACAGACTGACGCTACGGCCGCCTCAAGGTCGGCTCGAAAGTTCTTCCGGAGCCAATCGTGGGAAAAACCACTGCCAACAGTCACCGTCACCACCGTCCGCATGGCGGAATCGGCACACGGAGCGACCGAAATCTCAGCGGCGTCACCGAACCA
>CAMCYH010000186.1 GCA_945883745.1 Candidatus Kuenenia stuttgartensis
AGCCTCCTCTACGACATCGAGGCTGACCCAGGAGAAACGGTGGATGTGAGTGATCAGCATGCCGCGGTTGCCACCGCGATGGCCGCGGAGTGCCGCAAGCGGTGGGAGGCCGTCGTCGCGACCGGTCGCACCTTCCCGTCCGAAGAATAAACCGAGGGTATTGCCCTCACCGTGAGTGTGTCGCCCCCGGGCTCGCGCCCGGGGCTTGCTGTGGGAGAGTACACTCTGGTTTCCAGACCAACCTTACTATCTCTGTTAGGAGCCGCGATGAACCGTCCAACCCTCTCCCGTCGTTCCTTGCTTGCCGCCGGCTGCGCCGGAGCGGTTGCCGCCGTCGTGTCGCCCCGGCAGGGTGTGGCCGCCGCGGCTGCATCGACCGCACCGCCAACGCTCGGTATCCAGCTCTATTCACTGCGGGGCTACAAGGTCGATGAGGCCCTCCGGCATGCCAAGGACCTCGGCCTCACACGGGTCGAGTTCTATCCGGGAATGTATCCGATCAACTCTGACCCGGCGGCGATCGCGGCGATGAACACCAGACTCGCCGACCTGGGCCTCTCGATCTCGGCCCATGGCGTCAACCGTTTCACGAAAGATGCCGCCAAGAATCGGGAGATCTTCGAGTTTGCGAAGCGGGCCGGCGTCACCATTCTTGGCGCCGATCCCGACCCCGACTCGTTCACAAGCCTCGATGAACTCGTGAAGGAGTTCGACATCCGTGTGGCCATCCACAACCATGGCCCCACGCACCGCTACAACAAAGTGGTGGATGTGCTCGACGCGATCGAGAAGCATGACGAGCGGATCGGCGCCTGCGCCGACCTCGGCCACTTCATCCGCTCCGGAGAACGGCCGACGGAGGTGATCCGCCTGCTTAAGGGGCGGCTCTATGGCGTCCACCTGAAGGACTTCGCCGAGATGCAGGACAAGACGAAGGGCGTGATCCTCGGCAAGGGCCACATGGACGTGCCGGCCGTGATGGCGGCCCTCGTGCAGGTCGGCTTTCCGGCCGACGGCGCCCTCTCGATCGAGTACGAGGAAAACCCACAAAATCCGCTCGACGATCTCCGCGAGTGCGTCCGTGTGGCCCGCGCGGCGCTGCCACAGGCCTGAGTGACAGGAAGCCGATCACGGTGGTCATGACAGGGTTGCGAACTTATCGGCACCGGTGTTGAATACCGCCGGTTCAGAACTGAGTCGTATTTCCCGCAGGAGTCACCACCGTGGCCAAGAAGACCGTCGCCGACATCGATCCCCAGGGCAAAGCCGTTCTCGTCCGCGTCGATTTCAATGTGCCGCAGGACGATGCGGGCGTGATCACCGACGACCGGCGAATTCGCATGGCCCTGCCCACGATCCAGTCGATCCTCGGTCGCGGCGGAAAAGCGATCCTCATGTCGCACCTCGGCCGGCCGGCCGGCAAGGGATTCGAGCAGGCCTTCTCGCTCGCGCCGGTCGCCGCACGGCTGGCGGAACTCCTCGGCACGCCCGTGGAACTCGCCGCCGACACGGGTGGCCCCGACTCCCACGCCAAGGCCAAGGCTCTGCCGGCCGGCGGCGTGCTCGTGCTCGAAAACGTCCGCTTCAACAAGGGGGAGAAGAAGGGGGATGATGCGGCCTATGTCGACGGTCTCGCGACACTCGCCGACGCCTACGTGAACGATGCCTTCGGGACATGCCACCGCACCGAAGCGAGCATGTACGCCGTGCCCAAGGCGGTGAAGGCCCTCGGCAAGGCGGTGACCAGCGGCTTCCTCGTCGAGAAAGAGATCCAGTACCTCTCCGATGCAATCGCCACGCCGAAGCGGCCGTTCGTGGCGATCCTTGGCGGCAAGAAGGTGAGCGACAAGATTGCCGTGATCACGAATCTGCTCTCGATCTGTGACCATGTTTTGATTGGTGGGGCGATGGCCTACACGTTTTCGCTGGCCCGGGGGGGGAAGACGGGCAAGTCGCTCGTCGAGCCCGACAAGCTGGAACTTGCCAAGGAGCTGCTGGCCAAGGGGGGCGACAAACTCGTGCTTCCGGTCGATACCCACTGCGCCGACGACTTTTCGTCAGGGGCCAACAAGCAGGTGGTGAAGGCTGGCGAGATCCCCGACGGCTTCGAGGGGCTCGACATCGGACCGGAGACGGCGAAGCACTATGCCGCGATCATCCGTTCGGCTGGCACGGTCGTCTGGAATGGCCCGATGGGCGTGTTCGAGATGCCTCCCTTCGATGCCGGCACGAAGGCTGTTGCCGATGCGGTGGCCGATGCCACGGCGAAGGGGGCGATCACCATCATCGGCGGTGGCGATTCGGCCGCAGCTGTCGAGCAGCTCGGCTACGCTGAGAAGGTGAGCCACGTGTCGACCGGCGGCGGGGCGTCGCTCGAGATGCTCGAAGGGAAGGCATTCGAGACGGTGGCTGTGCTGGATGACAAGTAAGCCAGCCGGAACCGACTGACGCGACGGCTGGTGCGTCATCCCGCCGGCTTGCGCCCTCACCAAGTAGCCCCGTGCGCAAGCCCGGTGGCTGCCGAGGTGCCGGCGGGCGATTCATCCCGCCGGCTTACGCCTGGCGGCTGCATGTGGGGAAGGCGCAAGCCCCGTGGGCTGCATCGCGGCTCGATCCCGCTACATGCCGGCAGTATCGGTCACGCTGGGCTTGGCGGCCAGCCGCTCGCCCATGGCGGTCACGTAGCTCTGGTCGGCCGTGCTGAGCCGGCTCCTCGGGACGGTCGTAAGCCGGCCGTTGAGCTTCATGATCCGCACGTGGCCTGGATGCACTTCCACCAGCCGCCCCACGGTGTCGTGGCTGCCGCTGTCGTCAAACCAGCGTCGCACCGGCTCGACCGGCAGGGCGGAAAACGGATCGTCGTCTGCGGCCGGCTTGTCGTCGCCCTCAGATTTCTCGGCAGCGGGAGCGGGTGTGGCGGGCGAGGGAGCGGGCGCTGGCGATTCCGGCACCGCGGGAGCAGGAATTTCCGGAAGCGGTAGCGGGGATTTTGGCTCCACCGCCTTGGCCGCCGGTGGGGCCGGCTCATCGTCGGCAGCGGCCTGCGGCGCTGGCTTCGCCTCCTTCGTCATTTCCCGTTTTGTTTCCTGGAAGTCCTCATACGATGAACCCCCTCCCTTTTCCTTGTCGAAGATGTTGTCTTCTGCCGGGCGGGCGGGCTGCGCTGGTGCGGCTGGCGTGACCTCCGGTATCGGCTGCGACTCGATTTTGGACTTCAGCTGCGACAGCCCCGCTTCAAGGTCGGATTTCATCTCTGTCTTGAGTTCGGATAGTTCCGACTTCAGCTCAGTCTTCAATTCGGACTTCAGCTGTGACATTTCCGTCTTCATCTCCGACTTGAGCTCGGAAAGGCCAGCTTCGAGGTCGGACTTCATTCCGGCCTTCAAGTCGGATAGTTCAGACTTCAATTCCGCGAGCTCAGCTTCCAACTGCGGTGTGGGCTTTGCCGGCGCGACTGCCGAGGCGGCCGCCACGGGAGCAGCCGGTGCCACGGGAGCGGTCGGCGCGAGAACTGGAACAGGCTCAGCAACGGGGGAGGCATCAGGCCGGGTCGGCAGGGCGACAACCGACTGCGGCGCCCTGGGTATTTCAATTTCGCTGATGTGTGGAGCAATTTCTGCAGATTCGACGTCGGCCACCACGATGTCGATGATCTCGGCGTCAGCCGCCTCGCAGCACCCGACCTCTTCCAAAGATGACATGCTGCATGGCTCAACGACGATAGAGGAGCAGGCCACCGGGCGGCAGCAGACTGGCCGGCACCGCGAACGAAGGCAACGCCGGCCCCGACCAGCCCATGCCGGCCCCATCGTCATGACTGGCACCGTGAGTGCCACTACGCCCACCCGCAGCCAGTGTCGCCAAGATCGTCGCACAGGAAACTCCCGTCACAGCATGCCGCTACCCGAAGCCGCGGGGCGTCACCCATCATGACGCGCCGGCCGCGGCTCATGATCCGAATCGTAATTCGCCGTCTGGGGGGGAGCAAACGCCCAGGAAAAAGGCAAGGGCCGCGGCAGGGTTAGCCTGCCACGGCCCTTACTGAAGTCGAACCTGTTTGCCGCCTGCGAACGGGGTAGAGCATTGCGAAACTGACGCGGATCGGGCCAGTGCAAGCACCGGCTTTTCAGTGGATTCGGGTCAACGCGTTGTGGTTGGCACCTCCGACGGGACGCGGCAACAGGCTTCGAAAGTCGATGC
>CAMCYH010000187.1 GCA_945883745.1 Candidatus Kuenenia stuttgartensis
CGATTGACGTCGGGCTTGATGCCCTCGGGCGTTTCGTCGCTGTCGATGTCGAACCACTCGGGTTTGAAGACGATCCGCGGTTGCGTGGTCGGATTGGCCAGCGCGATGTTGCTCACCAGCGCGATCACCGCATCGGCGATCGCCACCTCGGGCTTGCAGCGCGGCTGGTTTTCCGGCGAGGGATTGCGGATGCACCAGGCCCAGTGCTCCATCTCCTCGGTGTAGCCGCGGGACGGGGCGGCCTTCGAGTCGCCGCCCGCGGTGGCGGCCACCGCTCCACCCCCGCCGCTCTCGGTCGTGTCGAGTGCAGGAGCACCATCCTTGCCCTTCTTGACCGTCACCCGCGTATCGCGCGACGAATCCTTGTAGAGCATGACGTCCCGCTCGTTCTCCAGGATCAGTGTTCCCTTCGTGCCCAGCACCACCTCGCCGTAGCCGCCGAACCCGTTGCCGTTGATTGACGAGTACGTGACCACGATCTTCTTGTTGCTGTCTTCCTCGTATCCCGGGGCGGGATACTCGTACATGCAGTACACGTGGTCGTCGACCTCGCGGTCGGCCGGGAAGATGCTCCGGTTGCCCACCGCGGTGACGGTCAGCGGCTTCACTTTCTTGCCCTCGCCGTGCATCGCCGAGACGAAGATGCCGGCCGCATCAAGCTGGTGGCTGCCAAGTTCCGCCATCAGCCCGCCGCCGGTGCGGTTCCAGAGCCGCCAGCGGATCAGTTCCTCCAGCGGCGAGCGGGTCGCCCCGTCAGGCAGCGTCATCTGCGTGTAGCCATGCGCCGCCGCATCGACGACCTGGTCTGAAATCTGGGCTTCGAGCTGGGCGACCTTCTTCGTCCATGAATCGATGTCCGCGGGCTTTGCCTCGGCGAGCGACTTCTTCCAACTGACGAGCTTCTTGGCCAGCGACTCGTCGGCCGGCAGCGGTGGCTTCCAGGAATCGTTGCCCGGGAGGTTGCCGCGATGCCACTGGGCCCGGATCGAATGCACGTCGCCAATCAGCCGTGCCTTGCCGATCGTGGAGACCGCGTTGTCATAGAGGATGCTGTAATGCCGCTGGTGGCCCGTGGCCAGGATCTTGCCGGTCTCCTGCGCCACCCGGCTCATTTCCTTGCACTCATGGATGCTGTGCCCCATGAGCTTCTCGGTGAGCACGTGCTTCCCAGCCCGCATCGCCTTGATGGCAGCCTCCGCGTGGAGGTGCAGCGGCAGGGCGATGACGATCGCCTCGATGTCCTTGTCGGCGAGGAGTTCCTCGTAGTCCCCGTACACTTTGACCTTTTTGCGGGCCTCGTCTTCGGTGGTCCACTGGTACTTCGCCATGAGGCCAGGGCGGGCTGTGTAGGCACTGGGGCTCGACACATCACCATGAAAGGCGCGAAACACGTTGTAGGGGCGGATGTCGGCGATCGCGACCACGTTCAGGTAGTCGGGATTGTGGGCCCCGAGGAGCACGCTCCCCTCGTCACCGGTGCCGACCACGCCGACGCGGAGCGGATTGCCGACGCTCTTGCCGTAGCCGAAATAGATCGAGCCGAGGCCGGCGCCGGTTGCCAACCCGGCCGCAACCGTGCCGGTGAGGAAGTCACGTCGCGTCACACCGACGGCGTCGTCGAAATTTTCCTTGCCGATCTTCTTCTGTTCTTCTGAAAGGTTCATCGCGCAATACCTCGGGAGCAACCCAACGGACACCAGGAGCGGAGGAAGTAATCGAGACCGCGCCAGCCACCGCTGGGCATCGTGGCCAGCACGAGCAAAGCGGCCAGTTCAACCCACTGGTCGTAGGTGGACTGGGCGCCGGTCACCCAGAAGGGCTGCGACGCGATCACGCTCGCCAGAAAGAAGACGCCGCCTATCGCATTGAACGGCACAAGGATGCCGAGCACCAGGCAGCCGCCGATCGCCACGAGGGCCCAGCTCACGAAGCGGTCAGCTTTCCACAGCGACGTCGGGGGAACCGCGGCCGCGGCACGGATGCGGTCGGCTGGCGCCAGGGCCCCGTCCCATGCGGCCACGAGTTTCTCTCCGATCGCCGCGGCGTCAGCCTGCCACCCGGAGGCCATGGCTGCCAGTTCCCGACGCTTGTCGGCCACCCGCTTCCGCTCGAACGGCACTTCCCGTGCTGACGGCTGACGGGCCTGGGCATCGAGTCGATCGACCTGCATGCGGTAGTCGTCGAGATCGGGACCGATCTCCTCGAGGTACGACGCCAGTTCCTTGGATGCCCCGGCGATGCCCGCCTCGGCGGCTTCGCGGGCGGCCGAGTCGAGCGGCACCGCCTTGCTGCGGGCGGCCAACATATCCCGCCACGACTGCACAACGCTCTCCTGCCAGGCGGCTGCCGCCTCAGCGACAGACCGGCGGTCGCGGCCCCCGAGCGTGACCGCCCAATCGCCCACTTCCGGCAGCGACGAGCGATAGAAGTCGGCCAGTGGCCCCACAGCCGCCTTGCGAAACCCTGCGCTCGACCAGGACGGGTCGCGGAGATGTGAGAGGCCTTCGAGAAAGAAGTGCAGGCCAACGACGATGCGAAGCACCGCCAAAGCCACCACGGCAAGCAGAGTCGTCCGCATCACATCCACCATCGAGACATCGATACCCAACACGACAACGCGCCGCGCGCATTGACAGCCCGCCACACACCACCATTTTTGCGACGGCGTGCACGATTTCTCTCATGGTATTCAAAGAACGTCGTATTCGCCAGCCGCGGGCTTGAAATCGGGTCATCGGGCGCCGCGAAAACGACTCCGGCTTGCCAAAACAAACGCGGGAATGCCAAAACGCTCAAGATGTCATCACCCACCATGGTTGTTTCTTCCAACCCCCGCATTGTTCTCTGCTATCCCGTCGAGCCGAGGCACGTCGCCGCGATCCGCGCCGCCGCCCCGCAGGCCGAGGTCATCGATGCCGGCCAGGAGCGAGTGGCTGCCGAGCTTCCGGCCGCCGACATCTATTGCGGCCACGCGAAGGTGCCCGTGCCATGGAACGAGATCGTTGGCGGCGGACGCCTGCGCTGGATCCAGTCGTCAGCTGCGGGGCTCGACCATTGTCTCGTGCCGGCCGTCATCGAATCCGATATCACCGTCACGAGTGCCTCCGGTGTGCTGGCCGATCAAGTGGCCGAACATGGGCTCGGCCTGGCGATTGCCTGTACGCGGCGGCTGCCGCTCTTTCTCGACCAGCAACGCAGGAAGGAGTTTGTCCGCCGCCCGACCCGCGACCTCACCGGCGCCACGGTCGGCATCGTGGGCCTCGGTGGCGTCGGCCGTCGGCTCGCGGAGGTGCTCAGGCCCTTCCGCGTGCGGATCCTGGCCACCGACTGGTTTCCAGAAAACAAGCCACCGCATGTCGAGTTTCTCGGGCCCCCGGCGTCGCTTCCGACAGTGCTTGAGTCGGCCGACATTCTCTTCCTCTGCGCGCCGCTCACCCCGCACACCCAGGGCATGATCGATGCTGCCGCCTTGGCGGCCATGAAGCGCGGCAGCATCCTCATCAACATGGCCCGCGGGAAACTGCTCGATGAAAACGCCCTAGCCGACGCCCTCGAAAGTGGTCACCTCGATTCGGCAGCCCTCGACGTGACCCCCGAGGAGCCCCCTCCGGCGACCAGCCGGCTGTGGACGGCGCCCCGCCTCATCATCACCCCGCACGTCGCCGGGCAATCGGCCCGCCGAATCGATGCAATGACCGACTTCTTCTGCGATAATCTCTGTCGTTCCCTCACCGGCGCACCGCTGCGAAACCTGGTCGACAAGCGACTCGGCTTCCCGGAGCCCGGCCAACCGAGTGCCGCATGACGCCCGACGATTCCTTCTCCACCGCGATCTACCAAGACGACCGCCCGACGATCTCGGCTGCTGGCGATGTCGGCGTCCGCTGTCCCGACGAATTGCTCTCCCGCTACGGCGAGATCCTGGAGGGTGGCCGGCTCAACTGGACCGAATACCACAACCTCATCCGCCGTCTCGGCGCAGGAGGGCAGGGGGTCGTCTTCCTCACGACCCGCCGTGGGACGGACAACTTCAGCCTCCCTGTCGCGCTCAAGGTCTTCTCGCCAGAGCGGTATGAGTCGGAGGTCCACTACGACGAGGCCATGGCCCGCATCGCCGCCGTCGCATCGCGAGTCGCCCAGATCCAGCAGGACAACCTCCTCGACGTACAAAACTTCGTCGAGCAGCGGCGAATCCG
>CAMCYH010000188.1 GCA_945883745.1 Candidatus Kuenenia stuttgartensis
CGATTGACGTCGGGCTTGATGCCCTCGGGCGTTTCGTCGCTGTCGATGTCGAACCACTCGGGTTTGAAGACGATCCGCGGTTGCGTGGTCGGATTGGCCAGCGCGATGTTGCTCACCAGCGCGATCACCGCATCGGCGATCGCCACCTCCGGCTTGCAGCGGGGCTGGTTCTCCGGCGAGGGATTGCGGATGCACCAGGCCCAGTGCTCCATCTCCTCGGTGTAGCCGCGGGATGGGGCTGCCTTCGAGTCGCCGCCCGCGGTGGCGGCAACCGCTCCACCCCCACCGCTCTCGGTCGTGTCGAGTGCAGGAGCACCATCCTTGCCCTTCTTGACCGTCACCCGCGTATCGCGCGACGAATCCTTGTAGAGCATCACGTCCCGCTCGTTCTCCAAGATCAGCGTGCCCTTCGTGCCGAGCACCACCTCGCCGTAGCCGCCGAAACCGTTTCCGTTGATGGACGAATAGGTGACCACGATCTTCTTGTTGCTGTCTTCCTCGTATCCCGGGGCGGGATACTCGTACATGCAATAGACGTGGTCGTCGACCTCGCGGTCGGCGGGGAAGATGCTCCGGTTGCCGACCGCGGTGACCGTCAGCGGCTTCACCTTCTTGCCCTCGCCGTGCATGGCCGAGACGAAGATGCCGGCGGCGTCGAGTTGATGGCTGCCAAGTTCGGCCATGAGCCCGCCGCCGGTACGGTTCCAGAGCCGCCAGCGGATCAGTTCCTCCAGCGGCGAGCGGGTCGCCCCGTCAGGCAGCGTCATCTGCGTGTAGCCATGCGCCGACGCATCGATGACCTGGTCTGAAATCTGGGCTTCGAGCTGCGCGACCTTCTTCGTCCATGAGTCGATGTCGGCAGGCTTCGCTTCGGCGAGTGACTTCTTCCAACTGGCGAGCTTCTTGACCAGCGACTCATCAGCCGGTAGCGGCGGCTTCCAGGAATCGTTGCCGGGCAGATTGCCGCGATGCCACTGGGCCCGGATCGAATGCACGTCGCCAATCAGCCGCGCCTTGCCGATCGTGTAGACCGCGTTGTCATAGAGGATGCTGTAATGCCGCTGGTGGCCAGTGGCCAGGATCTTGTCGGTCTCCTTTGACACCCGGCTCATTTCCTTGCACTCATGGATGCTGTGCCCCATGAGCTTCTCAGTGAGCACGTGCTTCCCAGCCCGCATCGCCTTGATGGCAGCCTCTGCGTGGAGGTGCAACGGTAGGGCGATGACGATCGCCTCGATGTCCTTGTCGGCGAGGAGCTCCTCGTACGCCCCGTACACTTTGACCTTTTTGCGGGCCTCGTCTTCGGTGGTCCACTGGTACTTTGCCATGAGGCCGGGGCGGGCCGTGTAGGCACTGGGGCTCGAGACATCCCCGTGAAAGGCGCGAAACACGTTGTAGGGGCGGATGTCGGCGATCGCGACCACATTCAGGTAGTCGGGGTTGTGGGCCCCGAGGAGCACGCTCCCCTCGTCACCGGTGCCGACCACGCCGACGCGGAGCGGATTGCCGACGCTCTTGCCGTAGCCGAAGTAGATTGAGCCGAGGCCGGCGCCGGTTGCCAACCCGGCCGCGACCGTGCCGGTGAGGAAGTCACGTCGCGTCACACCGACGGCGTCGTCGAAATTTTCCTTACCGATCTTCTTCTGTTCTTCTGAAAGGTTCATTGCGCACTACCTCGGGAGCAACCCAACGGACACCAGGAGCGGAGAAAGTAATCGAGACCGAGCCAGCCGCCGCTGGGCAGGGTGGCCAGCACGAGCAAGGCGGCCAGTTCGACCCACTGATCGTAGGTGGACTGGGCGCCGATCACCCAGAAGGGCTGCGACGCGATCACGCTCGCCAAAAAGAAGACGCCGCCCATCGCATTGAATGGTACGAGGATGCCGAGCACCAGGCAGCCGCCGATCGCAACGAGGGCCCAGCTCACAAATCGATCGGCTCTCCAGAGTGACGTTGGCGAAACCGCGGCCGCAGCCCGGATGCGCTCGGCTGGCGCGAGGTCACCGTCCCAGGTGGCCACGAGTTTCTCTCCGATCGCCGCGGCGTCGGCCTGCCAGCCGGAGGCCATGGCTGCCAGTTCCCGACGCTTGTCGGCCACCCGCTTCCGCTCAAACGGCACTTCCCGTGCCGACGGTTGGCGGGCCTGGGCATCGAGTCGATCAACCTGCATGCGGTAGTCATCAAGATCGGGACCAATTTCCTCGAGGTACGACGCCAGTTCCTTGGCTGCCCCGGCGATGCCCGCCTCCGCGAGTTCGCGGGCGGCCGAGTCGAGCGGTACGGCCTTGCTGCGGGCGGCCAAAATATCCCGCCACGACTGCACAACGCTCTCCTGCCAGGCGGCTGCCGCCTCGTCCGCGGAGCGGCGGTCTCGGCCACCGAGCGTCGCCGACCAGTCGCCCACTTCCGGGAGCGACGAGCGATAGAAGTCGGCAAGCGGCCCCACGGCCGCCTTGCGAAACCCCGCACTCGACCAGGACGGGTCGCGGAGATGGGAGAGACCTTCGAGAAAAAAGTGCAGGCCCACGACGATGCGAAGCAACGCCAAAGCCACCACGGCAAGCAGAGTCGTCCGCATCACATTCACCATCGAGCCATCGAAACCCAACACAAAACGCCACACCCGCATTGACAGCCCGCTACCGGCCGCCCTTTTCGGTGATATGCGTGATTTCTGTCATCATATTCAGATGTCGTTATATCCGCCAGCCACGGGCTCGAAATCGGATCATCGGCCGCTGCAAAAACGATCCCGACTTGCCAAAACAAACGCGGGAATGCCACAACGCTGCCGATGCCGTCACCCACTATGGTCGTTTCTTCCAATCCCCGCATCGTTCTCTGCTATCCCGTCGAGCCGAGGCACGTCGCCGCGATCCGCGCCGCCGCTCCGCAGGCCGACGTAATCGATGCCGGTCAGGAGCGAGTGGCTGCCGAACTGCCGGCCGCCGATATCTATTGCGGCCACGCGAAGGTGCCGGTGCCGTGGAACGAGATTGTTGGCGGCGGCCGTCTGCGCTGGATCCAGTCGTCAGCCGCGGGGCTCGACCACTGCCTCGTGCCGGCCGTCATCGAATCCGATATCACCGTCACGAGTGCCTCCGGTGTGCTGGCCGATCAGGTGGCCGAACATGGGCTCGGCCTTGCGATTGCCTGTACGCGAAGGCTGCCGCTCTTTCTCGACCAGCAACGCAGGAAAGAGTTTGTCCGCCGCCCGACCCGCGACCTCACCAACGCCACGGTCGGCATCGTGGGCCTTGGTGGCGTCGGCCGTCGGCTCGCAGAGGTGCTCAGGCCCTTCCGCGTGCGGATTCTGGCCACCGACTGGTTTCCGATAAACAAGCCACCACATGTCGAGTTTCTCGGCCCCCCGGCGTCGCTTCCGACAGTGCTCGAGTCGGCCGACATTCTCTTTCTCTGTGCGCCGCTCACCCCGCACACCCAAGGCATGATCGATGCCGCCGCCTTGGCGGCCATGAACCGCGGCAGCATCCTCATCAACATGGCCCGCGGGAAACTGCTCGATGAAAACGCCCTGGCAGACGCCCTCGAAAGTGGTCACCTCGATTCGGCAGCCCTCGACGTGACCCCCGAGGAGCCCCTACCAACGACCAGTCGGCTGTGGACGGCGCCTCGCCTCATCATAACCCCGCACGTCGCCGGGCAATCGGCCCGCCGAATCGATGCAATGACCGACTTCTTCTGCGATAATCTCCGTCGTTCCCTCACCGGCGCACCGCTGCGAAACCTGGTCGATAAGCGACTCGGCTTCCCGGAGCCCGGCCAACCGAGTGCCGCATGACTCCCGACGATTCCTTCTCCACCGCGATCTACCAAGATGACCGCCCGACGATCTCGGCTGCTGGCGATGTCGGCGTCCGCTGTCCCGAGGAATTGCTCTCCCGCTACGGCGAGATTCTGGAGGGGGGCAGGCTCAACTGGACCGAATATCACAACCTCATCCGCCGTCTCGGCGCAGGAGGGCAGGGGGTTGTCTTCCTCACGACCCGCCGTGGAACCGACAACTTCAGCCTCCCTGTCGCACTCAAGGTCTTCTCGCCAGAGCGGTATGAGTCGGAGGTCCACTACGACGAGGCCATGGCCCGCATCGCCGCCGTCGCATCGCGAGTCGCCCAGATCCAGCAGGACAACCTCCTCGACGTACAAAACTTCGTCGAGCAGCGGCGAATCCG
>CAMCYH010000189.1 GCA_945883745.1 Candidatus Kuenenia stuttgartensis
AGCCGGCTGCAGCGGTCGAGCCGCGGCAGTGGCGGCCGGGATCTGACCGTGACTGTTTTCTCTGCCTGGCGGCCGCTGCCGAGCCGGACCACGACCGACAGCTCGGCGTGCTGGACCGCACCGGTTCGAGCATCGTCGTGATCAACCGCTTTCCGTACTCGAATGGCCATCTCCTTGTGGCCCCGCTCGACCACCGGGCAACGCTGAACGATCTGGCCGATGAGCAGTTGCTGGACCTCCAACATGGCCTCACCCGCTGGTGTCGCCTCATCGAGGGCTGCATGCAGGCGCAGGGATTCAATGTCGGCCTCAACCTGGGCCGCGTGGCCGGCGCCGGCCTGCCTGGCCATCTCCACTGGCATATCGTGCCGCGGTGGAGCGGCGACGTGAACTTCATGCCTACCGTCGCGGGTGCCCGAGTGCTGCCGCAGTCGCTCGACAGCCTGTGGGAGCAGCTCTCCGCGGCCAAGCAATCCTTGCCAAACGCCCTGTGATGAACACGATGCCTCCTCCCGTCGATTGGCAGACCCGCGAGTCACTCCTGTTGGCCCCCTATGCCATGCACGCGGCCGACTCGACGGGCCGCGTGCATCCGGAGCCGCCGCATCCGATTCGGAGTCCGTACCAGCGGGACCATGATCGCATTGTCCACTCGTCGGCCTTCCGTCGGCTCGCGCACAAGACACAGGTCTTCACGGGCTATCTCGGCGACTACCACCGCAGCCGCCTCACGCACACGCTCGAGGTCACCGGCATCGCCCGCACGCTCGGCCGCGGCCTGGCCCTCAACGAGGATCTTGTCGAAACGCTCGCCCTCGCCCACGACATCGGTCACCCTCCGCTCGGCCATGCCGGCGAAGACACGCTCGATGAACTCCTCGCCCACGAGGGGGGCTTCAACCACAACGCGCAGGCGTTGCGGATCATGGAGCTGCTCGAGAGCCGGTATCCCGACTTTCCTGGCCTCAATCTCTCGCGAGAGATCCTCGAAGCCCAGGCGGCACGGGTGAAGGGCCGGCCTGCGGCAGGCATCCGGCCGACCGCCGCGCCGCTCCTGGAAACCCAGGTGGTCGATGCCGCCGACTCGATCGCCTACGACACGCACGATGCCGACGATGCCATCGAACTCGGGCTCGTCACACTCGACGAACTGCTCGACCTCCCGCTCGTCGCCGCAGCTGCGGAGCGAGTGACAGACAGGTACGGCCCTCTTGACGGCATCGACCACCGTCGCGCCGTGATTCACGAACTGGTCGATATGCAGGTGGCGGACCTGGTCGCGGAAAGCCAAGCCGCGCTCAAGAGGCTCGGCATAGACTGCGTGGCGACGGTCCGTGCTCAGCAAAACGATCTCGGTCATCCGCGGCGGATCGCGATGCATTCGCCGCAGATCGCATCTGGCAAAAAAGACCTGGAGTCGTTTCTGTTTCGGAAGGTCTACCGAAGCGAGCGAGTGATGGGCGTGCGGCTCGCCGCCCAGGAAAAGCTTTCCCGTCTGTTCCACTGGTACTGCGACCACCCGGATTCAATCGCCCCCAGCTACCGAGAGAGAACGCCGTCCCTCGGCCTGCGGCGCAGCGTCGCCGATTACATCGCAGGGATGACCGACCGCTACCTGGAATGGGATCACGACCGCCGCCTGTGATATACTCGGCTGCATGGCAACGATCATTCTTCGCGTTCTCTTCCTGCTCGTGGCGTCTGGTGTCGCCGTTTTGATCTTCAATTCGGAGGCCCTGCGAGACACGCCCAGCTGGGTGCCATGGGGAGTCTTGGGCGGCATGATCGCCGGAGCGTTGGCGATCATCGGCATCGACATTTCACTCCGCCGGAAGGATCTGACGGTGATCACAGCCGTTTACTTCGGGCTCTTGATTGGTGTCTTTGTCACCTACATCGCGCTTTTGGCGTTGGCCCCGTTCTTGCCGCAAAGCGGCCTGCATCCCGTCCGCCAATGGCTGCCGCCAATCCTCGGCTCGGTGCTCTGTTACATCTGCACGAGCCTGCTCCTTCAGACGCGCAGTGATTTCCGCTTCATCATCCCCTATGTCGAATTCGCCCGGGACGTGAAGGGACTGCGGCCTAACCTGCTCGACTCGTCAGCAATCATCGACGGCCGCATTGCCGATCTCGTGGAAACAGGACTTTTTCAGAGCCGGTTCGTGGTACCGACGTTCATCGTCGACGAGCTCCACGAAGCGGCCGACTCCACCGATAAGTCCCGCCGCATTCGTGGCCGTCGCGGGCTCGACATCCTGAATCGCCTGCGCGGCAGCAAGCTCGTCGACCTGGAGGTGCTGTCGAGTGAGGACGACGGCGGTGGCGAGGTTTCCGACGAATCGCGTCTCGTGGAGATGGCCCGCCGGCTTCATGGCAGGATTATCACCAACGACATGAATCTCTCGAAGGCGGCGGCAGTGCGGTCGGTCGCGACGATCAACATCAACGAGGTGGCCCTCGCCCTCAAGCCCTCGTTTGTAACGGGTGACACGTTCGAGGTACGGCTCGTGAAGCCCGGCGAGGAGCCTGGTCAGGCCGTCGGGTATCTCGATGATGGCACGATGGTGGTGGTCGAAGGCGGCCGCGAGCGAATCGGCCGCACGGTGCGGGCGAGCGTGACAAGCACGCTCCAGACCAGCGCCGGCCGACTGGTTTTCGCCCGGCTGGAAGCCTGAGCGAAGCGGCTGAGCAGTAATCACTTTTGAGTAGTGACCTCGATCAAGGAGGCTGCTCCGGGGGGGGTCACTACCAGCCGCGGCCGCGAAGCCAGTCGATCGCGCGGGCCTTCCAGTCGAGCTGACCCGGCAGCGTGTTGCCGGCCTTGAGACCATAGCCGTGGCCCCCCGTCTCGTAGATGTGGATCTCCGCGGGCACCTTCGCCTGGACGAGTGCCAGATAGAGGTTGGCCGAGCCCTGCGGCACCGACCCTGGATCGTCGCCGCACTGGGCGATGAACATCGGAGGCGCGGTGCCGTCGATCGTCACGTCGGACCGCAGCCCCTGATTCCCGTCGCCCACGATCTTCCAGGCGTAGAGCAGCAGCACCGCATCGGGCCTTGCCGACACGTCCGGATCGGCCGCCGGAAACCGCGGCGGGCTCGTGGCCGCCACGAGTGTGGCCTGGCCACCAGCTGAGAAGCCGAGCACGCCGATCTTCGCTTGGTCGAGTTGAAACTCACCTGCCCGCCGCCGCACCTCCTGCACTGCCTTGTGGATGTCCTGCACAGGAGCGGCGTTTGGCGCCGGCATCTTCCCCGTGGGCACCCGATGCAAAACAAGAAACGCCACGATGCCGTGCTCGTTGAGCCAGCGACATGCATCGGAGCCCTCGTGCTCATCGGCGAGGATGCCGAACCCGCCTCCGGGCACGACGAGCACGGCGCTGCGGTGCTTCTGCGGCTCGGTTTGCGGAATGTCGTACACCACGAGGCGGGGATTCGACACATTCGACCGCCGCGCAATTCCATCGGCTTTTTTTTCGACCTTCTCGGTAGGCTCGGCCGGCACGCGTGGCTCCGGCACGCCTTCGGGCCAGAGGATGATCTCTTGCGGCTCCGCAGCATGCGCAGCGGGCGATTGAAGGACCGTGATCAGGCAGACGACAGTCAAAAGCAGCAGACGATTCATGCAACCATCTCCTAGACGACGCAGTTCATCTCACCGTGGGCAGCAGCCGAGCCACTTCAGCAGCACGGAGAAAATATACTGAAGTAGGGTGCATCAGGCATCGCCTCATCGCTGGCCGATCGGCAAGACCGAATCGTCCAAATGCTGCGCAGCGGCAGAGGACGTCGGGAGCGGGTGGCTTACGACTCGCCATTGCCCGAGGTTCGGCCGTTCACAAACCTACTTTCCCGCGGGATCGACTACGTCGATGAATGGAAAGCGTTTGAAATCAGCGTCATAAGTGTAAATGGTACGCACTCCGTTTTCCCGCATGAGCACCGCCGTATGGACATCGAATACCACGTTGCCAGCCAGGCGGGAAACTTCCGCGAACACTTCCTGCGCAACGTGCAGGTGTCGCTCCGTCTCCACAAGCATCCCGAACCCGGGAGACGCGAAGACGGCATTCAGGAACGACCAGGCATCACGGGTCGAAAACGGACGGCGAAAGACCGACGGATGAGTCGTCACGCGAAGGAACTCGTAGACGATCCCCCAGGT
>CAMCYH010000190.1 GCA_945883745.1 Candidatus Kuenenia stuttgartensis
CGGCTTCCCCCACCGACCCATGGGGATCGTGGCAAGGTAGGTGTCCTTATCGGCCTGCGGGTCGTTCGCGTGCCGCTCCACCGGGATCCAGCCCGGTGCAATCATGTTGACGGTGATCCCGAAGGGGGCCAGTTCGTGGCACATGCTCCGGGACCAGCCGGTCTGGCCTCCCTTGGCGGCCACGTAGGCCGAGAAGGGGGCGACGCCGAGGTGAAACACCTCGCTTGTGATGTTGATGAGCCGGCCGTGCTTTCTCGACTTCATTCCGGGCAGGGCCCGTCGGGCCAGGAAATAGGGGCTCTTCACGAAGAAGTCGAGCATCTGCTGGTAGAAGCCCCAGTCGTATTCCTCGATCGGCTTCAGCGGCTGCGCCGGTGTGGCATTGAGCACGACGATATCGACGGGGCCGAGCGAACCCTCGATTGCCGTGAACATACCGTCGATCTCCGCTTCGTTCGTCACATCGGCCCGGAACAGTTTTGCCGAGATCCCCGCGGCCTCGAGCTCGGCCAGGGCGGACTCGGCCCGGGGCGTTGAATTGGCGTAGTTCATCGCCACGTTCGCGCCAGCCAGGCCCAGACATCTGGCCATCGCCTTGCCGAGGCCGGTGGAAGAGCCGGTGACGAGTGCCACGCGGCCGGCGAGCGAGAACGGATATGCAGAGTCGTTGCTCATGGGTTTCTTGAGGATACGAGAACGAGATGGCGAGAGCGTCGTGATCCTACCGCACGGTCGGCGCCCAGGCGTTGGTGAGGTGGTGCATGATACCGGCGATCGCCCCCTGCCGTTTGCTCGATCGCGCCGCCACGATTGTGCAATCTGCCAGTGAGGCGGTGAGCGTCCGCTGCTTCACACGCTCAAGGACACGGGCGAAGCGGTCGGACTCAGCCGCTAGGAGCGTGCCGTGCACGAAGAGCGTCGTCGGGTTGAAGATGTTGATCGCAGTGGCGATGGCGATGGCCAAATATTCGGTGACGAAGCGAATCTCGTGCTGGAAGTCGGCGGATCGCTCGTCGAGAAGATCAGCAGCCGCCTTGAGATCAAGCGGCCTGCCAAGCTTTTCGGCAAGCATCCGGACGAGGGCGGCGTCGGTCGCGAGTGTCTCCAGGCAGCCGCGGTTGCCGCAGCCACACCGCAGGCCGTCGGCCACGACGGTGATGTGGCCGATTTCACCTGCCATGCCGCTGTGGCCGGCGAGCAGGTGGCCGCCACTCATCACGGCCAAGCCCAGCCCGAAGGAGGCGTCGAGCACGGCGAAGTCATCGAGGCCACGGGCCTCGCCATACATTCGCTCGGAGAGGCACAGGCCGTCGGTTTCCTGGAGCAGGAGGCAGGGAACGCCAAGACGTTGCTGGAGGTCTCGTGACGGATTGCGTTTGTCGAGGAGACGGAGGTTTGGTGAGAAGACAATCTCACCAAGGCGGTCGTTGATGAGCCCCGGCACACTCACGCCAACGCCATGAAGTTTCCCGGTACTGTCGGTCATGACCGCGCGACAGTCTCGCTCGATCATGTCGATCAGGGTCAGGTAGTCGTCCGGCGTCGTGAACCGTCGAGTCTGCTCCTCGGTCACCGTGCCATCGAGACCGGCGGCAGCCGTGCAGCAGGTCTGCGTGTCGATCACGACACCGAGCACGGCTCCCGACTGGCTGGCCATGCGAACAAGTTTTCCCGGGCGGCCGAAGGCCTGCTCCACCGGTTCGAGCTCTTCGACCAGTCCGCGCTGCAGCAACGAGTCGACGGCTTTGGAAACGGTGGGCGCGGTCAGTCCGGAGGCCCGTGTGAGCATGGCTCGCGATGAGGGGCCCTGGCTCTGGATGACCTCCAAGAGCCGGCGCTCGTTGATGCGGCGAAGCAGCGTTGATTCAACACGGTTCGGAGGTACGGCCATCGGAACTCCTGGAAAAGATTATGCCGAGATTGCGGTTTTGTAAACGGTGCTTAGAATGTCGGTGCAGGCTGGCCTTCCCGGCCTCACATGGTTTGTCTCCAGCCGTCTTAGGTTTTGGACAGATGAAACGATGTGCCGGTTTGGTGATGCTCGTGTGCGGCTTCTCTGGCGGGTTGTTGGTGGCCGAGTCGCCCGACTTTTCGCGCGATGTTCAGCCGCTTCTGGCGAAGCGATGCATTGCCTGTCATGGGCCCGACACCCAGGAGGCCGGCCTTCGTCTTGACGACCGCAGCGGCGCGACGAAAGAACTCGACAGTGGCAGCCGGGCGATCGTGCCCGGGCAGTCGGCGGCGAGTGAAATCCTGGCCCGCATCGCGTCCACCGACCCTGACACCCAGATGCCTCCGGAGGGGCCACGGCTCACACCAGCCGAGATCACGACGATTTCAGCGTGGATCAACGAAGGTGCCGAGTGGAAGGGACACTGGGCCTTTCAACCGCTCGAGCCTCCGGCCGTGCCGGCACTGGCAGGCGTCGATCATCCGATCGATGCCTTCATTTGCGCGGGCCTCGCTCGTCGCGGCCTTCCCGTCCCGCCAGCCGCCGACCGGGCCGCCTTGCTCCGCCGCGCTACGTATGACGTGACCGGCCTGCCGCCGAGTGAGCAGGAGATGCAGGAGTTTCTCGCCGACGAGTCGCCGTCCGCTTGGGAGCGGGTGATCGATCGACTGCTGGCCTCGCCTCACTACGGCGAGAAGTGGGCCCGCCATTGGCTCGACCTCGTCCGCTATGCCGATACAAACTCGTTCGAGCGGGATGGCGACAAGCCGCACGCCTGGCGATATCGCGATTACGTCATTCGCTCGTTCAATGACGACAAGCCCTATGACCGGTTTGTGATCGAACAGTTGGCTGGCGACGAACTGTCGGCTCCCACCGCCGATTCCCTCATTGCCACGGGCTACTACCGGCTTGGCCTCTGGGACGACGAACCCGCCGACCGACTGCAGGCGAAATACGACTCGTTCGACGACATCGTGGCGACGACCGCCCAGACGTTCCTCGGCCTCACGCTCAACTGTGCCCGTTGCCATGACCACAAGATCGATCCGCTCCCGCAACGCGACTACTACGCTCTTCTCGCCTTCTTCCACAACATCACGCCGATGGGCGATCGGCAGATGAATCTGAAATTCATCGAGCGGCCGATCCCGCTCGATGGTGAGTCGGCCGACGAGGCCCGGCACCGCGGCGAGGAGCTCACTCGCCGCCGTAATGAGGCCCGGCAGAACGTGGAGGCAATCGAAAAGCGGATCAAGGAGCATGGTGAGCAGGCGCTCGACGACCTTGCAAAACAAGATCTTGCTGAGTGGAAGTCACGGCTGGCGGCACTCGACCGGGAGAATGCGGCCGTCTCGAAGGCTCTGGTGGTGAGCGAGCATGGTTCCAAGCCGCCCGACACGTTCGTCTTCTACCGCGGCAACCCGCATGCCGAGCCGACGCCGGAGTACCGGGTCGAGCCGGCGTTTCCGGAGGTGCTCAAGCCGCCGGCCCCGGTCATCCCCACGCCGTCGGCCGACGCGAAGACCACGGGCCGCCGCATGGCGCTGGCCCGGTGGATTGTCTCGCCCGACAACCCGCTCACGGCTCGCGTGATTGTCAATCGCATCTGGCAGCATCACTTCGGCCGCGGACTCGTCCGCAGCCCGAGCAACTTCGGCCTCGCCGGCGATCCCCCCACGCATTCGGAGCTGCTCGACTGGCTGGCGGCCGAGTTCATCGCCGTTGGCTGGCGGCTCAAGCCGATTCACAAGCTCATCCTGATGTCGGAGGCGTATCGGGCGTCATCCGTGGGCAACGCGGAAGCTCTGGCAAAGGATCCGCTCAACGATGCCTTCTGGCGGTTTGACATGCGGCGTCTTTCGGCCGAAGAGATCCGCGACTCCATCCATGTGGCGAGCGGAGCATTCAATCCGAAGATGTTTGGCCCCGGTGTCTATCCCCACATCCCTGACGAAGTGAAAGCCACCCAGTCGCGGCCGGGCGCGGGCTGGGGCAATTCGCCTCCCGAAGATCAGGCCCGACGCAGCATCTATGCGAAGGTGAAGCGTTCGCTGCTCGTGCCGCTCTTGGCCGATTTCGACGTGGCCGACACCGACACGACCTGCCCGGTGCGGTTTGTGACCACGCAGCCGACGCAGGCCCTCGGCATGATGAACGGTTCGTTTCTTCA
>CAMCYH010000191.1 GCA_945883745.1 Candidatus Kuenenia stuttgartensis
CGCCGGGCCTCCGCCAGATCTAACCCGAACCACCGGGCCACTTCTTCGAGGCTCGCCGTGGCGACGAGCGTGGGCCCCGGGGCCTCACGGTCATCGGGAAACCCGCCGTCGCAACGCTCCTCGAGCAAGACCCGCAGGCCGAGAGCCTCCGACAGCCACTTGCACGGCCCCTCCGGTCCGGGGGAGAGCGGAAAGGTGTGGGCCGGATCCGTCGAGCCATCCGTCCAAAAAGAGAGCGTGATCAGCCGCTCAGCAAGGTCATACTCGGCCCGGATCCGATGAAACCGTGGCGTTCGCTTGGCATTGACCACGCGGCCGTCGAGATCGACCAACCGCCAGCGACGATCGTTTTCGAGCGCCCCACACGCCAGCACGCCGCATTCGGCCACGTCGACGCCGTCGAGGCTTTTGACGGGGTAGATCGTGATCCGGTCAAGCGTGGGCATGCATTTGTCCTCCGAGCAAGGCCCGCTCCTACCCGGCATCGCCAGACGAATCCAATGGGAGCCTCCGGAGACGAACCTGCAACTCTGCCACAGAGAGAACAACACCCTTTTCGAGATCCACAGAGTGGCTCGGGAGCAGCGTATGAAGTCTTTGGATGACGCGTTCCGGCCGCATGTTTCTCAGTCGAAAGATGATGACGCTCGGCAACCTGGAAGAACTCGCAGCAAGTAAATTCGCAAAGTCAAGGTCGTGCGTGATGACCGTTCTCCGTTCGCGAAGCGCATATCCAAGAATCTCCGAATCTGAGAGCGTGCCCATACCCAAGTCTTGAAGATGCTCGGCATCGTGGCCGGCATTTCGCAGGAACGCGACAACGCCGACGGAGATTCCCATGTCAAGCAGGAACCTCATGCAGGTGTCGCTTCCGACGGCAAAATCGACTCTTCTGCGAGCCACGCAGCGTATTGCAGCGACTGCTGGATGTCTTCCGGCTCGAGGTAGGGATAGGCCTGGAGAATGTCCTGCTGCGACATTCCATTGGCAACGAGGTTCACGATGAGCGACGCAGTGATCCGCAGGCCGCGAATGCAGGCTTTGCCGCCCATGACCTCCGGATCAAAAGTAATTCGGTCAAACGCCACCATCGTCCCACTCCTAGCTTCGTCGAAGAAGTCCTTCACTTTTCCGCGAAGAAAGTATACCGGTCGCTGCAATTCATCCCCAAAGCTGATCCGCAGTGCTTCCATGGTGAGCACGAACGACAGCTTTTCACCGGCAGCCGCAGCCAAAAACTGCTCCAGCGAATACCCCTCAGCCACCGCCAACGCCTCGATCCCGCGCTTGAGCGACTCAGCCTGGAAGGAATCGTGGCGAGAAGAGCAAAACTCGCGCCCTTGCGGGAGCGCGACGCGGCGACCAGCACACTCGTGTCGATCACGATCCGCACCAGGATGCCCCTACATCCGAAAATTAAACGTCTGCCAGAGGAGCCGCAGGAGCCACTGACCGACAGTGCGGCTGCCGACCTGAATCCGGGCCGTGCCCCGCATGCCGGTGGTCACCGCCGCCATCCGCTCGTCGCCATCGGGCAGCGCCATCATTACCTCGTAGCTTGTCGAGATCGGCACCTCGCGGCCCGCCTCGTCGGTCTCCGTCGGCAACCCGCCCCCCGCCTTCACGCTCAGCCGCTCCGAACCCGCCTCGATGTGCGATTCGGATATCTCGTCGACCGTGCCAGTAAACGTCTGCCAGGGAAAGGCGTTGAGCTTGAGGTCCACCTCCTGACCGAGCTGCACAAACTCCACCTCCGTCTGGTCGACCACGATCACCGCCTCGAACGCCTCGGGCTCTCCCACCATGCAGACCACGGTGCCCGGTGTATAGGTCGCGCCGAGGTTCTGCTTACTGAGGGGATTCCCTGTCCACGCCGGCAGCTTGCCCGACGGATCTTCCTTCGGCTCCACGCTCGTCGCCGGCAGCACGACCCCTCCCCGCGGCGCCGTGAGCACGAGTTCCGTGCGGTCCCGCCGCTTCTTCACCAGCTGCTCGTCGACGCTCTTGAGGGCCTCCTCCACCGTGCCGATCTCACGGCCGGCCGCCGGATCGGTAAACCGCTCGCGGATCAGGCTGTCGAGCCGCGTGCGGTACTCGGCCGCCTTACCCTCGAGATCGGCAATTCCAAGATCAAGATCGATGCTCGAGAGCCGCGCGAGCTCCGCCCCCTTCTCCACCCGATCGCCCGGCTCGACCAGGATCGCCTCCACGCGGCCCGGCACCGTGACGTAGACCGTCTCCTCGCCCCGCGGGCGAATCTCGGCCGCGGACCAGACCCGCTGCGGGAGTGGAATCAGGCCGATCATCGCCGCCACGATCACCGCCACTCCGATCGTCGTCGTCACGTTCGCCGCCTTCACTTGATCGCGCCTCCCAGGGACATTCAGAAACTTGATCATCCCGTGGATCGGCCGCACGACCAAGCCCCACAGGGCCATTCCAGCCATCAGCTGGCCAAGCACCTCCAGCCGGTAGGGCTTGAACACGTTCCAGACGAACAAAAAGATCGAGAGCGACACGAACCACATGTAGAGGCTCGATGCGACGGCATAGAGGGCGAAGAGACCCCGCCGCCGCTGCGGCAGAAAGGGATCCTCCGGCTGCTTGATCCCGAGGCACCAGCGACTCGCCAGTCGCTGAAGAATCGTTGTCGCCTTCTGCCGCAGATTGGGGATCTCGAGCACGTCGGAAAGAATGTAGTAGCCGTCGTACCGCAGGAGGGGGTTGGCGTTGAACAGGATCGTCGACACGCTCGATACGAACATCACGTCGAGGCACATCTTGTTGAAGATGCCGGGGTGCGAATACCACCAGAGCCAGGTGGCGATCGAGGCGATGATCACCTCGACATACATCCCGGCCGCCCCGATCGCCGCCCGCTTCCACTTGTTGGGCAGCATCCAGCTGTCTGACACGTCGCAGTAGAGGCAGGGCGTGAGCACCAGCAGCATCACGCCCATCTGATGGCATTCACCGCCATAGTGCTTGCAGGAGAGGCCGTGGCCAAACTCGTGGATGATCTTGGTCACCCCCAACGCGATCGCGAGATAAAACCAGTTGCCCGCCGCGAAGAACTGATGAAATTCCGGCAGCTTCGACCGGAACGTGTCGAAATTGACCAGCACGAGCATCAGCGCGCTGGTGGCCAGCGCCAGCACCGCGACCAGCGCCGCGGGCGTGAAGAGCCAGCCGAACCAGGGATCGAGCCGCTCGAGCAGGCGGTCGGGATCGATGCCGCGAAACCGCAGGGCCATGATGTTGGAGAGCCAAGCCATCCATTCCTTCCAGAGGCGCTGCCGCCGTCGCTCGAAGAGCTGCGGCCCCTGCCCCGGCCGGTCGCCGATCACGAGCCCCGACCGATGAAGCGTGGCCACGAATCGGGCCAGCTCCTCGGCCGTGATCCGCCGCGGCGGAAACTTCTCCTCAAACCGCTCCTTCAGATCCTCGAGGCTCGCCTGCCCATCGAGCATCTCGAGCAGGGCGTATTCCTCGGGCCGAAACCGGAAGTAATGAAGTGAGATCGGGTCCTTCACCACGAACCAGGCCTGGCCCTGATAGATCTGCCGATTGGTGATGATGTCGCCCCGCCGCTTGAGCCCGACGGGCCGCGTGGTGCTGGAACGAAAGGCGTCGGCAGCGGTGGACATATGCAGGGCAACGCCCTACTTCTTGTGGACGGGGGGCAGAGGGCTCTGGGCGGAATGAATCCTCATCGTCGCCGACTGGCCTGCCCGGAGGAGCCACCGTTCGGAGTCGGCATTCTGCCGGTTGTCGACCTCGGCCACGACACGAAAGTTGTTGCCTGCCTGCACCAGCGGACTCGTGAACACGATCCGCCCCTCGAACGACTCGCGGCGGCCACCGGCCAGTTGCACCTCGACCGTCACCGGACGGTCGCGTACGTCGTCGGCATTCCACTGGCCTGCATTCACAAACCCCTCCACGCGGAGCTTGTCGATGCGGACGACATGGGCCAGCGGGTCGCCCGGCTGCATCCACTCGCCCTCGTGTGGAAAGATCTGGACTACGACCCCATCCAAGGGTGACTTGATCAGCCGTCGTTCGATCGCGCTCTCCGCCGCCTCGAGTTCGACACCCTTGCTGGCCGC
>CAMCYH010000192.1 GCA_945883745.1 Candidatus Kuenenia stuttgartensis
GGCTACGTTTGGGGCGGTGGCTCTCGACCACTTCGAGGGGGAGCGGGCCCGACGGGAACGTGATACCGAGCGGCAGGCCGCCGCCTCCGACTCCGGGGTAGAGCATCCGTGACTGCCTCGGCTGCCCGGCAGATCGAGGTGCTGCGGGATCAGATTCGGCACCACGACCGCCTCTACTACGTGGAGGCGTCTCCTGAGATCAGCGACCGCGAGTACGACCTGCTCATCGATCGGCTGAAACAGCTCGAGGCTACGCATCCCGAACTCATCACAGTCGATAGCCCGACGCAGCGGGTCGGTGACGAACCGGTGCCGCAACTGCAGGCGGTCACGCACCGCGTGCCGATGCTTTCGATCGACAACACCTACAGCATCGAAGACCTCGCTGCCTGGGGCCGCCGCGTGGAAAAACTCCTCGCTGCCGAAGGTCAGGCCACGGCGGGCGAGGGCCGCTCGCAGGAGCCGATTCAATGGGTGCTGGAACTCAAGATCGACGGCGTGGCCGTGTCGCTCACGTATGAAAATGGCCTGCTTGCGCTGGCGGCCACACGGGGCAATGGGCTCATCGGCGATGACATCACCCATAACGTGCGGACGATCCACGGTGTGCCCCTGCGGCTCGACCTCGACGATCCGCCGGCCTCCGTGGAGGTGCGCGGTGAGATTTACATGACCAACTCCGACCTCGTCACGCTCAACGAGGATCAGGCGGCCAAGGGGCTCCCTCCGTTTGCGAACACTCGCAACGTCGCCGCCGGCAGCATCCGGCTCCTCGACCCGCGAGAGTGTGCCACGCGACCACTGCGGTTTTTCTGCCACGGTGTGGGGGACGTCGGTGGTCTCGGTGTCGCTTCCCAGACGGAGCTGTTCGCCTGGGGGGTGCGGGCCGGACTGCCAGTGGCTCCGCGGACGGGGACCTTCGACTCGCTCGACGCGCTTGTCGACCATGCCTCGACACTCATCGAGGAACTCCACGATCTCGATTTCGAAGTCGACGGCTTCGTGGTGAAGGTCGATCGGTTCGGCCAGCAGCAGCGGCTGGGGACGACGGCCAAGAGCCCGCGGTGGGCGATCGCCTGGAAGTTCGAGAAGTTCGAGGCCACGACGAGGCTGGCCGGCATCCGCGTGCAGGTGGGCCGCGGTGGCACGGTGACGCCCGTGGCCGATCTCGAGCCGGTCGAACTTGCCGGCACCACGGTCAGCCGGGCTAGCCTCCACAATGCCGACGAGGTGGCCCGCAAGGATATCCGCGTGGGGGACGTGCTGGTCGTCGAGAAGGCAGGAAAGGTGATTCCCCACGTGGTCCGAGTGGAAAAGCACCTTCGCAGGCATCACCACGAGCCGTGGCAGCCCCCGACCGACTGCCCCGAATGCGGCACACTGCTCGTGAAGGATCCCGACGGCGTCTACATCCGCTGCCCCAACGTTGACTGTCCGGCCCGCCGCCGGGAACGGCTGAAGTTTTTCGCATCGCGGGGCGCGATGGACATCGAGGGCCTTGGCGACAAGCTCGTTGAGCAACTGGTGGCCCAGGAGCTCGTCACCGATTATGCCGATCTCTATTCGCTCACCGTCGAGCGGCTCACAGGACTCGAGCGAATGGGGGCGAAGTCGGCCGGGAATCTCGTCGAGCAGATCACCCTGAGCAAGGATCGCGGACTGGCGAAGGTGCTCAACGCGCTGGGCATCCACCACGTTGGGCCACGGGTGGCCACGATCCTGGCCCAGCGGTTTCCCACGATCGAAAAGCTTCAGGCGGCAGCTGTCGACGAGTTGGCGGCGGTACACGAGATCGGCGACGTGATCGCCGCCAGCGTGCACGAATGGCTGGCGAGCCCGTATGGAAGGCGGGTGATCGCGGGTCTGGCCGCGGCAGACGTCCGGCTTGATCTGCCCAAAGCGGAGCAGGCCGTCGACGGGCCGCTCACCGGTAAGACACTGGTCGTCACCGGCACGCTCGCGCACTTCTCCCGACAGGAAGCCGAGGAGGCGATCCGCAAGGCAGGCGGACGGGCGAGTGGCAGCGTGTCGAAGAAGACTGATTACGTCGTCGCCGGAGCCGAGGCGGGCAGCAAGCTGGAGAAGGCTCAGAAACTCGGTGTCAGGGTGATCGACGAGGACGAGTTTCAAAGGCTCGTCACTTCGTGACGATTGCCGCCGCGTACACCGCCATCACCAGCCCCCAGAGCGGCTCCCCGGCCACGAGGCCGATGAGTGGCCAGGCGAGCAGGCCGACGCGGGCCACCGTCCGCTGCGTGGCTGCAAACCAGATCCCCGCCGCAAAAACGATCTCGAAGAACATGATCGCATGTGTCATGGCGTTCGTGAGAAACTCCGAGCGGGCGAGGAGCCCTGTCAGGTCGACGACACGGGAGCTTTCGCGGGCGACAAGCCACCAGGCCGCCGTGCCGTTCCACCAGGCGTCTCCCTTAAGTTGGGCCACAGCGGCCCCGAGGGCGATCGCCGCCGCATGCGTCTGAATGAGGCCGAGTGAGACGCGGGCCCGCCAGGACGGCCGCGGCATCGCCATGCCCATGCGGTCGTGCAGGAGTCGATCGATGGAGAAATATTCACCCGCGGGTCCGATCGCCAGGCACCAGAGCAGGATCGCCAGGCAATCGTCCGCCGGTCCGGCCAGCATTGGGCCACGGTTGAGCAGCGATGCCCAGAGCACCGCGGCTGCAGCGGCCGTGATCGGTGTCAGGAGCCCGACCAGCAGGAGGCCAAACACGGCGGTCGTGATCGCGAACAGAATGCGAAGCGAAAGTGGCGTGGTGGCGATGTCGAAAAGCGACACACCAAATGGCATCCACCAGCCGGGTGGCCTCCGCCAGGCGACCACAGTGTCGGCGGACAGGATGCCACCCGCCCCAAACCAAGCCTGCAGGTCACCGACATAGCTCCAGAGGAGAAGAACCCCGAGCAAGGCCGTGGCGATGCGTACCACGGCGAGCGGCTGGCTGCCCGTCGGC
This sequence comes from Candidatus Kuenenia stuttgartensis, assembly GCA_945883745.1. Lineage (GTDB taxonomy): Bacteria > Planctomycetota > Planctomycetia > Pirellulales > UBA1268 > CACORA01. The sequence continues at coordinate 2,973 of CAMCYH010000192.1, forward strand.
GTGAACCAGAACCGCATCCATGTGCCGCCGATACCCGGAGTCGCAAGCAGTTCGGTCGCCGTGGTCGCATCGTGGCGCGGTGAGCGGGGCATGGCGTTCACGGCACATGCTCCTCGCCCCGAGGCTTCGTGACCGGCGCCACCTCGCCACGGGGTTCCTGGCGAATGAGTTGGGGCCGGCCATCGATGAGCCGCACACGGGCCGTGAAGGCCTGTTGCGGAGGCGCCGGTACGCCCGTGCGTTCGGGGAGCGGCCGCCGGATGATCCGCACGAGCACGTCGTCACTGGCCGCCTCGTCCATGAGGCCCATGCCGATCGCTGTCGGCAGGATCGACTCACGGTCTGAATCATCCACGACGGAGATAACCGCGCGGGCCAGCCGATGCCACCGTCGTGCCTGTTCGCCCGTCTGACCGGCGGGGAGCCGGATCGCCGGGGCAGATTCCGACGCGGCAAATGGCCGCACTTCGATCAGGTGGTCTGCGTCGTCGTCGAGGCCGTAGGTGAGCCGATAATCGAAGCCCAGGTCGAGCCATGCCGGTACCATCCACGGCGCGAAGAGGCGGTTCTTGATCGTCGTCACAAGCGGCGATCCGCCGCTGACCGTGTTGCCCATCATGGAGAGCACCAGGCCGAGCAGGTAGATGCCCAGCGCCACAGTGACCGCCCCGCAGACGGTTTCGGTGGGGGGCGAGGGCTCGGGCGTGGTTGCGCGTGGATCAGTCATCAGTCCCAGTGTGCTTGCCGCCCGACTCATCCGCCAGCCCGTGGGATGGCAGCGCCCGCTGGTGCGTCATCCCGCGGGCTGGGTGTGCCCACCACCCACTCAGCCCCGGGCGCAAGCCCGGGGGCCAGCGGCGGCGCTGGCTGGTGTGTCATCCCGCGGGCTTAAGGCTCCCTGTGCGTTCCACCGCGTTGACATACCTGCCTTCTCCCGATACGGTGGAACGAGTTGGAATCGCGGTTCCAATCGCCCTGCGGCACTCCCGTCCAACGCGCCAAACACGTTGGGGGATTAGCTCAATTGGGAGAGCGTCTGGCTGGCAGCCAGAAGGTCAGGGGTTCGAATCCCCTATCCTCCATTTCCTTGAGTGCCGGGT
>CAMCYH010000193.1 GCA_945883745.1 Candidatus Kuenenia stuttgartensis
TTCGCGTGATGCCCAACGACGGCTCTCAGCCACCGCTGGAGATTCGCCGGATCGAAGTCAGTAATGGGTTCGCCGCGATCCTCGTCACCGGCGGCGACCTCGGCCGGACGCTGGTTGACGGCCTCGGGGCCGATATCATCGTCGACGCCGACCGCACGTCCAACTTTGAACGTCTGTTTGCCGAGCCCATGCCCCAGCCCGCCGGACCTCCGACGGGAGGTGGCCGGCGCCGCAGCCTTGTCAGCACGCGGCTGGAAGTGAATGACGCTCGCGTGCGGATCGCCGGCCCGTGGGCCCCCGAACCATGGGTGAGCGAACCGATCGACATCCGGGCGACACTCGGCCCTGCCCAGCGTGGCTGGCACAGCGAGTGGACGATCGAGCCAACGCAGCTCCTCACGCACGCCCGGCTCGAGCCGACCGTGGCGTCGAGTGTGCTGGCCTACATCGCCCCCGTGCTTGCCGATGCAACCCGCACCGGCGGCGAGTTTTCGCTGCGGCTGAACGGCGCCACGCTCCCGGTGGGCGACCCTGCCGATGGCATGCTCGCGGGCGTGCTCTCGATGCACCGCGTTGATCTCGGTCCCGGGCCGCTGGCCGTAAAGACGCTGCAGGAATTGCCGCTGCGGCTGCCGCCGCCACCGACGGTGCGGTTTGCCGACGAGGCGAATGTCGACTTCCGACTCGGTGACCGCCGCATCTGGCACACGGGGCTCGAGTTTGGCCTGCCGCTGAAGCAGCCCGGCCTGCGGCTCGACGTGCACTGCAGTGGATCGGTGGGGCTCGATGACGATTCGCTCGACCTCAAGCTCGAACTGCCGATCCCGGCGGGGCTGCCGCAAGACCGTCCGCTGCTCGCCTCGCTGGCCGGCCGCAAGGTCTCGGTCGGCGTGAGCGGAACGCTCACCGACCCGAAGCTTGTCTTTGACGGCAGCATCAAGGAGACAGCCGTCGCGGCGCTGGCCGAGGTCATCGACCGGTTGCGGCGGCCGGGCACTGGTCCCCAGCGGGGCGATGCACCGGTACAGCCCCACGGCGCCCCGCCCGTCGACGCCAACGCCCAGTCAACCACGCCGCCGTCGCCGGACGATGGGCAGCCCCCGGAGAACGCTCCTGCGACGTCGGCGCTCGAGGGCCTCAAGGCGAAGTTGCCACCCGAATTGACCCAGGATCCGACAGCGGATGCCGTGATCGACCTGGTCGGTGACGTGTTGCAGCAGGTGGCCAAGCGCCGTGCCGAGAAGCGGGCCGCCGAAGCGGCCAATCCGGAGCAGGAACCACCGCGTGGCGGCCTTCGCCGTCGTCGTCCACCACCGGCGGAGTAGGACTGGCTTCCGTCGGACAGCGGACCACTCGCGTGGTCTTGCCGCACTCTGCTGGCGATGGCGCCGGGTGGAGCATCTGCGCTAGAATACAGGGACTTGTGAAAATTTGACCGATTTGGAAAACGTCCGACGGTGAGCGAAAGGAGCGGCTTCAGAAAGCACGCTTCGTTCGCGTCGTAAGGTTCGTCGGCTGGGGTCTCCTCGGGAGGTTCTCGTGATCGCGGATCCGCTGCCCATGAAGACAACCACGCTGGGAATTCTGGCCGCCAGTCTCGGCATCGCGCTCGGTGGTTTGGCCTGGATGGGATCACCGAGCCAGGCGTTTACACCTCGGGCGGGGATCTCTTTCCCTCCGAGCAAAGTCGCCTTCACCACATCGGCTCCCCCGCAGGCTTCCGAGAGGCTCCCGCGAATCACGCACGTCCAGATCATCGACGTAGACTCCGACGGTGTTTCGGAAGTGGTCGCATGTGACGCGCTCCACAATCGGATCCTGCGGCTCGACCGCAACAGCGATGGGTCGTGGCGCGAGACCGTTTTGATCGCCGACGTCGGCGTTCCCGCCCATGCGACGTTTGTCGACATCGACGGTGACGGCGACCTCGACTGCATCGTGGCGATTCTCGGTGACATTCTCCCCTCCGACGCAGCAGTCGGCCGCGTTGAGCTTCACCGGCGGGAAGGGTCGAGCTATGCCCGCGAGGTGTTGCTTGACGACGTCCGCCGGGTCGCCGACGTGCAGCCGGGCGACTTCGACGCCGACGGCGATATCGATCTGGCAGTGGCTGTCTTCGGCTACAATCGGGGCGAGATTCTTTGGCTCGAGCACCAGGCCGACGGCACGTTCGCCGATCATCTCCTGCACAGCGCCCCGGGGGGCATCCATGTGCCCGTGGCTGACTACGACGGCGATGGAGACCCGGATATCGCCGCCGTGATCTCGCAGGATGACGAGGAGCTCTGGGGCTTCGAGAACGTCGGTGAGGGTCGGTTTCGTTCCCGCATGCTGTGGCGAACCCCCAACTTCGACCTCGGGAGCGCCGGGCTCGTGGCAGCCGATCTCGATGGCGATGGCGATCAGGATCTCATCCTGCCGGTCGGTGACAACCTCGAAGACTTCGCCGCCTTTCCCCAGCCCTATCATGGCTGCCTCTGGTTCGAGAACCGTGGTGACTGGCAGTTCATCAAGCACCGCATTGCGAGCCTCGCCGGCACGTATGCCGCTGCGACAGGAGACCTCGACGACGACGGCGACCGCGACATCGTGCTCGCCAGCATGGCCAACGACTGGAGCAATCCCGCCGCGGCCAGCATCGTCTGGCTCGAGAATGACGGACACCAGCGGTTCACCACGTGGCAGATCGCCAGTGCTCCGATTAATGCCGTTTGCATCGATACCGGCGACGTGGATGGAGACGGCCGCACCGACGTGGTCGCCGGAAGTCTCAACCTGCGCGGTCCGTTTGAACGGATCGGCGGTGTTTCTCTTTGGCTCAACGAGGGTGCCGCCCCATGAAGCTTCGCCACCTGTTCGTGATCGCCATCATCGCTGAAGTGGTTCTGGGCGGCGTCTTGGCCACGCGGTGGTGGACCCAATCCTCCCTGAGATTGCCGGCAACGGTTTCCGATGATCCAACGTGGACCGCGGAGATCGCCGATCTCGCCGCGGCAACTCGGTTTGGCGGGGCGTCGGCCTGGATGGCCTTGGGAGATGCCCTCCTCGGGAGAGGCGATTACAGGAACGCAGAGCTGGCCTATCGGCGGGTCACGGAGATTTCTCCCCAAGACATAGAAGCCCGGTTTGCCCTGGCATTTTGCATCGACCGCACCGGCAGAATGGCGGAGGCCAATGACGAGTATCGCCGCTGTCTCGAGCTTCCCGACCCGCCCGGCCCCGGGCAGTCGAAGAAACCGTTCGCCCTCTACGCGATCGGCCGCAACCTGCTCAGGCTCGAGGACGAATCTGCCGCGGAGGCGGCGTTTCGGCAGAATCCAGGTTTTCCGCCTGCCGATTACCAGCTCGCCCGAATTCTGCTGTTCACCGGCCGGCCGCGAGAGGCGGTCGAGGTCGTCGATCGCGGCCTCGAGCTTCTCCCCTTATCGCTGGAATGGCACCGCCTCCGCGGCCGGATCATGGATGCTCTCGACCGACCTGCCGACGCCTTTGCGGCGCGGGCGATGGAGGAGCGATCGGCCCACCTGTTGGAGGTCAACTTCAGCACCGGCTACGTCCGTCCGCTCACCACGCGGCACGGAATCAGCCGGATGCTGCACGACTATGCCGCGGCGGTGGCGGGGCGTGAAAGTCCCGAGTTGCTCCAGCAGCGGCTCGACACGATCGACGCCGCAATTGGTGGTCGGATGATCCCCGAGTCGACCACGCTCATGCAGCTGCGGGCCGATCTGGCGATGACTTCCGGTAACGCGCAGGAAGTTGTCGATGCCATCGCCGCGCAGCCGTGGCTCCGTGACTCCGATCCGCTGATGGCCGTCTACGAGGCAGACGCGGCTGAACGTCTCGGTCGTATTGACGAGGCGACGGCCCTCCGGCGGCGGTTGGTCTCGATCGCCCCATCCCCCACGCTCCATCGGAAACTCGCCGCGGCATGTGAGGCAGATGGCAAAGAGGCCGACCGCGATCAGCACCTCGC
>CAMCYH010000194.1 GCA_945883745.1 Candidatus Kuenenia stuttgartensis
ACGGGCCCGGGCACGGGTGGCATCGACACCGCACGGCTCAAGAGCAATGGGCTGCTTCGCGACTGGAAAGGCTCGCCCTACGAGGGTGGCCTCCGGGTGCCGACGGTCGCTGTCTGGCCCGGGCACATCCCGGCCGGGAAGGTGATCGATGCTCCGACCGGCTTCGAGGACTGGTTGCCGACGCTCCTCGATCTTGCCGGTCTGCATGATCAGATTCCTGGCGATGTCGATGGCGTGAGTCTGGCAGCGGCACTCGAGGGCCAGGCCGCTGCTCCACAACATCGCATCCTCTACCGTGAACTCACCGAACGGCAGTGGCAGACGGTTCTCGATGCCCGCGGCCGCTGGAAGGCGATCCGCCGGGGGAAGGGAAGTCGCAAGAGCCCCGAGGCCGCCGCGGCTCCGACGGAGCTCTACGATCTCGCCGCCGACCCTGGCGAGACGAGGGACGTCGCTACAGAGCACCCGGACGTCGTGCAGCGGCTGGAGGCGATCCTTGATCGCGAGCATGTGCCGCATCCAGACTGGCCGCTGCCGTTTGCTGATGTTGCCAGCCAGCCGAAGCATGCTCCGACTGCGGCCGGAGCAAAGCGGCCGAACATTCTTTACATCATCGCCGACGACCAGTCGCCGTTCGACCTCAGGTGCTACAACCCCGCCTCGACGCTCGACACGCCGGTGATCGACCGGCTCGCCGCCGAGGGGATGGTGTTCGACGCCGCCTACCACATGGGCTCGTTCTCCGGGGCGGTCTGCACGCCGAGCCGGCATATGGTGATGTGCGGCCGATCGGTCTGGCATCTCCCGATCGGCCCCAGCAAGGCGTCGTGCCCGCCCGACGTCGTCCAGCATACGCTCGCCCCGGTCTTCAATCGGGCCAGCTACGACACGATGCGGACCTGCAAGCAGGGCAACAGTTATGAAGGGGCCAACAAACTCTTCACGATCCGCCACGACGCGACCAAGCGGGAGGGCACGCACGAAGGGGGCAGCGGCTGGCACGGTGACCGCGTGCTCGACTATCTCGCGGAGCGGGAGCAGAGCAAGGATACCGATCCCTTCCTGATCTACTTCGGAGTATCCCATCCCCACGACACGCGGGATGGCACTCCGGAGCTGCTCGCCAAGTATGGCGCTACCAACCACGCCGATCCGGCCTCATTGCCGCGGGCTGATTCAAAGCAGCCGCCCCTGCCGCCCACCTGGCTGCCCCGGCATCCCTTCGATCATGGCCATATGGATGTCCGCGACGAAGTGGCCGTGAGCGGTGTCTGGGCTCACCGAGATGAGGCCACGATCCGCAATGAACTCGGGCGGGAGTTTGCCTGTAGCGAGAATATCGACCGCCAGATCGGCCGGGTGCTCGACAAACTGGCCGCGATGGGTGAGCTCGACAACACGTGGATCTTCTACACGGCTGACCACGGCATGGCGATCGGCCGCCACGGCCTGCAGGGCAAGCAGAATCTCTACGAGCACACGTGGCGGGTGCCCTTTATCGTGAAGGGTCCGGGCGTGAAGCCGGGAAGTCGTGCCGCTGGCAACATCTACCTCGGCGACACGCTGGCCACGCTTTGCGACATCTGCGACATCGAGCCGCCGGTCTCGAACGAGGGCACGAGTTTCCTGCCGGTGCTCGAGGGTCGGCAGCAGACGGTTCGCGACGTGCTCTACGGCGTCTACTGTGGCGGCCAGAAGCCGGGGATTCGCAGTGTGCGGCAGGGGGACTGGAAGCTCATCAAGTATGAGTCGCCTTCCGGCGGCCTTCATACACAACTCTTCAACCTGCGGGATAACCCGCATGAGTTTCTCGCCGAGCACCATGATCCGTCGGTCGCGCGGGCCCTGCCGATGGCACCCCAGCCGCGGCAGAAAAACCTCGCCGCTGATCCGGCCCACGCCGCACAACGCACCGCAATGGAAGCGATTCTGCTCGCCGAGATGCAGCGGCATGACGATCCATTTCGGTTTTCCGACCAACGACGGCCAGAGCAGGGGCAGGCAGGTCAGGCAGCGGCGGCAACGCGGCCCAACATCGTGCTCTTTCTTGCCGATGACCTCGGCTATGGCGAACTGGGCTGCTACGGCAACAATGCCGCGATCACGCCCAACCTCGACCGCTTCGCCACCGAAGGCCTGAAGCTCACCGATTGCCACTCGGCCTCGAGCGTCTGCTCGCCGTCGCGGTCGAGCCTGCTCACGGGCCGCACGCCTTTTCGGAATGGCGTCTTCACCTGGATTCCGGAAAAGAGCCCGATCCACCTCCGCACCAGTGAGATCGCGCTGCCGAAGCTGCTCAAGCAGGCAGGCTATCAAACCTGCCACGTGGGAAAATGGCACCTGAATGGCATGTTCAATTCGCCGGAGCAGCCGCAGCCTTCCGACCACGGCTACGACTGGTGGCTGGCCACGCAAAACAACGCCGCGCCGAGCCATGCCTATCCTGAGAACTTCGTCAGGAACGGCACTGCGATCGGCAAGGTCGATGACTACTCCGCGCCCTTCATCGCCCAGGAAGCAGCGACATGGCTGAAGACAAAGCGGGACCCAAGGCAACCGTTCTTCCTTGCCGTGTGGGCCCACGAGCCGCATTACCCGATCGCCTCGGCTGAACGGTACGAAAAGCAACACGCCGCTCTCGCCGACCCCGAGGAGCGGACCTATCGGGCCAACGTTACGCAGCTCGATGATGCCTTCGGCGTGCTCATGAAAACACTCGATGAGATCGGGGCAACCGACTCGACGCTCGTCTTCTTCACGAGCGACAACGGTCCCGAAGGAGCAGGAGACAGGGGGCCGGGCCGCGGCCTTGCCGGTCCGCTCCGGGGTCGGAAGCGGTCGATGTACGAGGGAGGCCATCGTGTGCCGGGGATGATTCGCTGGCCGGGAAAGATCGAGCCGGGCAGCCAGAGCGACCTCCCTGTGATCGGCAGCGACTTCTTTCCCACGGCCCTCGAGGCGGCTGGTCTCGCCCCTCTCTCCGGCCGCACGCTCGACGGTGTCGAGGTGATTGGTCTTACAGTCGAGCAGCCACGGCCGCTCTACTGGCGGTGGGGCGGCTTCGTCGCCTACCGCGAGGGCCCGTGGAAGATCGTCACCGACGAGGCGCTCGCGAAGCCGGAGCTTTACAACCTCGCCGACGATCTGGCTGAGACGACCGACCTCGCGACGCGGGAACCGGAGCGGCTGGCCGCCATGCTGGGGCGGCTGCGGAGCTACACGGCCGAGATCGAGGCAGAGGCCCCCGACTGGTGGCGGACCCATGATTGGAATCCCAAGCGGCCTGCCAAAAGGCAGCAGGCCGTCCCGGCAGGCTGAGCGAGGTGCTACACTCTGCGACCACTCCCGGGGGCGTTTTCATGGCCGATGGCAACGACACGACGACGAGCCGGCTCGGCCTTGTGCTCTTCTGGATCTATGTGCTGCTCTACGGTGGCTTCATGGGGCTCGTGCTCGTGCGGCCCGACCTGCTGTCGTGGCGGCCCTTCGGCGGCGTGAACCTGGCTATCGCCTCCGGCATGGGGCTGATCGCCGCCGCCTTCATTTTGGCCGTGTTTTACATGGTGGCGCGGGCCGGCCGCTGACAGGAACCCCCGCAGGATGCTCCACGACACGTCGCCGCTGGCCGTACTCATCTTCGCCGCCTTCGTGGTCGGCGTGATCGGCCTCTCCTTCTGGCTCGGCCGCAAGAAGCAGTCGGCTGCGGCCTACTACGCGGCGCACGGCGAGGTGCACTGGTTCGTCAACGGGATCGCCTTCGCCGGCGACTACCTCTCGGCCGCCTCGTTTCTCGGCATCTGCGGGATGATCGCCTTCTCGGGCTACGATGGCTTTCTCTACTCGATCGGCTTTCTCGCCGGCTGGGTGGTGGCCCTCTTCGTGA
>CAMCYH010000195.1 GCA_945883745.1 Candidatus Kuenenia stuttgartensis
CGCGGATGGAGCAGTTTCTGGAGCGGGGGCTCACCGGCTACGGCACCGGCCGCGACCGGCCCGACCACGATGGCACAAGCGCCCTCTCGCCCCACCTCCATTTCGGCGAGATCTCACCGCGGCGGCTCTGGCATGCCGTTCGCGCGGCCGTAGGTGGCACACCGGCCAAGAAGATTGCCGGCAGCCCGGAGGTGTATCTCCGGGAACTGGGTTGGCGGGAGTTTGCCAGCCACCTGCTCTTTCACTTCCCGCATACGACCGACGCTCCGCTGCGGGCCGACTACGCGAAGTTTCCCTGGGCCGACGACCCGGTGGGCCTGCGGGCCTGGCAACGGGGCGGTACCGGTTTTCCGATCGTCGATGCCGGCATGCGGCAGCTCTGGGCGACCGGCTGGATGCACAACCGCGTGCGGATGATCGTGGCGAGCTTCCTCGTGAAGGATCTGCGGGTCTCCTGGCTGGAGGGGGCACGCTGGTTTTGGGACACGCTCGTCGATGCCGATCTCGCCGCCAACACGCTCGGCTGGCAGTGGGCGGCCGGCTGCGGAGCCGACGCTGCGCCGTATTTCCGGATCTTCAATCCGACGAGCCAGGCGGAGAAGTTTGACCCCGACGGGGCGTATGTGAGGCAATGGGTGGACATGGATGCGCAGGAGTATCCCGGGCCGATCGTCGATCATGCGGAGGCGCGGAAGCGGGCGCTTGAGGCGCTCAAGAAAGTGACAGGGAAGTAGGCGGCGCAAGGGTCAGCCCGCCGGCTGGCGCCTGGCGGCTGAGTGGGGACGGCCTTGCAGTTGCGTAGCGCGGCCTTACTTCAGTCGGTCCAGCGCCGTGCGAACCTGCCTGACCGCGTTTGCCTGAGAGTCGGGATCACCCACCTGATTGGCCGCCACATCGGCCTCTTCAAGCAGGCCACGAGCAGCAGCGGCGTCGCCATTGGTGGCAGTGGCTTGGGCGACTGCGATCAGAGCGTATGTCTTGCTCTCCGGAGAGCCGATCCCTTTCGCGGTCGAGGCCGCATCGCCCAGCAAGGCCTTCGCCTTCTCCTCGTCACCCGTCTTCGCATACACGCTCGACGCCGCGGCAAGGGCCTCCGCCTTGGCCCGTGCGTCGGAGAGGGCGGCCAGACAGGCCTCGAGCTTTTCCACCATGCCGCCGGCCTCCTTGGCCATGCCGCCGCTCACATACCCCATGGCGACGACCGCCAGCGCCTCCGCCCGGAACCGGTCTTCCACTCCCTCGGCAAGCGTCGTCGCCTCGGCGAGCAGGGCCCGTGCCCGTTGGGGATCGGCCATACCGGTATCAGCATTGCCAAACAGCGCCCCGGCGTCGGCAAGCCGCTTCGCTTTTTGGGCAGGATCGCTGGTCGCCTTCCCGATCTCGACGGCCCGGTTGAGCACGGTGCGGGCCGTCCGACGGTCATCAACATCGATGTACGACTGCGCCACCTCGAGCAGGGTCGTGATGGCCTCTTCGCCTCCGGCGCTCACCTGATCAAAGGCGGCGGTGATCGTGTCATGGGCTCCCACCCGATCGTTGGCGGTCAGCTGCCGGCGGGCCACCTTTAGCAATTCGGCCGCTTGCTGCGGACCCCGCGGCTTCTCCCGGGCCAGGGCGATCCGATCCTCGATTCGCAACGGCCGCTTCCCGCAGCCGACCGAGCCTGCGACCGCCGTGAATCCAATCAGCAACCAGATCACGACAGCGGCGGGAGTGGCAGGCATCGTCATGAGGCTCCGCAAAGGCGAAGGAAGATCGGATCGTTAAAACTTCAGGCGGGCCAGCGACAACCGGGCATGAGTCTCGGCCATCAGGTCGTCTTCAGCCGCCTCGTCCACGGCCTCGTAGGTCGCCGAAAATCGGAGATAGGCCCCGCAGTCGTCCCACGGCACCGTCGAGATCGAAAGTTCGCTGATCAGAAACTGGCTCGCATCCTGGGCCGTCTTGAACTCGCGATCGCCGGCGCCGCGGGGGCTCTTGGTATAGAGGAAATAGGTGCCTCCGGGCATCTCACACTCGAAGCCCACCGCCCGCAGCACACCGACGAGCTTCTCGAGCCGACGGCGATACTTCTCGCGGACCCGCCGCGGTATCTCAGCGTCGGCCAGCGCCGCGGCGCCGGCCTTCTGAATGGCCATGAACTGTCCTGAATCGCAATTGTCTTTCACATCGGCGAAGGCCCGCACGATTCGTTCGTGGCCGCAGACCCAGCCCAGCCGCCACCCGATCATGTGGAAGCCCTTCGACATCGAGTGCACCTCGACACCGACCTCCTTGGCCCCGTCGATCGAAAGAAACGAGAGCGGCTCGTCATCGTAGGAGAGCATGATGTGGGCGGCGTCTTGCACCACAATCACGCGATGCCGGTGGGCCCAGTCGACCACCTGCTCGTAAAACTCCCGGGTGGCTGTCTTGCCGGTGGGGCTGTTGGGATAGCAGAGCACGAGCATCTTTGTCTTGGCGAGCACGTCGTCGGGGATGCCGGCGAGATCGGGGAAGAAGTCGTTTTCCGCTACAAGCGGCAGCCGATGGACCGTGCCACCAAACCACCGCGTGGCCGTGCCGGCGACGGGATAGCCCGGCACGGTCATGAGCGTGACGTCGCCAGGATCGATGAAGGCGGCCGGCAGCATGGCGTAGGCCGTCTTCGAGCCGATGCAATGGTTGACCTCCGTCTCGGGATTGAGCACCACGCCAAACTCCCGCTCCATGAAGGCGGCCGCCGCCTGCTTGTAGGCGGCAATGCCGTTGTCGGCGTAGCCACGGTTTTCCGGCTGGTCGATCTCGCGACGCATCACAGCGCGAACGTTGTCCGGCGCCATCTCGTCATTTTCACCGATCCCGAAATCGAGCATCCGCCGCTCGGGGTGATCGGCGAGCGCCTTCCGCTTCGCACGCTTGATCAATTCGAACTTGTAGATCGCGCTATCTTTGCCAAACATCGCGCCGCCGATGCGTTGGGCGAAGCGATCCTGAAACCAGGGGTCTTGGGAGTGGGCGGGGGCGGTCGTCGTAGCCATGGGCGAGTCGCAGCGGTTTCGGGGGCCAGAAAACAGTCAGAATAGCCGTTTTGTGGCATGCCGTAAAAGGGGACGCAGCTCCTTCATGGGCGGGCATGAAGCCGCTCGATGGCCTCGGCCGCCTCGGCAAGCAGCGGCGAGTGGCCGAGGTACCGCTCGGCCATCTCTCGTTTGCCGCGGGCGCGAAGTGTCGCATAGACGTGCAGTTCGAAGTGGAGCCTGAGGCAACGCTCCGCCTCAGGCTCGCCGACAGCGCGGAAGACGCCCATGAGCGCCTCGGCCGTGGAGACCTGCGACTCTCCGGGCTGGTCGCGGAGCCAGTAGCGGCTTGGCCCATCAGCTGCGTCGGCCAAACGAACGCACCGCCCGACGCCTTCCAGAGAGCGGAGCATCTCGCCGGCCTGTCGCCATGTGCCATCGAGCAGGAGGATGTGTGTACGGAGGCCAGAGGCAGGGCGGGGCTGGCCTGCGAATGCGGGCAGCGGTTCGCCGCTGGGATGGAGGATCCAGAATTTCTGGCTGGGCTCGATGGCGGCCGCCGGCCAGCCGGAGGCAGGAAAGAAGCGGCTTGCCCGCTGGAAGACATGACTTGTTGTGCCGGCCACGGCTCGGGCGATGACCGCGCCGGTGCTCGATGGCTTCCGCTGCTCGTGGCGATGGATGAGCACATGCACGGCGAGGGCCGTATCCACCGGTGGCAGCATGTCGCAGGTGCACCAGCGTGGCGGCAGGCTACACCGCGGGCAGCGGGGGGCACCGGCGCGTACGACGCTTCTTCCCATGCGTGCTCGAG
>CAMCYH010000196.1 GCA_945883745.1 Candidatus Kuenenia stuttgartensis
ATTCAATCCACAAAGGAAAATTCGTTGAGGTTTAGGATCGCGCGGCAGGTGTTGGCCAGGCCGTGGGCCTCCGTGAGCGAGACGAGCGCAGCTCGCTCGTCGGGTGTGGCCGGGCGGCCGAGGGCCAGCCGTATCGCAGCATCGACCTGTGCGGTTACGTCGCTGCCCGCCTGCTGCTCCACGCGGGCTGCGAAGTGGCGGGCCTGCGTGGTCATGAAGCCATTGTTGAGGAGGGCGAGTGCCTGCAGGGCCGAGATGCTCTGGTTCCGCTTCTCGACTCGCATCGACGGGTCGGCGCAGTCGAGCACGGTCATAAACGGCTGCGTCTGGCTGCGAACGATGAACCGATATACGCCCCGTCGCCAGGTGGCTTTGTCTTCCGGGTCGGCGAGGTCGTAGCGGTAGTGGGGCGAATGGGCCGGGTGCTCGATCTTGAAGTCTTGCCAGCCCGGGCCCCCCATCGTGGGATCGAGTGTGCCGGCCACGGCGAGCACGGCGTCGCGAACCGCCTCGGCCTCGAGCTTGCGGCGGTTCTGCCGCCAGAGCAAGGCATTGTCTGAATCGATCGCGGCAAACGCCTCGATCTCGGCCGATGACTGCCGATAGGCTGCCGACGTGACGATCAGCCGGTGCAGCGACTTGAGTGAGCCGCCCCCATCGCGGAAGTCGGTGGCCAGCCAGTCGAGCAGCTCGGGGTGAGTCGGTGCCGCGCCCATGCGGCCAAAGTCGCTCGGCGTGGCCACGATGCCCTGACCGAAGTGGTAGTGCCAGACACGATTGACCAGGCTCCGCCAGGTGAGCGGATTCTGCGGATCGGCGAGCCAGCGAGCGAGCGCGACACGGCGGTCGCCTTCGGCATGATCGGGGGCAAGATCAAACCGGCTTTGGAGCGGCTCCATAAGCGTGAGCGCTCCAGGGCTGACCTCGTGCGTGGGAGCCAGTACATTGCCGCGGGAGAGCACATGAATCGGTCGTGCCGCACCATTTCGCTTCCGGGGCGTTGCCGAATAGACCATCTGCATCGATGGCAGTTGTTCCCGCTCCTTGTCGAGCACCTTCAGATCCGCTTTCACCTGCTCGAGTTCGGCCGCCACGGCCGGATCACGAGTCGTGGCCAGGAGCGCCTCGCGTTCGGCCTTGAGGCCTGCCATGTGGTCGACGGCAGCCGCGGGGCTCTGGCCATCGATCACATTTTTTCGCTGCCAGCGGGGGGCCGCCTCGATCGAATCGAGCGACGTCACCACAGCACCGGCCGCCAGATGTTTCCCGGCTAAGGATGTCGCCTGAAGCTCCGCGAGCGCGAAGATGAAGTCGTTGCTGCGGGCGGCGAGCGTGGTGGCCGTGATTCGGAGATAGCGGCCCTTGGCTGTGGTGGCGAACCGCTGCGGAACCGTACCCGGGCTCGCCACGTCGGCCCCGGTGTGATCGACGACTGTCGTGACGCCGGAGGCAAAGGCCGGGTCGTTCGCCACCTCCACCCGGTATCGTCGGGGAAATCCAAAGCCCGCTCCGATGCCGTTGAAATCATCGTAGCAGGGAAAGAGCACGATCTCTCGGAGTTCGGCCTCGGCACCGAAATCGAGCTGCAGCCACTTCACCGTCTCGGCCGTCGAGGCGATGCCGCTGTGGTAGCCGAAGGCATCCCCCGGATTGCCGCCTTTTGAAGTGGGCTTGGCGGCGATTGCCTTGTCGAGTTCGGCCAGCCGGGGGCCGGCCGCCTTGGCGATCGTGGCTTCAAGGTCTTTCTGCCGCTTCTCGAGGTCTGCTTTGCGGTTCGTGATGGCGGCGTGGGCTGCTCGCACCGTAGGGTCGGGATGATACGGCCTGTCTTCCCGATCGAGGGCGGCGAAGACGGCCTGCAGCGAGTAGTAATCGTCCTGCGTGATCGGATCAAATTTGTGATTGTGGCACTGGGCACAGTGGATCGTGACGCTCGCAAACGTGCCGATGGTGTTGGCCACCATGTCGTCGCGGTCGAGATGCCGGGCGATCTTGCCATCGGTTTTCGTCTCAGGCACTTCGGTGTGACCGATCAGGTCCCACGGGCCGGCCGCGATGAAGCCGGTCGCCTCGTGGCCATCGAGCGAATCAGGGTAGAGCACATCACCAGCCACCTGCTCTTCAATGAACCGGGCATACGGCTTGTCGGCGTTGAAGGCGCGGATGACGTAATCGCGGTAGGGCCAGGCGTGGGGCCGCGGCTTGTCTTTGTCGTAGCCGTGGGTGTCACCGTAGTGGACGACGTCGAGCCAGTGCCGCGCCCACCGCTCGCCGTAGCGGGGCGAGGCGAGGAATCGATCAACAAGTTTTTCGTAGGCGTGCGGATCGGGATCGTTGACAAATGCCGCCACCTCGTCCGGTGTCGGCGGCAGGCCGACCAGATCGAATGCCAGCCGGCGAATCAGGGTGGCTCGATCGGTGACGGGCGATGGCGCGAGCGCCTTGTCGGCAAGCTTCTGCCGAATGAAGAAATCGATCGCGTTGCGTTCCTGTTCAACACCAGGCCGCCCGGCAAACTCGGCCACTGCAGCGGGCACCGACGGCTTCACGATCGGCTGCCAGGCCCAGTGGTCGAGCCGCGGGTCTCGAGTAGCCTCACCCTCCGGAAGTTCCTCGCGGCCCGGCCACGGCAATCCGGCCTCAATCCAGGCGGCGATTGCTGTGAACTCGCCGGCGGTGAGCCGCTCGCCATCCGGAGGCATCATCTGCTCGGGGTTGGTTGTCTTGACCCGGCGCAGGAGTTCGCTGCGGTCGGCCTTGCCGTCCACGGCCGCCGGGCCGAAGTCGCCCCCGCGCAGGATGCCGGCCCGTGAATCGAGCCGCAGGGCTGACTCCTGGGCATCGGGACCATGGCACTCGATGCACCTCGCCTCGAGCACCGCCCGGGCGGCGGCGTGCGGGTTGTCGGCCGCCACCCGCGGCGTAGCGCCGACGGTCACGAGGACTGCGAGCAGCGCTATGGCCGTAGGAGCCGTGGAGACGAATCCTGGTCGGGCAAAGTTATGTAGGCGGCGGCTCATACCCATAGTGTGCCAGATCGCGGCCGATTGATACCTTTCCGGGCGGCCAACGTGCCGAAGTGCTTTCCTAAAGTGGACATCCGTATACTTGATGTGTAGTTTACGACGGTCGTCATGAACACGTTCCAAATCTACGAAGAGTTTCGAGATTCGCTCGGGGAGCCAGCCGCGCGGGCGCTGGCCCATCGGCTTGGGGCGATGTTCAATGAGCTGCGTGACGCGGTCACGAAGGAAGACTTCCGCGGCCTCCGGGAATCGATCGACGCCGACGTGTCCCGCCTCGACTCGGCTGGCGGAGAAGAAAAACGTGAGAGTGTGTCTCGCGGGCCGGGTCCTGGCCGACCCTGCGGCATGACACGCGGCCCCACCGGGTATCAATTTTCCGGCGGGCGGCACATTGTCTCTTGAGCCGAGCAATGAATGACCCTGCCGCCAACACCCGCCGCAGTCCGCCGGATGCCGAGGTTTACGAGGCATTGTTGGGCCTTTATTCCCGCGAGCAGGCCCGGATCCAGGCCTTCATTCGCTCGCTCGTGCCCGACCCCGCCGATGCCGACGACCTGTTCCAAAAGACGAGCCTCGTGATGTGGCGGAGCTTTGCCACGTTTGACAGGGAAAAGCCGTTTTTGCCCTGGGCACTCGGCGTGGCCCGCCACCAGGTGCTCGTCCACTGGCGGACCCGCCGTCGCGACCGGCATGTGTTCAGCGAGGCGTTTCTCGTCACGCTCGCCGACGAGATGACGGAGCGGTTGGTCGTCGAGGGG
>CAMCYH010000197.1 GCA_945883745.1 Candidatus Kuenenia stuttgartensis
GGCGTCGACGATGATATCGGCCCCGAGGCCGTCAACCAGCGTCCGGCCGAGGTCGCCGCCGGTGACGAGGATCGCGGCGAACCCATTACTGACTTCGATCCGGCGAATCTCCAGCGGTGGCTGAGAGCCGTCGTTGGGCATCACGCGAATACCTTCGAGACGAATCGGCCCCAGCCAGCCGATGCGAACGCGGTCAAACGTCACTTCGGCGAGAAGTTCCGGAATCGCTCGGGCCACGATCCGCGACATCATGCCGGGGGTGGAGAGATACCAGGGCAATGCGGTCACGAGCAGGATCACGGCCAGCAGGGCCGTTGCCATGAGGGCCTTCACCTGGCTGGAGAACCAACGCCGCTTCGGGGCCGCTCCCGCCTGCTTTTCCGGCTCCTTCTTCATCGTCGCCACCCTCCGCGCATTGTTTGCAAAAAGACGACAGGCCTCAGCCTGTCTGATACGCTTCACGACCGCTCATCGATCGCCGAATTCTACCGGCGGAGTCCTCCCCGGAGAACCGTTGCCATGGTCTACAGTTCCACCGAGATGATCTATCTGGGGATGAAGTTCTTCTTGTTTTTCAGCCTGGTGGGAGCACTGGTGAAGGCGGAACCGATGCGAAATCAGATCTTCGCCCTGAGCCTGCTCTACACGGCCGGCTGTGCCTTCCTCAGCTATGTCTTCATGATTCTGCTCGGTGACACAGGCTTGTGGCACAACAATTGGCGGTCGTGGCAAATCTGGCTGGGGCTTACGTTCGTGCTGTCATGGCTCTATTTCAAATGCCTCGTGTGGTTCGAGGAGAGCAGCCTGTTTTGGGTCGTCCTCATGCTCGGGGTGGCGGTGGTGTTCTTTTGACCCACCCACCACCACTGCAAGGCAGCGACTGGAGGCCGGGCAAACTTGCAACAATCGGCAGCCGCCCGTAGGATTCGCCGGTCGTTTTATGGACACGTGGCATGTGCGGGCGTAGCTCAGTTGGTAGAGCGCTAGCTTCCCAAGCTGGATGTCGAGGGTTCGAGTCCCTTCGCCCGCTTTTTGTTTCTCGCCCCCGTTTCCTTTTTCTGGAGTCTTGTTCACGCCATGGCCACACGCGATTCACTCGAAGCCTCGATCAGCAAACTCCGCAGTCTTTTCACGACGGCTGAACGGAAGATTCTTGACTCAAGCACCGGCAAGGCGCTGACCGCCGCCAGCGAGCGGCAGGTGAAAGACCTTCTCCAGCAGTGCCGCACACTCCGAGACAAGTGGCGGGATCTCGTGGGTGCCCAAGTCCGTAGCGTGAAGCGGGGCAGCAGCCGGGTGGCGGCCTCGAAGGTCACGGGGGCAACCCCGACCAATGATCGCAGCCGTCAGAAGCACATGCTCTTCAAGGATGTGGTCACTCACATCGAGGCGCACCTTGCCGGCATCACGGGCCAGTCGCGGACCAAGGTGGCACCGGCACCGAAACCGGCCGCGAAGCAGTCAGCCGCCAAAAAGACCTCCACGGTGTCGGCCTCGGCGGCCTCAGCCTCCAAGAGTTCTGTTGCAAAAGACTCGTCTGACAATCGCACGGAAGGGACTGCCCGCACCACGGCGACGGGATCGAAGCGACGCACTGTTTCCCGGAAGGCACGCCAGGCCGGGGCCATCAAGGCGTTGGAATCGTCTGCGCTGTCAGGGCTGCGAACCACCACATCAAAGCAGCGGAAGGCATCGGCCGCACTCAAGGCGGAGCGGCTCAAGATCAAGGGGCTTACGACCCGCCGGGCGGGCCACACGAAGGCGCAGGGAGGTCGATCCCAGGCCCGTCGTGATGGCCGAAACTCAATGCGGTAGACGCAGCGCCAAACGCTGTCACGAGGCCGACTTGCGAGACCGCTCCGTGGCGCGGAATTCCCAGGGTGGAATCGGGTTGGGCTGCGCCCACAGGCCGAGCCGCTGCGTCTTGGCCTGCTCCTGAGCGGTTGCGAGGGAGGCGTCTTTGGAATAGGCGGCGTAGTGCCAGGCGTTGCCGGTGGCAATCATCTGCCGGTTGACGTCGACCCCATTCACGGAGAGGTGGGCGATCCACCGTCCGAATCGATCCTTTCCTTCGTCCTCGACTTCGACCGTTTTGCCAAAGACGAGATCGGCGAGGGAGTCTCGGGCGACCTGGCCGAAGTCCTGCCCCATCTCTGGCGCGTCCATTTCGGCAAGGCGGATCTTCTGCTGCTGGTTGCTTTCGTCGAGGCAGGTGACGGTGTCTCCGTCGTACACCCCGACGACACGCCAGAGATGCGTATTGGCCGAGCGACTGGCGGGAGACTGAAAAGGCGTTGCACTGGCCGACTGGACCGGCACCGGGGCCGCTGGCGATGCGGCTGCTAGGGACGATGCAGTCGCCGGTGAGGACGCAGCCTGTTGGCCGACAGCCACACCCGCCGTCACCGCGGGAGCAGCGGCAGCGGCGGCCCCGAAGCCAGACGAGTCGTTGGACGTCGGGGCGGGAACCCACTGGGAGGGCGGCGCGGCGAGAGGCTGTCCACCAGGAAATGTGGCCGGAGCCTGCTGCTGAAACCCGGGCGGCGGCTGGTACGTGGAGGGCGGAGCCATGCCGGCTGCCGCCGGTGGCGGGCTGATCGCCGTGCCGCCGAGTTGTGGAGAGCCGGGGGGATACTGCCAGGGCTGAGGGCGGTAGCGGGCTGTCGTCGCGGGCGGCAGCGCGTACGCAGGCGGCGGCACACCCTGGGATTGGAATGTCCAACCGGGAGCCGTGCCGGCAGGCGGAACATACCCCGGAGCCTGCCGACGGTTGACGGGCACGGGGATCGCACCGGGCACGACGGGCACGGGAGGGCCGACGGGATAGGTGAACGTATACGTCGGTGCAAAATACCGCGTGAACGGTTTGCCGTCGGGGCCAATGCCTTGATATGGCACCGGCTGCGGTGTCCAACCGGAGGGAATGGCGCCCCCCGGGATGACTGCCGATGGCAGGGCGGGTGCCTGCCAATACGCAGGCGGGCCGGATGGGGCTGCGGTCGCGGTGCTTCCCGCCACGGGTGGCGACGTGGTTTGGGCCCCCGCTGGCCACTCGGCGGCGAAAAGCACCAGCGTCAGCAGAGCTCCGACGGCGCGCACGAGCCTTTGCCGCCTCCGGCGGCACGAAGCCCGCTCCCCATGTCGGCATCCATGCCGCACGCAACGCCCTCCTGGCGAGACCATGGCGTTTGTAGCCAGATCCGCCGTAGGATGCGATCGGAATTTCTCCCGCGGGGTATCAATCCCGCGGAGGAGATTCCGCATGCCTTGCCGCGCCGGCGGGGGCTGGATGAACTCTACGGATCGGATGACTTTTTCTCATGCCTGAGAGCGTTGCTATGCGTTGGCCAGTGATGCCGTGCTGGCATGCCATCGTTGCGGTCGGGACGGTCTTTCTGGCTGAAATCTCTGCCGCTGCCGGCGATCACGCCGTCGCCCCCCTGATCGCGGCGGCCCAGCGGGCTCGCCTCCGGGTGCTTTCCGGAACGCACCTGACCCTGGTCACAGATCGCCCGGCTCGGGACGGTGACGGAGTGGAGGACCTGCCGCGGATGTTCGACCAGGCATTCACCGCCTGGTGCCGCCACTATTGCATCGATCCTCAAGACCAGCGGAAGTGGCAGGCCTTCGGCTGCCTGGTGGTCGACCGCGAGCGGTTTCGCGAGGCCGGCCTCCTGCCCGACAGTGTGCCGGACTTCAGCAACGGGTTTTGTGACCGCAACCGGCTTTGGATGATGGATCAGACCAACGCCGCCTATCGGCGGCACCTGCTCCTGCA
>CAMCYH010000198.1 GCA_945883745.1 Candidatus Kuenenia stuttgartensis
GCCCGACCATCAGCCGGAAGCTTCGTCGCCTTCCGCAGGCACCCCCGCCGACACGTGCGTCACCACGCCGTTGGGCTCCAGCTGGAAAATCTGCACCACCGTGCCGCTCGTGAACGCGTGCACGATGGCCCCGGTCGCGGGCTCGACCACGACGGCTGCTTCCCGCACCTTTCGCCCCGTCAGTCGCTGAATTTCCTTGCGCAACTCGTCGCACGACACGGCAAACAGCGCTCGATGGTACTGCTCCACCTTCGCCGCCCCGGACTCGCTGCGGGCCAAAATCTTCTCGGCAGGCGTCAGCGCCTCGTGCAACGTGAGGACCACCGTTTCATCGCTGGCGACTACAGTCACCGCCTTGGGCGTGTGGCCGGTCCGTTCCGACTGCATCGCCAGCGCGATCTGGGCGAGTTCCTTGGACAAGGCAGCCGTAGACACAAACTCGCTCATGATGATGGCCTCTGCGTGATCACGCTGCCGTGCGCGTGGAAAGTCTGAACGCTCGTCATCATACCACGATCCGACCCTCCGCGGACAAAGGAAGCCCTGCCGACTCCCGGCGCGCCCAGCAGCCTCGCGGTCAGGTGTCCATCCGCGAGTGCAGCCGCCGAAACCGCTGCGGAGCGATCCCCGTCAGGCTGCTGAAGAGTCGCGTAAAGTGGCTCTGCGACGAAAAACCGAGGTCGATGGCGATGTTTGCAAGCGTTGCCGTATTTTCTCTCAGCATGGCAAACGACATGCCGACGCGTCGCGTGTTCATGAAGCGACCGAGGCTTTGGCCGACGGAATGCCGAAACTTTCGCGCGAAGTGCCCCGGAGACAGCCCGACCGTTTGTGCGATGTCCTCCAACGACAGGTGGGTGGCAAGGTTTGCATCAATGCACTCAACGATTTGCCGCATCACCAAGGGCACGAAAACGCTCGAGTCGGCGTACCAGTCGGGCCGCCTTGCGCCGATTACCTGACAGAGCTGGAGAATGACCTGGCGAGCCGCGATCTCATCTCCAATATCCTCCGACACCTGATGGCCTCCGGCCCTGGTCGATAGCCGGAGAAGGCATGCTTCCATCAACGCGTCCCGAAAGACCGGGACGGCGGGAAATTCCGCGGACGGCTGCACGCCTTCCGACAGGCAGATGTGGCGAAGTTGTTCGTCGGGGATGAGCAAGTCGTACGCACCAAATCCATCTGCAGCCGTGATGGCCATGGAGTGCATCTCACGGTCGCAGGGAAAAAAGCCGAGGCCACCTACTGCCGCATGGAAGGCCGTGTCGATTCCTCGCGTTGTCCAGTGGACATCCGCAGCGCCAGCCACGGTGAGCATGATGTGGTGCGTGACGTGGCGGCATTCATGCACCTCGAAGATGCGTGGTGGCTTGACGGCCACCCAGTGCGCAAGCCATGCGTGGTGCGGGTATGGCGAGCAGAGAGACGCATCCATACGCACCAGAACCTTGTGTCACGCGAGGTGCCACGGGGCGAGCCAAGCAGGTTACCGCCACCGCGTGGAACGCCCCCCGGCATATCTGCATCCTAGCCGTCGCATTCGTACATAGCGAACCGGCAGACCGTGCCGAGCGCGCTCCGCCATCGCGCGCTCGGTTGAAAACTTGGCAGCGCACGCCTCGTGCAAGACGCAGCCGAGCAGCCAAGCTATGGTGCTGTCGTTGCCGCACATGATGTGTCGGCGGGCGCGGAACCACGGAGGGATCGATGACAAGCGAACAACTACGGGCACCGTCACCATTCGCCATTCTCACGCTGGCAGATATCACGTCTGCGACAGATGCGTTTAACCGTGGCGAGATCAACGTCTTCGATGCGTTGGATACGATCATTGCCGCAATCGCAGCCTATCAGGCGATATCGCTTTCCGAAGGCCGTCGTCATGCCGCATAGAAGCGAACGACGCGGCCGGTGCGTCCGCACGGCTGCAGGCTACCCGGAGCCTGTTCGACTGGGGTATCTTGTTTTGACAGGAGGCGACCCTGGTTTCCGCAACGATCGTCGCGGACAGACCACGGTGAGGCATACACGCAGTGATCCGCGATACTCCCCACGATCCACTGCGTTTCGACACGGCCGAGAAGGCGCCGGTCGATGCAACGCGGATCATCGGTCCTCAGGACGATGCCCCCACGGCGCTCTACGTCCCGATTCCTGACGACACCATCGCGCGGACGATCCGAGGCCGCTACCGTCTTGTCGCCAAGCTCGGCATGGGCGGCATGGGGGTGACGTACCGTGCCTGGGACATCAAGCAGGGGGTGCCGGTCGTCATCAAGATGCCCCGCACCGATGTGCCCAACGCCGAGGACATCAAGAAGCGATTCACGCGAGAGGTGCGGGCCATGCTCGCCCTGTCGCATGAACACATCGTGCCGATCACCGATCATGGCGAGGAGGAAGGCTGCCCGTTCGTTGCGATGCGATTCCTGTCCGGCGGGTCGCTGTCGGAGTATCGGGGCAGGGACGAATTCGGCGAGCCGACGGCCCTGGCGCCATCGACGCTCCACTTTTGGCTACCGGGTATCGCCAATGCCCTCGATTTCATCCACTCAAGTGGCCTCCTGCACCGCGACGTGAAGCCGGGCAACATTTTTTTGGACGGTTTTCTCCGACCTTTTCTGGGCGACTTCGGGCTCGCAAAGGTCGTCGACGCCACGGCGGGGCTGAGCCATGACCAGACGCTCACGAACGCCCGCGGGCTGGTGGGCACGCTCGAATACATGGCCCCGGAGCTTTCGAAGCCGATGGCGGTGCCGGATGGCCGCGTCGATCAGTACGCGCTGGCGGTCACGGTCTACGAAATGCTTGCTGGTCGCAAGCCTTTTCGAGGCGAGGTCGCCAACATCATCGTCGAGCATGCATCGAAAGCGCCGCCACCGCTTCGCGAACTCTGTCCAGACGTCCCCAGCCGCCTAGCTGACGCGGTGCATCGGGCACTCGCCAAGAATCCCGCAGACCGGTTCGCGACCTGCGGAAAGTTTGCGGCCGCCGTGCTCGCCGAGGCTCCCCTGCTGAAGATCGATACGACCCGGGCACGGCTGCTGTGCCCCAGCTGCCGAGCGATTCTTCGAGTGTCGATGGCGACGGCCGGCAAGCGGGGCACCTGCCCGCGGTGTCGTTCATCGATCGTCGTCGCGGACGATCTTGGCAGTCTCTGGCTCAGTGGTGAAGACACGAGCTCGGCGACGCTCGCCGACCAGCTTGTGTTCATGACGGAAGATTCGCATGCAAGCCAGACAAGGAGACGACCACGCAGTCACCACACTGGGGGAGGGCTGTGGGACTGGCCCCTTGCGCAGTGGGCCGCGGTCGGCACCGCGATCGTCATCGGAATCGCGATCGGGCGTCTCACGGCGGGGGCTCGTCAGGCAGCGGACACAGAAGAGCAAAAACTCCAGGCCCGCGGCGAGACCGCAGCCTCAGAGCCGAGTTTTCTCAGCCAATTCGATGACCTGGCGAAGTCGCATGCTGCAGTCGTAGACAAGCTTCAAAAAGAACTCGATACCGCCAAGGCCGCCCTCGACGCGGCCGCCGTACGGATCCGCAATCTCGAGCGGAAGCAGGAGTAAAACACGCTGCGGCTCAGTCCCGCAGGAACATGCCGGACGGTCACCATGGCGGTGATGAACGGTCACTCAAAGCGAAACACACCCTGGCCCGTCGGGGAGGCGGTGGTCAGGTAGACCTCCCCGGCCTCATCCTGGCCGAAGCCGAAGACGGGCAGCCCCTGCCAGGGGATCGACCAGTTGGAAATCGTCTGCGTGTC
>CAMCYH010000199.1 GCA_945883745.1 Candidatus Kuenenia stuttgartensis
GTCAACGTGCCGGTCTGCCTGCCGGCCTGCTGTCAGGGCTGCCCGTGCGAGAGCTCGCGGAATACGCTCTTCGGCTGTGGCCAGGTGCGGTACGACTACGCCTGCGGCTGCTCGGTCATCGTCCGCTTCCAAAAGAGCGGCGACATCCTCGTTGTCTACGACGGGTTTTAGCCGACAAGCCCGCGGGGCCATCCCTGGCCCCCGCGGACTGTCGCCTCCGCGACCACAGGTCGCTGCGGCGAAGACGCACGGCCTCCAGCCGTACGGTCGATGAAAAATATGAAACCGGCCGGGAGCGAGTCTCCCGGCCGGTTTTTTTATTTCGGCCGCTGGTTCGCGTCATCCCGCCGGCGCGCGGCTGGCTGTACGAAACCCTCGCCATCCTGGCCTCGGGTTTCTTGGCGACCATCCGGTCGCTCACGTAAGCCCGCCCTCCAGGCGGGCAGCGTAGGGTGGCGCGGTAGCTTGCAGCACTCCACCCAGCCCTGGGCGCGAGCCCGGGGGCCAGCAGCGGCGCTGATTCCCCTGTAACGATCTCGCCGTGTCACCGTTGTTCTGGCAGACGGATGATCTCGATTTCGGGTAAGAAACCCCGAAGGTCACGTACGCCAGGAGCGGAAGATGTCCGCCAGCAGCGATTCACACGGCTGGGTACTGGAAGCAGTCGACCTCTACGAGCTGCCGCTGCAACGCTACGCCCGGCGTCTCGTGGGCGACTTTGATCTCGCCGCCGATGCCGTGCAGCATGCCTTCCTGAAGCTCTGCGAACAGTCGCAGGCGACGCTCGAAGGCCGGGTGGCTCCCTGGCTGTTTCGCGTCTGCCGCAACAAGGCGCTCGACCACCTTCGCCATGCCGATCGGCAGCGCCCGTTGGGCGATGCCGCCGCACCCCCACTGGCCTGCCTGCAGCCAGGTGTGACCGCGACCGACCCGGCTCGCCTGGTCGAGGCGCACGATCTAGCCGCCCGGATCCAGGAACTCATCAAGGATCTGCCCGGACCCCAGCGGGAGGCGATCGACCTCTGGTGTGAAGGCTTCACGCACAAGGAGATCGCCGGAATCACCGGACGAACCGCGGGGCACATCCGTCTGCTCGTGCATCGCGGCCTTGCCACGCTGAGACGGCACCCGCTCGTGGAGCCGCTGCTGACCGACCACACCACCGCCGCCGCACACGCCAGTGAGGGGAGATCATGAATACCGATGACATTCGATACGGTGGCCTGCGGGCCGATGCACAAAACGAAGGCGGCGTCGGAGCCTCTGATAGCGAACTCGGCGACGCGCGGATCACCGCCTATGCCCTGGGCGAGCTCGATGCGGCCGAAACTGTCGAGGTTGACCGCCTGTTGGCCGCCCCGTCGGCAGCCGAAGCCCGTCGGCAGGTGGCTGAGGTGCGTGCCCTTGCCGCGGCTCTGCGCAGCCAAGCAGATGTGTCTGGCCTCACGCGATCGACGGAGCTGCGGCGGAGCGTGCTCGCCGCTGTCAGTCAGACCGAGCCATCGCCGCGTTCGACAGTCCGGCGGTCGATGACGGGGCAGGGCTGGCTCGTGCTCGCTGGTGCCGTTGCAGCCACGGTCCTTGTCTTCGTGACGCAGCCCGCCATCCGCGGCGTGCTGCCGGAGCCGAAGAAGTCGGCTCGGGAGCGGCTGATCGCTGATGCACGGACTACGGTCGCTCCAGCGCCCGCGGTCGATCACTCCGCCGAGATGGTGGCCCACCGCCAGGCTGGTCAGGGGATTCAAGAAAAGGCCGATAGAGAGATGAGCGCCAGCGAGGCCCAGATGCCCCAGGCACCTCCCGCGCGGCCGGCAGCCGACGGGCAGCTCGCCGCCGGTGCGATGGTTCCGCTGGATGCGTCGGCCTCGAGGAACGCCATCGCAAAGGCGAACGAGCAGTTCGGAAGGCCTGGCGACACATCTCAGCTGCGTTTCGGGGCCGCCGCAGCCGCGCCCGCGGCGATGACGGAGGCTAGCAAGGCAGCAGTCCCGGGAATCACGGATCGGTTGCACGAACTGAGCGAATCACCATTGGG
Organism: Candidatus Kuenenia stuttgartensis; assembly: GCA_945883745.1. Taxonomy (GTDB): domain Bacteria; phylum Planctomycetota; class Planctomycetia; order Pirellulales; family UBA1268; genus CACORA01. The sequence continues at coordinate 2,036 of CAMCYH010000199.1, forward strand.
CGAGGGGTATGCGGCCTTCTCTGAGACCCGACCAGTGTCGCCCAAGGAGCAGCCGCTCTCGACATTTTCGATCGACGTCGACACGGCGTCGTACGCCAACGTGCGGCGGTTTCTGAACGCTGGCCAGCTGCCTCCCCGCGATGCGGTGCGGATCGAGGAACTCGTCAACTATTTTCGCTATGAGTACCCGCAGCCTGAGGGCGACGTCCCCTTTTCCGTGATGGTCGATGCCGCCGAGTGCCCGTGGAATCGCGGGCGCCGTCTCGTGCGGATCGGCCTGCAGGGCCGCGCGGTCGATCGAGATGTCCGTCCGTCCGGTAACCTCGTATTTCTCATCGACGTCTCGGGGTCGATGCAGGCGGCCAACAAGCTGCCGCTCGTCCAGCAGGCACTCTCGATGCTCGTCGAGGAGCTCTCCGAAAACGATCGCGTGTCGATCGTGACGTACGCCGGAAATGCCGGCCTCGTGTTGCCACCGACGACGGGCGACCAGAAGCAGGTAATCCGTGCGGCCATCGAGTCACTCGCGGCCGGCGGATCGACCCATGGCAGCGCGGGGATCGCATTGGCCTACGAGCAGGCTCAGGGGCACTTCATTGCGGGGGGGGCGAACCGCGTGATTCTCGCCACCGACGGCGACCTGAATGTCGGCATCACGAGCGCGACGGCCCTCACCGACCTGATCAAGGAGAAGGCGAAGGGAGGCGTCTTCCTGACGGTACTCGGCTTCGGCGATGGCAACCTGCAGGATGCGAAAATGGAGGCGCTGGCTGACAACGGCAACGGGATCTATGCCTATGTCGACGGTGTTCGTGAGGCGCGGAAGGTGCTCGTCGAGCAGCTGACAGGGAGCACCGTGACGATCGCGAAGGATGTGAAGATCCAGGTGGAATTCAATCCTGCCCAGGTGGCGTCGTATCGGCTGCTGGGTTACGAAAATCGGGCGCTGGCCGCCCGTGACTTCCGCGACGACACGAAAGACGCCGGTGAGATCGGGGCTGGGCACAGTGTGACGGCGCTCTACGAGGTGGCGTTGGTGGACGAGGCCTTCACCGCGGGGCCCGGGATTGAGCCGCTCAGGTATCAGCCGCGGGCTCAGCCGACAGAGCCGACCCTCGAGACGGCGGCTGCCCGTCGAGTGGATCTCGATCCGGAAGTGAGCCGTGAGCTGCTGACGGTGAAGCTCCGCTGGAAGCGTCCGGAAGCGAGCGAAAGCACCGGGCTGGAAGTGCCCCTGGTCGAGCCTGGCCCGGCCTTTGACGAGGCACCGGCTGATCTGCGGTTTGCCGCAGCGGTGGCCGCCTACGGCATGATTCTCCGCGGCAGCGACCAGCGGGGAGAAGCCACGCTTCCGCTGGTCGCCAAGATCGCAGCCAGCGGGCTTGGCCGCGACGATGGTGGCTACCGGGCCGAGTTTCTCGATCTGGTCCGCAAGGCAGAATCGCTGGGGGCGAGCCTCGCCCAGTAAGCCGCCAGGGGGCTGGGTTTCGCGCAGCGTCATCCCTTCGGGCCTGCCCCTGCTTACGGTCGGCTCACCGGAGGTGAGCCTCCGCCGCCGCGTGAGCGGCGGCCACGGACGCCTGGAGGTGCGTCCGCCAGCATCGTGCGAGCCGAG
>CAMCYH010000200.1 GCA_945883745.1 Candidatus Kuenenia stuttgartensis
CATGATCGTGAACGGCTTGGAGAGCGTGAGGCCGTAGAGCAAGGAGAGCGGGTCGAAAAGCGGGCTCGAGAGGGCGAAGGCGAAGATCGTGCCGACGGCGATCCCACTGGCCCGCAATTGCCGGCAGATGGGAATCACACCCAGCGAGCAGCCCGGAAGCAGCATGCCAATGAGCCATGACTGCGCGAGGGACAGGAGCGAATTCGACCCGAAGAGGCGCCGCGTGTCGGCATGGCCCATCAGGCGGCTCAGCAGGCCGGCGATACAGAGCCCCGTGAAGATGAACGGCGATCCTTGCAGGAAGGCCTGCAGCGTCCGCAGCACCGCGCCCCACACCACCTCGCTCATGGCACCTCCACGCTCTCGAGCAACTTGCTGATCACGCCTCCGGCATCACCGCCGTCGAGCCCCAGCCGCACCGTGAGCACGGGGGCGGCCACCTGCTGCACGTCGTCGGGAGTCACGAACGGACGACCGTCGAGCCAGGCCCGCGCCTGGGCTGTGCGCTGCCAGATGAGGAGCCCCCGCGGACTCACGCCGAGCGCTATGTCGCGATCTGACCGAGAGGCCCGCCCCAGCCGCACGAGATACTCCTGCACGGTCGACGCTACATGCACGGCGGCAACTTTCGCCTGGATCGCCGCCAAATGCTCAGGCTGGATCGCCGGTGGCGGCGGCTCGCGGAATTCAGTCGGCTCACCGATCGCCGCAGCCAGCATGGCCAGCTCGTCTTCGGGGAGCGGGTAGCCGACTTCCAGCTTCATCGCAAACCGATCGAGCTGGGCCTCCGGCAGGGGATAGGTGCCATGCTGCTCGTGGGGATTCTGTGTGGCGATGACGAAAAAGGTGTCGGCCAACGGAAACCGTTCGGCATCGACCGTGACCTGCCGCTCCGCCATCGCCTCCAGCAGCGCGCTTTGCGTGCGTGGCGTCGCCCGGTTGATCTCGTCGGCCAGGAGGATTTCGGCGAAGACGGGTCCCTGCCGAAACTCGAATTCCCGCGTCTTCTGATTGAAGATATTGAAGCCGGTGATGTCGCTCGGAAGCAGGTCGGGCGTGCACTGCACCCGCGAAAACCGCCCCCCAAGGGCAGCCGCCAACGCCTTGGCAAGCGTCGTCTTGCCGAGGCCGGGACGATCCTCGAGAAGCAGGTGCCCCTGTGCCAACAGGCATACGAGCACCTGTTCCACGACCGTCTCCTTGCCCTTGAGCACGAGGTTGAGCCGCCGTCGCACCTGGTCGATGCTGTCGAGGTCGGTCTCATGGCGGTTCGCAGTGAGGGTCATGCCGAAAGTCTCCGAGCGGCGACGAGATGCCGCCATGACCAGACCGCCGGCGCGGCCTTCACGGACGACAGGGAACATTGATCGGAGGCGGCCGGCGCGTAGAGCGCGATGTCCGCCGCGCGGACGAAGGCACCGGCAGCCGCGGGCTGCGCTGCCGCCGGCGCCACGGCAGCAATCCGCTCGTGCACGATGCCGAGCCAGCGGGCAGGAGTGAGATGCCGCGGCCGCGGCAGACCGGCCCGGCCACACCGCCGGTCGAGGAGGCGAACAGCCGCCACGACGGCCGTCGAAGAAACGGCGTCGCCGCGCCGCGGTGATCGCAGTCGCCAGAGGGCTTCATCGACGATGTCGGCCAGAAGTCGGCGATGCCAGACCGCGGCCACGAGGATGGCGAGCAGTGTGAGCGAGGCCAAGGGATGGCCGATGATCGCGGCGATGGCCAGACCGCAGCCGCGTGCCAGGTGAGCCATGAGGCTGTGTCGAGGCGTGAGCAGCGTGTAGCCGGGCGTCGGCTCGAGGGGAATCCAGCGGCCCCAGCCGGCATGCACCTCGGCCCAGACATGCACGTCGTCGGCCATAACGGCCGTGTGGTCGGAGCGGGCGTCGTAGTTTTTTGGGTCAGCATAGAAACCACTGACGAGCCGCGTGGCATAGCCGAGCGAGCGGAGCGCGCACACGGTCGCCGAGGCAAACAGGTAATTGGGGCCGCGGTGAGTCTCGAGCAGAAAATCCGCTGCCGAGTGGGTGCACTCGGGGCTGGCCCGAGCTGCCGGATCCAACGTGTACTCCTCACGAATGCGCGCGACGACCTGCTCGATCTGCCGCCAGCCACGCGGCACATCCACCACCCACGATTCCGCCAGCGCTTGCACAGCCCGCGACTGCGAATCATCGCCGGCCTGCCGGCAGGCCTCAGGCCCTCCCTGAAACCGGGGGAAGGTGTCGGTCAGCCGCCACGGATCGACCGGCTGCGACTGCACGTGCACCGTGAGCAATTCCGGGAGTTTCTCGCGGTCCATCCTGAGGATGCCGGGCTGGGCCCACTGAAACAGATCGGTGCGATCCAGGTGATCGATATGCACCGCCGCCAGCCGCTCGGGAGCCGGGATGCGATTGGTGTCGAGGCGGATGATCCGGACGGCATGCACCTCCGCCGCGCCATCGATCTCGACGTCGACGCCCGGTGCCACCACCGCCCACGTCCGACCGCCGACGGTCTTCAGCGAGAGATCGCCGTTCCAGGAAGTGATTTCCTCCGGCTGCCAGGCCACGCCGTCGTAGCGATCGAAGCTCTCCAGTTTGAGATGCACAGGCACCCGCCCCTTCACCTGCAGGATCGCCCGCGAATCGAGGTCGGCGATGCGCCGGCGCGACGGCTCGCCCGGTCGGCGCACGGTGGAAAACTCGCGGCCTGGCCTACGCGAAGTCGCCATCGAGTGATCCTCCGAACGGACGCGGTCCTGATTGGCCAGCGAGATCGCCCGCTCCGTCTTCGTGTTTTTCATGGGCTCGTTGTAGGTGTCATCGAACATGTCGTAGAGCGAGGGCTCGTGCGAGGTCATGAAGGGAGCGTTCTCAATCGGGGCAAAACTCCGGATGTTGTCGAGCCCTGCCACGAGGGCATTGCCGTCGCCCACGCCACTGGTCGCCGCCGCGGAAGCGTCGCGCTGCCCACCCGACGTCGGCATAAAGCCGTCGGCCTGCCGGATCTGCCGGGCCGAGACAGGCACGATCAAGATCGCGCCCAGCACTCCCAACGGCAACGCGAGCAGCCACCGCCGGGGCAGCGACTGTCGCGACGACGCCTCGAGCCTTTGTTCGATCGCCTCCCAATGGGTGCCCACGAGCCAGCAGACGCCGATCACCGCAAAGGCCACGACGAATCCCTGCGCCCAGATCGCGTGGGCACTGGCTGAGGCGAACACCACCAGAAACGTGGCGAATCCCACGCAGGCGGGCCGGGCGGCCGAATGATGCGCCACGACCATCAGGGCGAGCACGACGTCCCGCAACGCGATCAGGAGGAATCCATCGAGCAAGAGCGGGTCGCCAATGATCCCCCGCACGGCGATCTCGATGGAGACGGCGATGGCCACGAAGCCACCTCCCCACGCGAGGCGACCCCGGGGCGTGGCACCGACGGCGGGCCACGTGCGCCGCAGCAACTCGCCCATGGCGATCACGATCCCAGTGATGACGACGACACCGGCGGCGAACGACCGCATGTCGACCGGTCCATGCAGCCCCCGCACCGCCACCTCGACGGCACTGCAGGCCAAGCCGGCCAGCACGATCGTCAACCAGCGGTTTCCCGCTCGCCCATTGAGATGCCCCTCATCCGGCATGGCA
>CAMCYH010000201.1 GCA_945883745.1 Candidatus Kuenenia stuttgartensis
GACAACAACACGCTCTCCGACATCGCCGTCTGTGCCCCGCTTCGGCATCCCAGCCAGACGCGACCACGGCCACGCAGGTGAGCGTTCCAACGAAACAACGCAGCAGGGTCTTCTTGCCGATCATCGTGGAACCTCTCGAGAGCCTCGGGTGAGAAACAGGCCGCGCCCAACGTGGGCCGACCTTCCCGAAGGCCGGGAACGGTAGGCCCGGCCGAGCTGCCGAGGCAAGCGGCGGGGGTCGCCGCGAGCCACCCCACAGGCCGGCGTAACGTGACGAAACGTCGATGATTTTCGCGTGGCAGCGGGAGCGTGGTCACAGCCGGTCGGCGGGACCGGTGTTGATGAGACAGTTTCCGGTGCGGTGGTTTGCCCACTCTGTTTCGCCACCGAATGGAGCCCGGCGTCGTAGACTTCGTTTCGGGTAAAAAGTCCGAGTTCAGAAGGTGATGGCCCCCTTATGCAGAGCGCTACCCGCCACAGAAACCCCACCATCACGTTCGTCCACTCGGCTGACTGGCAGCTCGGCAAGCCATTTGCGGGTGTCGTCGATCCTGCCAAGCGGGCCCGCGTGCAGCAGGAACGCTTTGAGGCGATCCGGCGGATCGGGGCGGTGGTGCGTGAATGCCAGGGCCAGTTCGTGGTGGTGGCTGGCGATCTTTTCGACTCCCCAACACCCACCCATGCGATCATCGCCGCGGCCCTTGGGGCAATCGCAGAGATTGGCGTGCCAGTGCTTGCGATCCCCGGCAACCACGATCACGCCGGCCCCGACTCGCTCTGGGAGAAGCCTTTCTTCCAGCGGGAGCAATCACGGCTCGCGCCCAACTTTCATCTGCTCACCACGCGGACCCCGCACATCATCGCCCTCTCCGACCGCGGTGAAGGTGAGACCAGCGTGGCCCTGCTGCCTTGCCCGCTTCTGCGCCGCCATGAGCCCGATGATCCCACCGCCTGGCTCCGCTCCTACGACTTTTCGGAGATCGGCGACATTCCCCGTGTCGTGATCGCCCACGGCAGCACGATCTCGTTTACCGCCGGTGGTTTCACCCACGACGACGATGACGAGGGCAGCGGCCGCGCTGCCAACACGATCGCTCTCGACCGGCTCCCGCTCGATGAGATCGACTACATCGCGCTCGGTGATTTCCACGGCTTCTCCGCAGTCGGCTCCAAGGCGTGGTATGCGGGCACTCCCGAAATCGATCGCTTTCCCAAGACTGGCCAGCAGCCGGGCCATGTGGCCTGCGTGACTGTGGGCCGCGGCGCGGCGCCCACGGTCGACGTCATCCGCACCGGCCGCTTCCGCTGGCTCGCGCTAACGATCGCCCTCGATATTGCTGCCGCGAATGCCGGTGATCAGCGCGAGCCGGCCGGTCATGGCCCCGCCTCTGTCGACGACTCGCTCATGCAGGCGACACAGCCGCGGGCCGACGGGGAGCCGGGGTTTGACGGGTGCCTCGCCGACGTCTCCATCACCGGCACCGTGTCGCTGGGCGGCCGTGCGGAACTCGACAGGATCATCGAATCGTGGGAGGCACGGCTCGTGCGGCTCGACCTGGACGACTCCGTGCGGATTGCCCCGACGCTCGACGAAATCCACGACCTCGCGGCCCGGCCCGACGACCCGATCATCTCCCGCGTCGCCGCGGAACTCGTGCGCCGGCTGGAGGCGGGCGGCCCTACCGAGGAGATCGACGTGATCCGTCAGGCCATCTTCACCCTCCATGCCCTCGCCCATCCCAACGCCGCGTCGGCGAGCCCTCCTGCCTCCATTCCCTCGAGCGATTCCAGCCCATGAAACTGCTCTCGGTCACCATCAGCAGCTACCGTGTGCACAAGCAGATCACCGTCGAGTTCGACATCGCCCGCAACGTGATCGGCGCACCGAACGAAGCGGGCAAGAGCACGCTCGTGGAGGCGGTGCACCATGCCTTTTTTCTGCGGAGCCGCATCACCGGCGCCGTGCAGAAGGCGATGCTTTCGGAGGTGTATCCAGGCCACCCGACGGTGGAGCTACGGTTTGAAAGCGGGGGCCGAGACTACACCATCACGAAGGTTTTCAGCGGCAACCAGTCGGCGAGCACCACGTTCAAGGAGCACGGGGTGGGCGGCCGAACACTTCGCGACGAAGAGGCCGAAGAGCGAATCCACGAGATCCTGCAAGCCGAAGATGTTGGGGGCGGACGCAACATCGACAGCCGCCTGCGGATGCAATGGGCACACCTGTGGATCTGGCAGGGATCAGCAACCGACGATCCGCTCACCCACGCCAATGCTGCCGGGCATGCCTCCCAGTTGCGTGACCGGCTCTCGAGGGTGGAGGGCGGGGGCGTGCTCGAATCACCGCGCGACGCTGCTGCGTCCCGTGACATCGCCACTCGCCACACCGCCACGTTTACCGACCGCGGCAAGGAGCGAGCGGGCTCAGTGCTCGACACCGCGATCAAAGCGATGCAGGCGGCCGAGGCCGCCCACGGTCAGGCTGCAGCGATGGTCGAATCGCTCAACGAGGCGGTTGACACAATCGCCGATGCAGATCGCACGATCGCAGTCTGCGACAAGACCATCACCGACACGCGGGAGCAGCTTGAAGGCGTCCGCAGCCGGCAACGCGAGGCGGGTGAACTGGCGGTGAAGATCGCCCAAGAGCAGGCAGCTGCCGCCGCCGCCGAGACAGCGCATGCCGAGGCCGTACGGACCGATGCCGAGATCGTGGCCTGCCGAGCCGAGATTGCAGCTCTCGAAGCGAGCATGGGCCCAGACCTCGAGGCATTGGCCATCCTCGAGAGGCTCGAACATGAGGCGATCCAACGGTCCGATGCCGCCACACAGACTGTGATCGAGGCTGGTCAGCGACAGGCAGCGGCGGCAGCTGAGCTCTCCATGCACGATATCCGTGAAAAACATGAGCGGCTGCTTGCGGAACGGGCCGGTCTTGCTGGCCGCTGCACGTCAATCACCGGGCAGCGGCAGCAGGCGCAGGCACTCACCGCCGAGCGAGATACGATCCCGCCAGTCTCGAAAGACGATCTGGCCTCACTTGTGAAGCTCGATCGTGGCCGCGAACTGGCCGCAGCCACGCTTGATGCCATAGCGACGAAGGTCGAGGTGCTGGCCGCCTCGACGGTCGTCACGCTCGGGGGCGTCGAGTTGGCCATCGCATTGCCCGTGACGATCACGGGCAATGCGGAACTGGCCATTGGCGACGGAGGCACGGCCGCGAGTGTGCGGATCTCGCCAGGGGGTGGCCGGTCACTCGCCGAGGCGACGCAACGGCTCAACGAGGCCCGCGCGGCGCTCGACATGGCGCTGCAAGCCAACGGACTGGAGTCAGTGGAACTGGCACGCGAGGCCCACGCCCGCCGCCAGGCCCTTGATGCCGACATCCACGCCGTAAACCTCGCGATCGAGGGGCTCGGCGGCAAAAAGGCGGAGGCTGATCTGGCTCTGCTCGACGAGGAGATCGCGACCGTGGCTGCCGAGATCGAACGTCGCGCACCGGCCGGGTCCATTAGGCCGGCGAGCCTCGCTGCCGCGCAGGCAGCGCTTGCGGCAGCCGAGCGGGAACTCACCGACGCGGGTGCGGCGGTGGCGGCCGCCACCCTG
>CAMCYH010000202.1 GCA_945883745.1 Candidatus Kuenenia stuttgartensis
GCCAGCCTCAACCAGTTCCTGCTCGAGGCCGAGCAGCGGGAAACACCAAATACCGCATGAGCCCGCGTGGGCCCAGGCGGAGGTTTCTAGTCCTCCAAGCACAGGAGAATCGTTATGGCATCATTGTGTGGTGATCCAGGGAAACGCGGGACGAGCTACCGCGTCATTTGCAAAGCTCTGGGAAATAGACGGCATACCATTCGACTTGGTCGGGTCAATAAACGGATCGCCGAGACCGCGAGGCTCATGATCGAGTCGCTCGAGTCGGCCAAGGCCGCGGGCCACTCGCCCGACCGGGAGACCTCGGAATGGGTCGGTCGCCTGGGCGACGAGATCCACGGGCGGCTCGTACGAGCAGGCCTCGTAGAGCCACGGGAGCAGGCCACGGCAAAGATCGTCACGCTTGGCCAGCACCTTGAGCAGCTGTTCGGGAGCCTCGGCAAGCAGAAGCCGACGACCGCCCGCAACTACACGCGGGCGCGGCGGCTCCTGGAGGAGTTTTTCGGCAAGGACCGAACGCTCGACTCGATTACCGAGGGCGACGCCGACGCCTACAAGCGATGGCTCCTCGCCCGGTACGCGCCAGCATCGGCGTCGGTGGACCTGCGGCGGGCACGACAGTTTCTTAAGGCTGCCGTCCGCCGGCGGCTCATCGCGGTGAACCCGTTCGCCGAGGTACCGTGCGGCCCGCAGGTCAACGACGACCGGATCTACTACGTGCCGGCTGAAGATATCGAGCGGGTCATCGCGGCGTGCTCCGACGGCGACTGGCGGCTCATCTTCGCGCTGCCCCGGTACGGCGGCATCCGCTTCCCCAGCGAAGCTGAAAAACTGAAGTGGGAGGACGTGGACTGGGAGAACTCCCGGTTCACGGTCCACGAGAAGAAGGTGGAGCACCACCCGGGCCGCGGTCGGCGGGTGGTGCCGATCTTCGCGGCGCTCAGGCCGCACCTCGAGCGGGCGTACCGTGAACGGGACCCTGGCAGCGTCTACGTGGTGCCGCGGGCCCGGCACGGTGCCAACCTCGGCACGCAGGCCAAGCGGATCATCGAGAAGGCCGGGGTGAAGCCGTGGCCAAAGTTGTTTGTAAACATGCGCGGCAGCTGCTCGGACGACCTTGAGCGGCAGGGCGTCGCGGAAAAGGCGATCAACGCCTGGGTCGGCAACACGGCCCGCATGCGGCAACGGCACTACCACGCCGTACGGGCCGAGGACTGGGCGGCGGTCATCGGAAGATCAGTGCGCTTTCCGGCGCGCTCAGCGTCGTTCAGCGGTATTCAGGAGCCGTCAACCCTTCACGACGCCCGCGAAAAATCGCTTGACGTCGTGAAGGACGCGGAAACTCAGTACCCCCGACAGGGATCGAACCTGTGACCTACGGTTTAGGAAACCGTCGCTCTATCCACTGAGCTACGGGGGCACGAGCATGAGCCGACCGCTTTGAGCATACGCCCTCGACCACCCGGCAGGGTACCCCTGACTCATGCGGGCGGTCGCAGCGGTCAAGCCGGCCGATCATGCCGGTTGTGCCGAGGGCGTCGATCGGCCGAACTCGCGGCAGCCACGGCCGTCACGCGGGCGACTGCGTTTCCTGCAAATGACCTGCTACAGTTCCCGCATGAGTCAGCCCGAACCCGTGGACCATCCCCTCTCCATCTGGATCGTCAACCCGCTCGATGACATCCCGGGCGAAAACCTCCCCCCGCAACGATCCTGGTCGCTCGCCCGCCTGCTCGCCTCCCGCGGCCACAACGTCACCTGGTGGTCGGCAACATGGAGCCATCGCCGGAAGGCCATCCGCTCCGCTCCGCTGGGGGCGACGGAAGACGAGGGCTTCGCCGTGCGGCTCGTGGCCGTGCGGCCCTATGACCGTGACATGTCGCTGGCCCGCTTCGCCAGCCATCGCGACTTCGGCCGCACCTTCGAGCGACTCGCCAACGAATCGATCGCCGCAGGCCAACTGACACGACCCGACATCATCCTCGCCAGCCTGCCCCCGCTCGACGGCGCGGAAGCGGCCGCGCGACTCGCCAACCGGCTCGACGCCGAGTTTGTCGTCGATCTCTGCAATGTCTGGCCCGAGTCGCTCAAGCCGTACGTGCCTGGCCCGGTGACGCTCCGGCCTCTCACGCGATGGCTGCTCCTTGGCGGCATGGATCGCCGACGGGATGCCATCCTCACCGCAGCCGACGCCATCGCGGCCGCCTCATCAGAATGCATCGCCGCCCTGCCAATCGCCGCCCGAGCCGACGTGCCCAAGCACGTGGCGCCCCTCGGCGGCTACCCGCAGCAGTTTGCGCCGCCGCCACGCTCCATCGATCATGTGCCGCCGGCTGCGGGTATGCAGCCTGTGCACCATGCTTCCGATGAGACCAGCCAGCCATTGGCCTGCGTGCATGCCGGCCAACTCGGCTCCGATGAAGATCTCGATACGCTCGTCGTCGCCATTCGGCAGCTTTCGGCAGCCGGCATCCAGGCCACGATCCACATCGCCGGCAAGGGACAGTACGAGGCCGCCCTCCGCAACGCCGCTGCTGCCGCCAACGGCTCCTGCCGAATCGTGGTCAACGGTCTGCTCGAGCGGCCGGCCTATGTCGACCTGCTCGCGCGGTGCGATGTGGGGCTCGTGCTGACCAAGCCGGAGTCGGTGGCTGCCATCCCGAATGAGGCTTTTGACTACACGGCCGCCGGCCTGGCCCTCGTCAGCGGTGTATCGGGAGAACTTGAGCGGCTCATCAACGAAGCCGAGGCCGGGCTGCCGTATGCTTCCGGCGACCCCACGTCGCTCGCCCGCGCAATCCGCACACTGGCTGAGAATCGGTCGCGGTTGGCGACCTGTCGGCTGGCCGCCCGCCACCTCGCCGAAACGATGTTTGACCGTGAGAAAATCACTGCCGCCTATGCCGACTGGCTGCAGGGGCTGCGGGCGGGGTGACAAAGCCCGATGCGATGCGTGGTCACTGGAGCGAGCGGTTTTGTCGGCCGGCGTCTGCTGCTCTGGCTGACAGATCATGGCCACGGCGGTATCGCCACCGGCCGGACGCCGCCCGCCCACCTGCCGATGGGCTGGAGAGGTGCGTCGCGGCGGGATGTGTTGCGTGACGCTGCCCGCGACTGCGACGTGGTGATCCACCTGGAAGTGAAGCAGCATGTGCCGCGGCCGACGGCCGCCGACATCGAGGCCTTCGAGGCCGTGAACGTCGCCGGCACTCGTGACTGGCTCGACTGGGCCGCCGGCAATGGCGTACGACGATTCGTGCTGGTCAGTTCGATCAAGGCCGCCAGCCCCGACGGGCCCTATGGCGCGTCGAAGGCCCGCGCGGAGGCGGCGGTGCGGGAATGGTCCGCAGCCGCTGCCGCGCGGCAGGCCACGATCCTCCGCCCCGCGCCCATCTACGGCCCTGGCAACGAGGCCAACCTTGCCGCGTTCGTGAGGCAGGTGATTGCCGGTCGGCCGTGCCTTGTCGGCAGCGGCACGGTGCGAAAGTCGGTCGTGTCGGTGGGCAATGTCGCTGCCGCGATCGAGTTTGTGGCCCGCCGCGAGTTGCCGGGCTG
>CAMCYH010000203.1 GCA_945883745.1 Candidatus Kuenenia stuttgartensis
TTGGGCGCGGTGACCGGCGTGTCGCCCAGCACGCCGGCGATCGCCGCTGCCTCAGCCCGATCCATCTCCACCGTGCCAGCGCCGTGGGCATTGACATGCCCCACATCGGCCGGCTCGAGGCCCGTAGCCCTGAGCACCGCCTCCAGGGCGAGCCGCAACGATTCGCCCGTGAACCTCCGTTGCCGAGTCGCCGGCTCGCAACGGGCCGCGGTGCCCAGCAGCCGGCCGCGAATCATGGCCCCGCGTCGCTCGGCATGGTCCCGCGACTCGATCACGATCGTGCCGGCCCCCTCGCCGTTGACAAGCCCATCGCGATCGAGATCGAACGGTCGGCAGGCCTTGGCGCAATCGTCTGCGCGGTGCGAGAGGAGCGAGTCACCGCGGGCGACCAGCGCCGTCGGGTGCAGCCGGCAGCCGGTGCCGCCGACGAGCATGATGTCGGCCCAGCCCCGCTCGATCACACTGGCCGCCTCGGCCAGTGCCAGCAGGCTCGACACGTCACCGAGCACGATCGAGTTGTTGGGACCGCGGGCATCGTGGGCAATGGCGATATGGGAGGCGGTCATGTTGGGAAGATGCTTCAGCAGCCAGAGCGGATGCACCTCCTCGTGGATCGCCTCCGACCACGATTGGAAATCGAATTGCCCGTCGACACGCGACCGGCGGTAGGTCGTTTCGAGATCCTCGAGGTCGGCGTAGATCATGTCGTTTCCGAAGGACACGCCAAACCGTTCCGGGTCGAGGCTCCCTTCGACGATGCCGGCATCCTTCATGGCAAGGTCAGCGGCGGCGAAGCCGAGTTGGATCTCACGGCTCATCACTTTCAGGCTCTTGCGGGGCCGCACATAGAGCTTCGGGTCGAAGTCGGGAATCTGGCCGCCGAACTTCACCCGGAGTGAGCTGGCGTCGAAGAGATCGACCGGTCGGATACCGCTGCTGCCGGTCACGAGCGACTGCCAAAACGGCTCGCTCCCGATTCCAATCGGGCTCACGATACCGATGCCAGTGATGACGATTTCCCGCGAGCCGCTCATGGACTGCACCCTAAACAACGGCCGCATGCGCCGAAAGTGGAGCCTATGCCGTGGCCTCGTCACCGTTGGCGGGGATGTTCCTGCCGCCACTGCGCCGGGGAAACCGGATGGTCGATCGCCCACAGGCCGCGGCGGGCCTGCCGAGCCTCCTCCTCGGCATCGATGAGGGCGGGGTCGGGAGCGAAACCCCCGAATACCCAGGCATGACCCTCGGCCACGAGTTCGCGATTGAGGTTGCGGTCGTCCAGCCAGAGTGTGCCGAGCAGCCGGCCATGCTGGTCGCGGGCGGTCCCGGCCACCCGCACCCGGCGGGCAGCGAGTTTCTGGTCGAGAGCGTTGCGGGCCGAGCGACCGTGAGGCTGGTCGAACTCTGGTGCATCGATGCCCTGCAGACGGATCTTCACGGTCCGCCCCACCTCATCGATGCAGGTCACCGTGTCGCCATCGTTGACCATCTCGACCCGCCACAGCGGCCGTCCCGCGGCGTCGTGCCGAGGGCAACTCGAGACAGCCGCGGCCAGGGCCGAGGCGATCGCCGCCAGCACCATGTACCAGGGGCGGAATCGCCGCGGCAGGCCGGGAGGAGGAGGAGGGATGCGAAAACGGGACATGGAAAAAGATGGTACGGCTCAGGATGCCGGCCGGTCACTCGGCAGCCAGATCGAGACAGATCAGATGATACTCCTCGCGATCGCGGCGGCTGGCTCCTGCCACGGCCCGGCAGCCGGTGATGAAAAGTCGCCGATCGGCGAGCACCGGGGCGGTCCAGCAGGGATGGTCCAACTCGGGAAACGTCGCGCGGCTGATCTCACGAAACCGCTCGGGCGTGGCCTCCACGAGGGCGAGTGTGCCCCGTTCGCCCAGCACGATGAGCCGGCCGTCGGCAAAGATCGCGGAGCCGCGGCCGTAGAACGGCTCACGTGGCGTCGGGCTTTCGCGAGCCGGTGTTCGCCATACGACCGTGCCGTCACGAGCCCGCACGCAGCGAAAGTCGGAGCCTTGCTCGTGGCGGCCACTGAAGCCGTAGAGCACATCATCACGGCCGATCGTCGTCGACCAATGGTTTTGCATGGCGAGTTCATCCTGCCAGACGACTGTCGCCGAGCCGCCGTCGGGAGCGACCTCCAGCATCGCCGCGCCCGTGTCGTAGGCAGCGGAAAGAAAGATGCGGCTGCCGGTGACCACCGGCTGGGCGGCATTGACCGAATCGTGCAGCGGCGACCGAAACCAGAATGCAAAACGCTTTCGTCCCGTCGCTGGATCGAGTGAGACGAGCCCCGGTCGCATGAAGCAGAGCAGATGCCTTTGGCCATGGATCGTGGCCACGGCCGGCGAGGCATAGCTGGCAAGTTTTTCCGGAGGACGATCCCGCTGAATCCGCAGGGGGGCGTCGGGGAAGTCATCAAATCCGATGCTCTGCCAGCGGGTCTTGCCGGTGGCGAGGTCGAAGGCGACGACGCCCGACCGCGGATGGCCACCGACCATGACGATCACCTGGTCACCGTCGATCAGGGGCGTGGCGCCGGCGCCGAAGAAAGCCGGCGGCACGGCGAACTCGCGGCCCGTCTCCCGTTGCCAGTGCAGCTTTCCGGTGGCGAGGTCAAGACAGGTGAGTCGTCCTTCGGCACCGAACGTCACGCAGCGGTCGGTCGTGAGCACGGGGGCAGCGCGGGGGCCACCGTTGTATCCGTAGGGGTCGAGGAAATCGGTCGGGTCTGTGTGTCGCCAGAGCGTCGTGCCCGTCTTCACGGCGAGGCACTCGACTACTTCCTCGTCGCCCTCGCGGTGAAAGAAGACGAGCCGGTCGCCCAGCACGGCGGGCGCGGCATAGCCCTCGCCGACCCGCTTCTTCCAGAGCACAGCCGGCCCGGCGGCGGGCCACTCGGCAAGCAATCCCGTCTCGGCCGAAATACCTGACCCGTGTGGGCCAAGAAACGCCGGCCAATCGTCGCCACGGCTGTCGGCGATCATGACGAGCGACAAGACGATCGCCATCAGGGCTGTGCTGATCGCGGAATCGCAACGGTATCGAGAAGGTCGCTGGGGCATGCAACCATCATAAAGCACCTGGCCCGGACACCCCGGTGTCGAGACAACTTGCCCCGGCGGCCAACCCCGTCAACGACGAAAGCCCTTTACGCCCGCAAAAAATGCGAACGACACGGGCTTTTCCGGAGTGGGCGAGGTCGCTCCAGGGATGGTAGTTGGGACAGTCGATGTCGTGTGTTGTAGTTGTGGTGAAACTAGCTTGCAGCAATTGCAAAGCTGACGGTAGCAACACATACGTCTGCCCGCACGGTGCCATGAGGAACGAACGCTAGCTCGACGCCGTGGAATCGATCTTTGGCAATTCGGAGGATGGTTATCCAGCGAGAATCACCCGATAACGTCCGGCTGCCAGAAAGCCAAAGTTGATCGAACCGCAAGCCTGGGTGAGACTTGGGTTCAGTTCAACGCAATGCCCGTGGAACGTTATCAAGCGGGTGTGGCACGTTATCGAGTTCCGTAGAAACACTAGTT
>CAMCYH010000204.1 GCA_945883745.1 Candidatus Kuenenia stuttgartensis
TCCCTGTTGGTTGGACTGGGCCTTGCCGCCGTCATCTGCCAGGCTGCCGGTTGCGGGAAGCCGTCTCGCCCGGCCGCGAGGCCGGCCGTTCCCCAGGCACAGCCGGTAGCCCAAGCCGAGCAACCTGTGGCAGAGCAGTCGACCGCGGCAGCCGCTGCGACGGATCCAGCGGCGACATCGCTGGACGACCTGCGTACCAGACTCACCAGCACTGATGACAGTCGCACGCGGGTGCTGACCCTCGACGAAATTGGCACCTTTGGCTCCAAAGCGAAGGTCGCCCTGCCGGACATTCTCGCCATGACCAGCGATCCCGAGCCGCGGGTGCGGTGGCACGCCGCACGCACCATCGGCCTGATCGGCGAGGATGCGGTCTCCGCCATCCCGACGCTCATCAAACTCCTGCAGGATGAAGATCCGATCACGGTGGCCCAGGCCGCCGCAGCGATCCGTCATATCCATGCCGATGACGAGCGGACCGACACCCAGGACCAGGATGCGGCGCTCTACCAATCGGCCGTCGCACCGCTCGTGGCAACGACGTTGCATCCCGATGCAAGGGCCCGACGCGCGGCGGTACGAGCCGTTCAAACCCTTCACGCTGATTCCGAGACGCTCGCAGGGCTTCTGGCGAAGGTCCTGGCTGACAGCGATCCGGCCGTCATCCTCCCCGCGCTCCACACGCTCGCCGACATGGGTGACGAGGCCGTGCCGGTGCTGATCGAGGCCCTGAAGGTTCCCGGGGCCCGTTACTGGGCCGCCGTGGCGCTCGCTGAAATTGGCACCGAGGCGGCACCCGCCACCGACCAGCTCACGATGCTCGCCAAAGACGGTGAGCCCGAAGAACGAATGCAGGCGATGCTGGCGCTGGCGGCCATCGGACCGCCGGCCACGTCTGCGGCACCGGTGCTCATGGAGGCTCTTTCATCTGATGACGGATCGCTGCGGTTTGCCGCCGTGTTTGCCCTCGGCAGCCTGCGGGCCGAGGCCGCTGACGCCGTCCTTCACAAGGCCGCCGATGATCCCGATGATTTTCTTGCCGAAGTCGCAGCCTGGGCCTTGGCAAAGATCCACCCGGATGACGCGGAGATTCGTGAACGGGCCTTGGAAAGACTCCGCGCCGGCCTGGCGAGCGAACTGCCGAAGGTCCGAGCTGCATCGACTTCCGGCCTTTCAGATCTGGCCCCGCTGGTCGATGCCGCAGAACGGAGGGATCTTGCCGCTGACTTTATTCGTGTGCTCTCCGACCCCGATCCCTCGGTTGGAACGCGTGGCGGGGCGGCCCTCATTCGCCTGGGTCGAGACGCTGTCGAACCGCTGACCGGCCAACTGGCCAATCCAGACCTGCGGAAGGCAGCCTTGGAAATCCTCGCGAGCATCGGCGAGGACGCAGCCGATGGCGTGGATAAGATCACGAATGCCCTTTCCGATGATGAAGGGTTCGTGCGCGGTGAGGCGGCGATCGCGTTGGCAGCCATCGGCCCACGGGCGGCGGCCGCGGTGCCTGCCCTTCAGAAAATTCTTACCAACGAAACTGAGGATTCTGGCACTCGCTATTCGGCAGCCTACGCTCTGGGACGGATTGGCAGCGACGCGGCGCCGGCGATGAACGCCCTCCGTGAACTGTCGGATTCTGCAGATGAGCTGATGGCTACGGTCGCCGTCTGGGCGGCCATCAAGATCGAGCCCGGCAACACGGAATTTTTCAAGACGGCGATGCCACGGCTCCGCAAGGCACTGCAGGCCGAAAGCGACCTGGCCCGTCTCGAGGCGGCCGTTGCGCTTGGCGAGATCGGCCCCCATGCCAAGACAGCCATCCCGATTCTCGAAGTCGTCGAGGAAGACGACCCGGTGCGAGCCGTTCGCGCCGCCGCCGCCGAAGCCCTCCGAAAAATCGGCGGGTGACATTTTGGCAAGGTCTGCCGCCGTGCCGGATCGTGCTTGAGCGAGGACCGCCGGAAAGCCGAAAGCATCCGGCGGGCTGGCGCGAGGGGGTGTCGGAACACTCCCTCACTGCCCTGACTGAAGCGGGAGCGGCAGTGCCATGGCTGGGATGGGGTTTGGGCGCCGGTTGTGGCTGACGCGGTTTTCCAAGCCGGCGACCGACCGGCCGCTGTATCGGCATGTGCTCACCAGGAAACCGGCCCGCATTTTGCAGATCGGCATCGCATCCCTCGACAGGTCCGAACGGCTGCTGCGGGTCGCTGCGGCCGGGGCGGGCAGTTCGATCCACTTCGTCGGGCTTGATCGGTTCGAAGGCCGGCTGCCTTCTGAGCAGGCCGGCCCCACGCTCAAGCAGGCCCACCAGCGGCTTCACCGTCTCGCCAGCACCCAGTTGGTGCCGGGCAATGCCGACACGTCTCTCGCCCGGCTATGCAACCACATTGGGACCTTCGATCTGGTGCTGATCGATTCCGTCACCGATCAGCGGCACATGGAGCGGTGCTGGTTTTTTATCCAGCGAATCATCAATCCAACCTCACTCGTGCTGGCAGAGGCTGCAACGGCCGACGGTCGCCCGACCTCATGGCAGGTCGTCACCAAGGCCAAGATCGACGAACTCGCCTCCCGCACTGTCCTGCGCCGCGCGGGGTAGGTCGCGCGGCGTAGGCCGCAAGCCCAGGGGCTGCGGTCGGATCGATCGCCGCGTCATCCCCCCGGCTCACGCCTGGCGGCTACGTGTGGGAGCTCCCGCCTGGCGGCTAGCTGCGGATCCGATTTTCTGTCGGCTGCATAAGCATCACCGAACCGGCTTCCTTTGCAATGTTTTCTGGTAAACTAGCGGTTTTCTCGGTCCGCCTCTTCCAGTCATTTCCATGATCGCTCGTACTCTGCTCGACAAGATCTGGGGCAACCATGTCGTCTGCTCGCCAACAGGCGAAGCCCCGTTGCTCTACATCGACCGGCACCTCGTTCACGAGGTCACCAGCCCCCAGGCCTTCGAAGGGCTGCGTCTCGCCGGCCGCCGTGTCCGCCGCCCCGAGGCGACCTTCGCCACGCCTGACCATAACGTGCCCACCACCGATCGGCGGCTTCCGATCGCCGACCCGGTCTCGAAACAGCAGATCGACACCCTCCGGGCCAACTGCCGGGAGTTTGGCGTGCGACTCTTCGATCTCGGTGACGCCGACCAGGGCATCGTCCACGTCATCGGACCGGAACTGGGCATCACGCAGCCGGGCATGACGATCGTCTGTGGCGACAGCCATACGGCCACACACGGGGCCCTGGGAGCCCTCGCCTTCGGCATCGGCACGAGCGAGGTGGAGCATGTGCTCGCCACGCAGACGCTGCGGCAGGCCAAGCCGAAGTCACTCGAGGTACGTGTCGATGGGGTGTTACCGGCGGGCGTCACGGCCAAGGACCTCGTGCTCTCCCTGATCGGCAGGCTGTCGACCGAAGGTGGCACAGGCTTCGTCATCGAGTACACCGGCCCGGTGATCCGCGGCCTCGCGATGGAGCAGCGGATGACCGTCTGCAACATGTCGATCGAGGCGGGAGCCCGAGCCGGCATGATCGCCCCCGA
>CAMCYH010000205.1 GCA_945883745.1 Candidatus Kuenenia stuttgartensis
AATTTCCAGCCGATCACCGCCGCGTAGGAGGCGGCCAGGGCAGCGGGCACCACGATCCCACAGAGCAGATGCGAGACGACCCTTCGGCCGGGAAAAAGCACCAGCACGATCCAGGCCAGCAGGGCAACGGTGTTGGTGATCTCGAAAAAGCGCTGAGCTGCCTCCATGGTTTAGTTCGATCCTTTTCCATGGGGCGGGGCGTGGCGGAGCGATGCGGGCAGGTCGTCGCCGGCCTCCACAAACGAGAGCAGGTCTGCAATCTCGTCGCGTGTGAGAACGTTCAGCAGACCGGCCGGCATTGCCGACACCGTGCCCGGCACCTGCTCGTCGATCTCGCTCTTCTTGACCACGATGACCTGATTCGGCGTGAGGAGGTTGGTTGCCACGCGATAGGCGTCGGGTGTCTCCTCGAGCACCACGCCCGACACCACCCGGCCGCTGTCGAGCACAAACTGCATGGTGCGGTACTTTTCGTGGATCGACTTCGACGGATCGAGCATCTGCTCGAGCAGGTCGCGGCCGCGATACTTCTTCAGGCTTTCGGCCAGGCTCGGCCCCAGGTTCACGCCGTGGCCTCCGGCGACGTGGCACTGCGTGCACTGCGCCTTGGCGAAGGCATGCATGCCCCGCGTGAGAGCCGCCTCATCACGGGAGGTGCTCACGCTGGGAAAGTCGTCGAGTGTCCAGGCCTTCACGATCGTGGGCCGACAGGCGGCCAGCAGTTCCTCGATCTCGGCCGCGTCCTTGGCCACCACCATCTGCCCGTTCATCACGATCCAGTGGCCGGGGAACGTGCAGACATAGGGATAGACCCCCGGCTCCGTTGGGGCCGTGAACCGCAGCACGTGGGCCTGGGCCTTGCGGGTGGGGCCGATCATCGGCGTCGCCATGATGATCAGTTCGCGTTTTGACTCAGGGATGAAGTCGCCGGACGCATTTTTCGGATCCTTGGCCATGTCGTTGGCCGCCACGCCCACCTCGGCGAGGGCTCCCGGCCGCACGATCACGAGGTTGTGGTCGGTGGCGTCGGGATTGGTGAAGACGAGCTTCACTGGCTGGCCCGGCAGCACGGCAAACTGTCGTGTCGTGAAGAGCATTCGCTCCGGCTCGCAGGAGATTCGCACCTCGCTCACGCCCGACTGCTGGTCAAACTTCCGCTCCTCGGCGGTCGGCTTGGGCTCGGTGATCTGCAGGCTCCGCTGGGCACGCTTGAGGATCGCGGGCACTGGGGAGCCGGGATCGCTCTCCCAGTGACGGCGGAGCGTGTGCGATTCGAGCGCACAGGTCGCCGCGTAGGCGAGATGGCCGGCCAGCGGACGGCGGCAGATTTCGAGCACCGTGTCGACCGCCGTGGGGGTGCCGATCCAACTGGCCGTGATGGCCGCCTCCATGCGAACAAGACCCGAGGTGTCGGTGGCCGCTCGCATCAGGAGCTCGTCATGATCAGGCATCGCATCGTGCCAGAACCGCAGCTGGCGAATCGCCGCGGCACGGGCGTGATGGTCGGCCGAGCTAGCTAGGTCGAGCAGGAGGGCAGGCCGCGGCTCGCCAAGCGTGGACAGCGCCCACATGGCCTCGGCCTTGTTTCGCAGATGGCGGGAGTCGGCTGGGTCGAGCCCCGTGGCCCACGCCTCGACGGCCGCGACCGCGGCCTGACGATCGCGAAGGGTGAGTTCGCGCGTGGCGAGGTAGCGGGCGCGAAATTCGGCATGGCCGAGGAGGGCGGCCAGCTCGGCTTCGCTCGCCCCGGCAATTTCTGGCATCGCGACAGTCGCGTGCCCCTTCGGCACAATCCGCCAGATGCGGCCCGACTCGCGGTCGCGGCGGGTGTCGCGGAGCGAGTACTGCGCATGGCCCTTCACCGGGTTGTACCAGTCGACCACGAACAGGTCGCCCCGCGGGCCGAAGTGGCAGTCGACCGGGATGAAGCTCAGGTTGGTGGAGAAGAGCAGGTCACCGACATACTGCTCGTTGTAGCCGGAGTCGGTTTCGAGCCACGTATGGATCTCGATGCGGTTGGTTGGCTTGTAGCGGGCCTTGATGAAGCCCCCCTGCATCGCGAGGGGAAAGGCGGGTGCATCGACGAAGGCTTGGCCGCAGGTGCCCGAATAGGCCTGCAGACCGCGGGGCGGCTGGTGCTGCTGCGGGTAGGGCGGATCGAGAGAATGAAAGGCCTCGGCGAAGATCGGGTGGCTAGCCACGTGGTTGCCCCACGGGTCGTAGGCCACGCCCCACGGATTGGTGCTCGGATAGGTGCCGAAGCACGTCAGCCGAAACGAGTGCGGCTCATAGCGAAACCAGCCGCTGTTTTGCTGACGGACCGGCCCGTAAGGGGTCTCGACCTGCGAGTGGTGAAACACGCTTTCCCGAAAGAGGAGGCCGCCGTCAGGCGACCAGATGAAGTCGTGCAGCGAGTGGTGCGAGTCTTCCGTGCCGAAGCCGGAGAGGATCACGTCGTGGGTGTCGGCACGGTCGTCGCCGTCGGTGTCTTTCAGAAACGTGAGATACGGCTGCTCGGAGACATACACGCCGCCGTCACCAAACTCGAAGGAGAGCGGCAGGTGGAGGTTGTCGGCAAAGACCTTCGACGTATCGGCCCGGCCGTCGCCGTCGGTATCTTCGAGGATCACGAGCCGGTCTCGTGACGCCATGCCCGGGTAGACGTGCGGATAGGCCTGCGACGTGCTCACCCACATTCTTCCGCGCGCGTCCCAGCGGCACTGGATCGGGTTGGCAATCTCGGGAAACTGTTCTTCGCCCGCGAAGAGATTGACCTCAAACCGCGGGTCTACTTTGAATGCCTTTTGTTCCTCGGCGGCGGACAGCCATTCGTTGGCGCCGCGGGTCTCGTTGACCGGCGGCATCTCCGGCAGATTCGAGTCGTCGATCGTCTCTGGGACTGACCGGCCATGGGCGATGTCCCACATTCGCCGATCACGATTGCCGCACATGATGTCGAAGTTGCGGAGCGCCGGGAGGAAATCGAGGTAGCCGTATTCCTTGTTGCGGCCCCCGGTGTAATAGAACGTGTTGAGGGGCCGGTAGCGGCGGAAGAACTGCAGATCGAGATCGATCGCCGCCAGTCGCAGCCGCTCCTCGACGACGGGGGGCGGCGACTGGAAGCAGCCGCGGAAGAATGCCTCGGCGATCAGGTCGTAGCCTTTCTTTGTGAGATGGCAGCCGTTGATCGTGAGCGTCGTGGCGGGATCGGCCAGAGGGGAGAGCGTCGGTTCGAAGAGATCGACGAAGCCGACACCATGGGCATGAGCCACCTCCCGCATGGCCTCCGTGTACATGCGGATGGTGGTGTTGTTCAGATCGGCCGCGGCGACTCCCGGCACGTTTTCATTGGCGATCGGCGAGACGAGCACGATCCGCGGGGCCGAGGATCCGTTGAAGGCCTTCGCCTGGAGGCCCGCGAGAAATACGGCCAGCTTCGTGCGGAACTCGGGCACGCCTGCCGCGCCGGCGAACGACTCGTTGAAGCCGTAGGCAGCGAT
>CAMCYH010000206.1 GCA_945883745.1 Candidatus Kuenenia stuttgartensis
TTAGGTTTTTCTCGGGCAAGACTGCGTTTGTTCGATCCCTGTCGGGGGTACTGATTCTCCGCGTCGTTCGCGACGGTCCCGCGATTCAGTCAATCGGCAGAAAGACCCACAGCGACGGGCGGCCGCAGTTGCAATGAACAGCCCGGCCCAAGAGTCCGATGCCGGCAATGCTCATGTACACAGCGGAACGAGCGGCATCCCAGTAGCCCTTCACACCGGCGGCACGGGGGCCGCGGAGCCGTGACTGGACGCTCGGCACCGGATGGAAGATCACCTCGATAAAAGGCCCTCTCTGCCGCTCACGATCTTGGAGGTCGTCGAGCATCTCGATCGTCCTCGCCATCGCTTCGTAACTGCAGCCGGCCGCCAACAGGTTCTGGTCCACCTCCGCCACACCACGGCGGCTGGGCGTGGGAAGCGTGAGCAGGCCCAGAAACGACCACAGTGTGAAGACGAGGCTGTAGCTCACGATTCCCTCGGCCGTGGCCAGCCGGCGATCTCCAACGATTGCTGCCGCCAAGACGATGCCGAGGATCGTAAAGCCTAAGGCCAACATCCGTCCTCTCCACCACTCCCCGGTCTGTACCGCCATCTGTCGCCGCCGCAGCGCTACGGCGAAAGCCTCGGGATCGAGCGACTCACGCCACCGCATTGGCAGCAGTTGCATTCGCGGATGCAGCACACCCACGACAGCGCCAGTGAAACCCTCATCATCCGATTCGCCCATGAAGGTCGGCAGCATCGTCGAATGTGGCTCGTTGTCCCGGAGACGTTGGTCGTCGGCTCGTGGCAAACTTGGCGTGATGTCGAGCCGTGCCATCGCGGTCGCCAAAGCAATCCGCGCCCAGAGCAACGTGAGTACGATCGCCACACCTGCGCTGATCACCCCCAGCACTCCTGCAGCTCTGCCCGCGATGAGCAGCACAACCGCCGAAATGAACAAGAGGGCGGAGTGAACCCCTCCTCCCCGTGCGAGCCTTACCAGGAACAGCCGCATCGACGGATACCGCCGCCCGTACCACTTCGGCAGCAGGTAACCGCCGAAGAGATCAAACGGAATGTGCAGCGCTGCGTATGCCAGCACGAAGCCGGCCAGCCCCATCACCTCTCCTCCGAGGTTGTCTGACGAGGGCAGGAGTCGGCGCGGCAGTCCGAGCGCGAGGCCCACGGTCGCCAGCACCACCATCGTGCCCACCGCGCTCATCCCGAGCCAGAGGCGGGCGCGGCCGTAGCCGGGAGCATATTGCTGCGAAGGAGGCTCGACGCCGCCAGTCACGGTGGAGCAGTTCATTGCCTCGGCAGTCTTCTGGATTCCGCGGAGCATGCCGCCGAAGACGAATTCGTGTAACGGCACGACGGCATACCAGTAGAGAATGCCCAACAGTCCACGAGGACGAAAGCGGGCCGTCATGACCAGCCGGGTCAGCGGTGGCTTCGCCTGGGCGTCGATCTCCTCGATCGCGAAGTCGAGTTGCGCCTCGCCCGGCAGTTTCATCTCCGCCCGGAGCGAAAGTGACTTGTCACGATCGATGCCCACCACCCGCCAGAAGTCGAGCGCCTCACCAAACTCCACCATCTCCGGATGCCGCCGCCCCCGGCGGAGCCCTGGCCCGCCCACAAACTTGTCGAGCCAGCCGCGCACCTGCCACAGCACATCGCCGGCGTACCAGCCATTCCCCCCTCCGATCCGGCAGACTGCCGCGTAGACACTCTTCGGATCCGCGGCGATGTCCACCACACGCTTGTCGGTGAAGACGGTGCCACCTGCCCAGATGGGGTCTCCCGGCACGGGCCCCGCCACGCTCCAGTGGGTCTCCACTGCGTGCTGGTCGATCTTCACCTTCGCCCGGTGGATTGCCTCGCGAACGCCCAGAGCATGGTGCGGCATCAGCCGTTGGGTGGTGTCATCGGTGACGACCACGCGATTTTTAAGACCCTCTGCCAGCGGCCGCGCGATCCGATAGGAGACCGGGGTGACCAAATTGATCCACAGTGAACTCAGCCGCGGCGTGAGTACAGGCACCGGCAGAATGATGCGCCGGCGGAGACCGAGTTCTTCGGCCATCACCCGCATCAGTTCAGAGTAGGGCATGACGTCGGGGCCGCCGATCTCCAGTGTCTTGCCAGCGGTCTCGGGCACCTCGAGGCATCGGACGAGCCAGTGCAATACGTCGGCGATCGCCACCGGCTGGCTCTCGGTTGTCACCCATTTGGGCGTCACCATGACTGGCAGACGCTCGACGAGATAGCGAAGAATCTCATACGACGCCGAGCCGGAGCCGATGATCATCGCCGCTCGAAAGGTTGTCACCGGCACGCCGCAGGAAGCAAGTTCTTCTTCAACCTGCCGGCGCGAACGGAGGTGCTCGCTGAGGTCTGGCCCCATCTCCCCAAGGCCACCGAGATAGATGATCCGCGGTAGACCGGCATCTCGCGCAGCCTGCGCGAAACTGGCGGCGAGCACCCTGTCGTGATCCGCATAGGCGCCCCCGGTAGCCGCCATCGAGTGCACGAGGTAGTAGGCCGCCCGGCAGCCCCGAAGGGCCGTGGCGACCGCCGCGGAGTCGACGATATCAACGGCAATCACCTCGACGTGCGGGTGGTGCCGCCACGGTCGGGCGTCGAGTTTCCTCGGCTCCCGCACGAGACAGCGAACGTGGTATCCCGCCTCGAGAAGAGCGGGCACAAGGCGACCACCGACGTAGCCGGTCGCCCCCGTCACGCCGACCACGTGGCTGGAAACGGTGGCCGGACTGATTGCCTCACTCATGAAAATGATTATCGGAAAAGAGTACGGAAATGGGGCGAGTGCACCGCGGAATCTCCCTCGGCATCATAGGGGGCTGCCGCCCGCGTGACGCCACCACGACGGCTGGCATGCTCGGTTGCTCCACGTCGACGCCTGCCTACTATGCTGGGTTGGGACAGAAATGTCCTGACGGAGCATTTCTTATGACTGCCGCTGAATGGCATATTGTTCGATCCGGCCACCCGCAGATAATCGGGGATCAGAGGCAGACGACAGGCGATCCGTTCCAGTTTTTGCCACTTTTTCGCACCCATCGCGAAGCCTTATTTTATTGCCAGACTTCAGGGCTATGGCATCAGGGCATTCGGCCCAGACAAAATTCTCTGAATGCCGCTCATGATCCAAGCCCGACAGAGGCTCTCTCCCTTCTCGTTCGCGAGGCGATCGCAGAAGGCGTCAGCGCAATCGGAATCTTTGTCGGCTTCGACACGCATCACCAGTCTTGCTGGGAGTACTATCGCGTCTCGAACAGGAGTCATGGCGGCATGCCGCAGATCGAACCGCTCCCGGAGGACGAGCGGCCGGTGTAGCGAGCACGGGCCCACCTCGTGTTGCGAACGGCATCCCAGTCGGATGTCGCGCTGACACCGCCCTCGAGCACGCATGGGAAGAAG
>CAMCYH010000207.1 GCA_945883745.1 Candidatus Kuenenia stuttgartensis
GTGAGGAGTGCCCCCACGATGCCGCCGACCCCGTGTACGCCGAAGACATCGAGGCTGTCGTCGTAGCCGAAGCGGTGCTTCACCTTCGTCGCGAAGTAGTAGCCAGCCACCGCCGAGGCGGCGCCGATCACGATCGCTCCGAGCGGGCCGGCCGTGCCGCTGGCCGGTGTGATCGCCACGAGCCCGGCGACTGCGCCGGTGGCGATGCCAAGCGCCGATGCCTTGCCATGGGCCCACATCTCGATCAGCATCCAGACCACCGCGGCTGTGGCCGCTGCGAGGTGCGTGACCAAAAGCGCCATGGCGGCCGTGCCGTCGGCGGCCAATTCACTGCCGGCATTGAACCCGAACCAGCCGACCCACAGCATGCCCGCTCCCATCACGGCGAAGGGGAGGTTGTGCGGTCGCATCACCTCGCGAGGATAGCCGCTGCGGCGGCCGATCATGAGACAGGTCACGAGGCCCGCGATCCCCGCGTTGACATGCACCACCGTGCCTCCGGCGAAGTCGAGCACACCCCAGCTGTGAAAGAGCGCTCCTTCGCCCGCCCAAGCCATGTGGCAGATCGGCAGGTAGGAGAGCGTAAACCAGATGATGGAAAACAGCAGCATGCTCTTGAACTTCATCCGTTCGGCGAATGCCCCCACGACGAGCGCCGGCGTGATGATCGCAAACGTCATCTGGAAGGCGAGGAAGAGTGACTCTGGGATCGTGCCACTCACGGAAGCGACTGTCACGCCCTTGAGCAGGGCCTTGTCGAGGTTGCCGATCACCCACTGCCACTGTCCGCCATTGCCGAAGGCGAGGCTGTAGCCGTAGAGCACCCACAAGAGCGACATCACGCCGGCCAGTGCGAAGCATTGCACGAAGATCGACAGCACGTTCTTCGACCGCACGAGGCCGCCATAAAAGAGCGCCAGCCCGGGCAGGGTCATGAAGAGCACCAGCGCCGTCGCCACGATCATCCACGCCGTATTGGCACCATTGATCGCATCCGCCATCGTTCCATATCTCCAAAAGGGTTTTAGTCGTTCCGCCTGTTCAGTATTCGTCGCCACTGTCGGCCGCACCGCCGCCGGGCAAGGCCAGGGGCTTCGGCGTGTGCCGCACCGCGCGGCGGGCATTCTCATC
The DNA here is from genome assembly GCA_945883745.1 of Candidatus Kuenenia stuttgartensis. Lineage (GTDB taxonomy): Bacteria > Planctomycetota > Planctomycetia > Pirellulales > UBA1268 > CACORA01. The sequence goes on from CAMCYH010000207.1 coordinate 1,132, forward strand.
GCGCAGCCGCTCTACCACGGCCTCGAGGCTCATGGCACCAAGATCGCCGTCGATCCGGTCGCGGAGGCTCACCGTTCCTGCCGCCTCGTCCCGCGGACCGCAGACGACCATCATCGGGATCAGCTCCAGCTGGGCGGTGCGGATCTTGGCGCCGAGCTTTTCGGCGGCCAGATCGACGCCCGTCCGCAGGCCGGCAGCCTCCAGCCGCGCCTTCACCTGCTTCGCGTAGGCCTCGCTCTTCTCGCTCACCGGGATCACCCGCACCTGCTCGGGGGCCAGCCACAGCGGAAACGCGCCGGCGAAGTGTTCGATGAGCACGCCGACGAACCGCTCCATGCTTCCCAGGGGCGCCCGGTGGATCATCACCGGCTGGTGTTTGGCGTTGTCGGCACCGATGTATTCCAAATCGAACCGTTCCTTGCTCGGCAGGTTGTAGTCGAGCTGCACCGTCCCGAGCTGCCACTCGCGGCCGAGTGAATCGTTGACAACGAAGTCGATCTTGGGCCCGTAGAAGGCGGCTTCTCCGGGCTCCGGCTCGCAGCCAGGGAGGTTCATCCGACGGGCCACCCGCTCGATTGCCGCCTCCGCTTCGTCCCACCGCTCCGGCGGGCCGACATACTTGTCGCTTTTCGGATCGCGGAAGCCCAGCCGCACGCGGAAGTTGTCGAAGGCGAGGCTCTCGAGCACCTTCAGCGTGAAGTCGATGCAGCCTTCCACCTCCTGCTCGACCTGCTCGGGCATGCAGAAGATGTGAGCGTCGTCCTGAGTGAAGCCACGGACCCGCGTCATGCCACCGAGCTCGCCCGACTGCTCATAGCGGTAGACTGTGCCAAACTCGGCCAGCCGCAGGGGCAGGTCCTTGTAGCTGTGCGGCCGGGCCTTGTAGATCATCGTGTGATGCGGGCAGTTCATCGGCTTGAGGAGATACTGCTCGTCGTCGTGCATCACGATCGGCTTGAACTGGCTGTCGGCGTAGTAGGGATAGTGGCCTGAGATCTTGTAGAGATCGACCTTGCCGATGTGGGGCGTGTAGACCGGCTCGTAGCCACGGGCGGCAAGCTCTTCGCGGACGAAGGCTTCGAGCGTGGCCCGCAGTGTCGCCCCCTTCGGCATCCAGAGCACGAGGCCCGAGCCGACGAGCGGGCTGGTGGTAAAGAGATCGAGCTGCTTGCCGAGCACGCGGTGATCCCGCTTACGGGCCTCTTCCAGCGCCGCCAGGTGGGCATCGAGATCGTCCTGGGAGAACCAGGCGGTGCCGTAGAGCCGCTGGAGCTGGGCGTTGGCAGCGTCTCCCTTCCAGTAGGCCCCGGCGATGTTGGTGAGCTTGAAGGCGCCGATGCAACCGGGGCTCGGCACGTGCGGCCCGCGGCAGAGATCGACAAACTCTCCCTGCCGGTAGAAGGAGAGCGTGGCGTGCTCGGCGAGCCCGGTCTCGATGTGCTCGGCCTTGAGCGGCTGATTGAGCCCGCGGACGATCTCGACTGCCTTCTCCCGGGGCACCTCCACACGCTCGAAGGCCTCGTCTTCCTTGATGATCTTCTTCATCTCGGCCTCGATCGCCGGCAGGTCTTCATCGGTAATCGGCCGCTCGGCCCGCATGTCGTAATAGAAGCCCTCGCCCACGGTGGGCCCGAAGGCCAGTTCCACATCCTTGAAGAGCCGCATCACGGCGCGGGCCATGACATGCGCCGCCGAGTGTCGCATCACCGGCAGCGCCCGCGGGTCGCCCGCGGCAAGGGGCTCGAGGACCACCTGACCAGCCTCGGGCAGCGGCGTGTCGAGCCCCACGGCCTTGCCATCGAGCAGCACCGCGATCGGCCGATTCTTCTTCGTGGGCTTCCCGTGCTCGGCCGCGGCGGCGAGATCGGCGAGCAGATCGGCCACGCGGGCTGGCGCGGAGTAGTCTCGAACAACGCCATCGGGCAGGAGGACAGTGGGCATGATTCGATCCAGAAGAAGGCGGGAAAATCCGAAAGTATGCCTTGGTGCGCAGCCCCGGCAAGGGCATTTCCCCGCGCCGGGTAACCAGCGCTTGACTGCGGACAGCCATCGCGCGAGACTCTGAACAGAGCATTCGAAGGGCGATTAGCTCAGTTGGTTAGAGCACCAGCTCGACAAGCTGGGGGTCATAGGTTCGAGTCCTATATCGCCCACTCCCTTTCCGCACGAAGCCTCGGGA
>CAMCYH010000208.1 GCA_945883745.1 Candidatus Kuenenia stuttgartensis
GCCTCCTTGAAGCCCTTGGCCTGCGAAAGCGCGTTCTGGCCCGCCGTCGCATCGATCACCAGGAGCGTTTCGTGCGGCGCATCGGGAATCTGCTTGGCGATCACGCGGCGGATCTTGCCGAGCTCCTGCATCAGATTCGACTGGGTCTGGAGCCGGCCGGCGGTATCGATGATGCATACATCGAAGCCTCCCTCGACCGCCCGGGCCACGGCCCGATGCGCCACGCTCGCCGGGTCGCTTCCCGGCTCGCCGCGGATGATCTCAGCGCCGATCCGTCCGGCCCACATCGCCAACTGCTCGACTGCCGCGGCGCGAAATGTATCACCCGCCCCCAGCACGACGCGTTTTCCGTCCTTCGTAAACCGTTGGGCGAGCTTCGCGATCGATGTCGTCTTACCGGAGCCATTGACGCCCGTGACAAGGATCACCGTCGGCCCCTCGGCCGCCAGGGCGACTGGAGCCGTTGTCGATTCGAGCCGACCGAGCAGTTCGCGGCGGATCGAGTCGACCACCACCTCCGGCTCGACCACCCGGGCCCGCAGCCGTTCCCGCACGTCCTTGACGATCGCCTCGGCTGCCGCGGGCCCCATGTCGGTGCGGACAAGCGCCCCCCGCAACTCCTCGAGAAACTCCTCGTCGACGAGCCGCCCCTCCCGCTTGAAGAGGTCACGAACGTCGGTCTGCAACACTTGGGCCGTCTTGGAGAGCCCCGCCTTGAGGCGTTCAAAAAAGGTCGCCATGGATCGTCTGTTCCTCGCTGGCGTTAGCTGGCCGCTGCCCGGTCGGCCAGCAGCCTCCCGAGGATGCCGGCCACGAATCGGCCCGATGATGAACTGCCATACCGCTTGGCCAGCTCGATCGCCTCGTCGACTGCCACTGCCGGAGGAGTGTCGGTATGCAGCATCTCGTAGACGGCGATTCTGAGGATCGTTCGGTCGGTGGCCGCCATCCGTGCCACCCGCCAGTTCTCGGCGCGGGCATCGAGGGCCGCATCGAGTTCTTTGACGTGGCTCCGCACTCCGTCGACCAGCCCCTTCGCGAAGCGGACCAAGACCGGCTGTCTCAGCCGACCGACTAGAAACCGCTCGAGCCCTGCCGGGTCCGCGGCGGGCTGGATCTCCACCTGATACAGGGCCTGCATGGCGATCTCACGGGCGCGGGAACGAAGGCTCATGGTGACTCAGCGAGAGGGGGCAGGCGACGCAGGAGCATGATCATCTCGATGGCGGCGGCGGCACACTCCGCCCCCTTGTTGCCGGCAAAACCATCCCCGGGTCCACCCGCGGCCCGTGCCATCGCCTGGGCGAGCGTGTCACAGGTGAGCACGCCGAAGAGGACCGGCAGTCCGCGGGCCCGGCCGATCTGTTCGATGCCACCGGCCACTGCCGTGGCAATGTGGTGGTCGTGCGAGGTCTCTCCCTTGATGATGGCGCCGAGACAGAGCACCGCCGCGTACCTGCCACCGGCCGCCAGGCGGTCGGCAGCCAGCGTGAGCTCGAACGCGCCGGGCACCCAGGCCACGTCGATCGCCTCAGCGGGCAGTCCGGCGGCTGTGAAGGCATGCACCGCACCGTCATGAAGCCGACGGGTGATCGACTCGTTGTACCGGGAAACGGCGAACGCGACTCGGGCACCGTCAGGCAGGCGTGCCGAGCCCGTCGCAGCCTCATGCGCGGATGTCAATGTCGAGTGTGCGGGAGACATCAGGTGGCCTTCAGGCTCATGAGGAATTCACGGTTCGATGGAGTCTTCGCCAGCCGGTTGATCAGCAGTTCCATCGCGTCAACGGGGTTCTTGTCGCTCAAGGCCCGCCGCAGCACGGTCACCCGCTTGTATTCATCGGGCTCGAGCAGCATCTCCTCGCGGCGGGTGCCTGAACGATTGATATCGATGGCCGGGTAGACGCGTTTGTCGACCAGTCGACGGTCGAGCATGATTTCGTTGTTACCCGTCCCCTTGAACTCCTCGAAGATCACATCGTCCATCTTGCTGCCCGTATCGACCAGCGCCGTGGCGATGATCGTGAGCGACCCGCCCTCCTCAACCTTGCGGGCACTGCCGAAAAACCGCTTCGGCCGCTGCAGGGCGTTGGAGTCGACGCCGCCGGAAAGAATCTTGCCGGAGTTGGGCACCTCTGAATTCCAGGCCCGCGCCAGCCGCGTGATCGAGTCGAGAAATATCACCACATCGCGGCCATACTCGACGAGCCGCTTCGCCTTCTCCTGCACCATTTCGGCCACCTGCACGTGCCGGCTGGCATTTTCATCGAAGGTCGAACTGATGACCTCGCAGGACGGCCCCTTGACCTGCCGTTCCATATCGGTCACCTCCTCCGGACGCTCGTCGATGAGGAGCATGAAAACGTATGCCTCGGGGTAGTTGGCAAGCACAGCCTTGGCCATCTTCTGCAGCAGGATCGTCTTGCCGGCCCGCGGCGGGCTCACGATCAGGCCACGTTGCCCGAAGCCGATCGGCACGACCAGGTCGATGACCCGCGTCGCGATCTCTTCGGCCGTCGTCTCCATCACGATCCGCTCGTCGGGATGCAACGGCGTAAGCTCATCGAAGAAGACCCGCGTGGAGAGCTTGGCCGGATCCTCTCCATTGATCGCCTCCACACGCAGCAGGGCAAAGTACCGCTCCGTCTCCTTCGGCGGCCGGATCTGCCCGGCCACGCTCATGCCGTTGCGGAGGCCGAAGCGACGGATCTGGCTCGGCGACACATAGATGTCGTCGGGGCACGAAAGGTAGTGGTAGTCAGGGCTCCGCAGGAACCCAAACCCGTCGGGCAGGATCTCCAGCGTCCCTTCGCCGAACATCAGCCCATTGAGCTTCACCCGCTCCTTGAGAATTCGGAAGACGATGTCATGCCGCTTGGCACCCGTGATATCGCCGATGTTCTCCTTGCGTGCCAGCTCGATGAGCTCTGGCATCGTCATCTTCTGGAGCTCGGTGATGTAGGTATCGCCCTTTTTGAGCGACTCGTAGTGGTCGGTCACGTCGACGCCTTCCTTGACCTCGGCGGCGATCTCCTCCGCAAGAGACATTGGCTCCTGATCGAGGTCGTCGGGGGGTGGAGGGTCAGACGCGGGCATGGCACACCTTGCGGAAGCCGACCGCAGCGCGGACATCACGCCGGGATCGGGTGCGGGGAGGAGGGAAGACGAAGGGGAGGGAAGTCAGCCGCGGCCGGCATCGTGGAGAACCCGATTCCAGATATGACTGACCTGAT
>CAMCYH010000209.1 GCA_945883745.1 Candidatus Kuenenia stuttgartensis
GTGGAGGCGCAGGCGGCGCGACGGGCGCCGATCATGCGGGCGTGCGTGAAGGCCGCCGACATGCCGTTGTCCTTGAACGATCCAGAAGGATTGAGCCCCTCATACTCCAGGAAAAGGCGGCCCGGCTTCATGCCGATGTAGCCGCCGACGCCATCGGAGGCGGAAAGGAGCGTCTGCCCCTCGCCGATCGTCACCACGCTCTCTCGCGGAGCGAAGGGGAGCATCTCATGAAACCGCCAGACGCCGCTGTAGGCCAGCGGGTCGCTGCGGCGCATCCACTTCCGCTCAAACACTTCGAACGACGTCGGGGGCCGGAGGCGATCCCAGTCGTATTCGACATCGAGGAGGCTGCCACACGCAGGGCAGCTGGTAAGGACCTCATCCACCGAATACGTCGCGGCGCAGGCGGGCGAGATGCACTGCTGAAACGCAAGGTCGGTACGGGCAGCGACGGCCACGAAAACGCTCCTGTAAAAGAGGCCCCGTGTCGCGGCGGCCTCTCAAGGGGCCGGTGCCGGGTGGCGAGCCTGCGAACCGCTCCAAAGGTAGGTCAGAAAGGAGAAGCCAGCAAGCAGGCTCCACCGCCGAGATCCATCAGATTTTTCGGCATCGGAATGAGAAAACCTGAGTCAAGACTGCCAGTTTGACAGTCATTCCGCCAAGAATTACAGTGAGGGGCTCTTCGGTGGCGGCCGAAAGGCCGCGTGGTTTCCTCTGGCGGACCTTCTTTTTGGGCGGATACCCACCATGATCAAAGCAACGGAACTCCGGGCTTTCAAGGCCTCGCTGGAGCAACTGCGGTCGCGACTCCGAGGCGATGTGACGATGATGGCCGACGAGGCCCTGCGGAAGACACGGGCCGAGGCGAGCGGCGACCTATCCACGATGCCGATCCACATGGCCGACCTCGGCACGGATGCCTACGAGCAGGAGTTTACGCTCTCCCTCATGGCCAGCGAGGAGGAAACGCTTGAACTGGTCGAGCAGGCGCTCGAGCGAATCCGCAGCAAGAAGTTTGGCATCTGTGAAGAGTGTGGGGGCGTGATCGCCAAGAAACGGCTCGAGGCCCTGCCATACGCGGCCACCTGCATCCGCTGCGCGGAAAAACTGGAGAATGGCGACACTGGCCGTCCGCGGCAGCCCCGCTGACGCAGCCTGCACGCCCCTCATGGCACGGAAGGCCACAGGCTTGAACAACGCGACCGGCTGGCTGCTCTTCACCGGTATCGCGGTGGCGGCAGCAGCGATTGATCTGGTCACAAAATCATTTCTCTTCGCCCGCCTCGGGATGCCCGGGCAGCGACCAGGCATTGTCATTGTGCCCGGGATGCTCACGCTCGAAACCAACCTCAACGAGGGCGCACTCTTCGGCATTGGGCAGGGAATGGGGCTTTTCTTCGCCGCGGTATCGGTGGCTGCGATCGCCGGCATCGTGGTCGTGATGTGGAGACCGGCCACCCGCGATGATCGCTGGCTCGTGCTGGCTCTGGCCCTCGTGACGGGAGGCATCATCGGGAACCTGTACGACCGCCTTGGGCTCCCGGGTCTCGAGTGGCACGCCCCGCTCGAGCGTGTCGGCAAGCCCGTGCTTGCCGTTCGCGACTGGATCCACTGCGAACTTCCCGGAATCATCGATTGGCCGATCTTCAACCTCGCCGACACGTGGCTGGTGATCGGCGCCGCACTGCTGATGCTCGTCTCGCTCCGCATGCCTTCAGAGAGCCAGCCCCCGTCATGACCGCATCACCTCACTCTGACGTCGCCGCCCGCCTCGCGGCGGCGCTCGAGGCCTTGCAACCGGCCGCGGCGGAGACGCTCCGCTGGTTTACGTCGGCCGACTTGACAGTGACCGAGAAGCAGGACCGCTCGCCAGTCACCCAGGCCGACCTCGCCACCGAGGCAATTCTCCGTGAGCGTCTCCTCGGTGCATTTCCGAGCGACTCGTTTTTGGGCGAGGAGTCGGGCCGCACATCGGGCACGTCGGGCTACGAGTGGGTCGTTGACCCGATCGACGGCACAAAATCGTTTATGCGCGGGGTGCCGCTCTATGCGACGCTCATCGGCTGCCGCCGCGAGGGCAGGGGGGTGCTGGGCGTCATCGCTGTTCCCGCTCTTGACGAGGTCGCCTATGCGGCTGCCGGCGGCGGTGCCTGGCATGTCCGCGGCAAGGGCAGGCCAGAGCCCGCCCGCGTTTCGTCCCGGACCACACTCGATGCCTCCCTGCTGTGCTCGAGTGATTTCACCTCGTTCGCCAGGCGGCATGACCCCGCTGCGGGTGAAGCTGCACGGCAGCGACTCGAGGCGGCCTGTGGCCTGGTACGATCCTGGGGCGATGGCTACGGCTACTTGCTCGTCGCCACGGGGCGGGCCGAGGTGATGGCCGATCCGCTCCTCAACGAATGGGATGCCGCGGCCGTCGAGACCGTGATCACGGAGGCTGGTGGCCGGTTCACCGATTGGCAGGGCCGCCCCCGCATTGATTCGGGCGATGGCATCGCCACCAACGGCCTCGTTCACGAGGCGGCGCTGCAGCTGCTGGCCGCCTCAAGCTGAAAAGCCCGCTGCGACCCGCTCGGCTTGCAGAAACCGGGGAAAACACTATTCTTTCCCGTTCCGGCTCTCGCCGTTTTTACGCACTTTTGGCTTTGTTCCTCCCAACATCGGAAAGACAGTCCCGTGGCACGCTGCTGTGAGATCTGCAACAAGGGTTTCTCGATGGGAAACTCGGTCACCACCCGTGGTAAGGCCAAGTATCTCGGCGGCGTCGGTACGAAGGTCACCGGCATCTCCCGTCGCAAGTTCAAGCCGAATCTACAGCGGCTGCGTGTGACGGTAGGCCGGGGCACCAACACAACCGTGCTCGTCTGCACCCAGTGCATCAAGAGCGGAAAGGTGACGAAACTGGTGCACCAGCAGCCGTTTCGGCTGCCCAATGTCGAGAAGGCCAAGCCCGTGGCAGAGGAAGCTGTGCCATCGGGCCCGCGTGCCCGTCCCTAATTCGGTCTCGTTCGCAGCCTGTCGGGGCATCACGGTGGCCGCCGGCAGCGTTACAGGATTCTCATGTCGATCTCCCGCCAGGAAGTCGCGAAGGTTGCGTCGCTGGCTCGGCTCGCGCTCTCCGACGACGAACTCGATCGCATGACGAGTCAGCTTGGCTCGATCGTGGGATTCGTGTCGCAACTCGAGCACCTCGACACCGCGAGCGTCGAACCGCTCGCCCATCCGCTCGA
>CAMCYH010000210.1 GCA_945883745.1 Candidatus Kuenenia stuttgartensis
GCAGCTGCAGACGTCCTCGCGGGTCGCCCGACCAAAGGTCGTCAAGAAATAGTTGGTCGTCCGTCCGTCAGCAACCTGCACGGCCCGTGCCCCGAGCGGCAGACCGGGAAACTTGTTCTTCGTGTCGGTCACCTGCGCCAACACGTCAAGCAGCACCTCGGCCCGGATCCGACGCACGGCGGCGTGGGAAAAATTCGTGTCATCAAGCTTGTTGGTGTCGTTCACCGCACACGACCGCTGGTAGGTCTGAGACGTCACAATGTCGCGGACGAGGCCCCGGAAATCCCAGCCCGAGGCGGCGAGCCGCCGGCCGAGTTCGGCGAGAAGCGGGCCGTTCGAGGGAGGGTTGCTCACCCGGGCATCGTCGGGCTCGTGTACGATCCCGCGGCCAAAAAAGTGGGTCCAGGCGATGTTGGCAACGTGCTTGGCGAAGTACGGATTGTCGGGCGAGGTCATCCAGGCAGCGAGCGACTTGCGTCGCTCGTCGGTGCTCACCTTGGGCGTCTCACCGCCAAGGAACTTGGGCGCCACGGTCGCCCCACCGACCGGATGCTTCATGTCGCCAGCCCCCGAGTCGAAGACGATCGTTTCCCGCGGGTCGGCGGCCCGCTTGCGGGCGATCTGTTTGAAGAAGGCCGCAAAGCCGTAGTAGTCGTCCATCGTCCAGCGGTCGAACGGATGGTTGTGGCACTGAGCGCACTGGATTCGCATGCCGAGGAACGCCTGAGCTACGTTCTCCGCGAGCTTCAGCGTGTCGCGTTCCAACTGGAAATAATTGGAGGGCGGATTCTCGAACGTGCCACCGCTGGCCGTGATGAGGTCACGAACCATCCGGTCGACCGGCTCGTTGGCGGCGATCCGCTGATCCAGCCACTGGTGATAGAGGATCGCCCCCTTGGGGCTCACATCGTTGCCTTGGGAGCGGATCTGCAGGATCTCGGCCCACTTCATCACCCAGAGTTCGACGAATTCCTTCCGCTTCATCAGCTCATCGACCACGCGAGCCCGCTTGTCGGAAGCCGTGTCGGTAAGGAAGGCAGCCCGCTCCTCGGGCGTGGGCACGAGGCCGATCAGATCGAGCGTGACCCTCCGCAGGAAGGTTTCGTCATCGCAGACAGCACTGGGAGCGATTCGCAACGCGGCAAGCTTTGCGTTGACGAGTTCATCGATCCAGGTGGGGCTCTCCTGGGGCGGAAATGTGAACGACAAATCCTTCGGCACCACGACGACCGGACGGCCCACGGTGATCGTGTCATAGCGAGCCATGATGAACGCTTCACCGCGGTTGCCGCTGGTGACCATTCCGGCGGGCGAAACCTTTGCCGTCGGGTCGTTATTGGACCCGTACCAGCAGAGGTCGGTCACGTCGCGGTCGGTGCCGTCGGCAAACCGGGCCACGGCGACAAAGGGCTGGGCCACGCCCTCCCCCGCGATCAAGGCTGTCGGAGGATAGAGATCAAGGCCAACGAGCTGGGCGACCGGCCCCGGGTCGTCGGTAGCGCCGGCCGCAATCCAGCGAACAAGCCGGTCGGCCAAGTCGCTGTCGAGTTCGAAACGTTTGCCTCCGGTATGCGGCACACCGCCGATCGCCTTCTGCACCAGCAGGCTGCCGGCAGGATCACCCGGGTCGATGCGACGTCCAGGAAATTCCCGGGTAATCCGCTGATAGTCGCCAGCGGGATCAAAACCGAAGAGCGACAGTCGGAAACCATCCTTCCCGCGTGCCGCACCGTGGCAACTTCCCATATTGCAGCCGGCACGGGCGAAGACGGGCATCACATCGAGCCGAAAGGAAAGCGGCGGCTCAGATGTCGCGGAAACCACCTTGAGCGGAATCTCTTTCGAATGGCCGGCGTGCTCGATGCGAATCGAGGCTTCGCCATCGGCCTGCGGCCGCAGCACGATCTGGTTCTCCGGCCGTTCGATCGCCGCGAGGGCGGGATTGCTGACCGTGACCGTCACCGCCGACGTCACATTCTCGGTGCGTCCGTCGGCATGGAGGGCCTGCACGATGAGCCGCTGGCGGTCGCGGGAGGAATCGAGTTGGGCCCGCGGAGGGAAGACCTCGATGGAGACGATGTCGTCGCCCTTCGCTTCCGCACTCAGGCAGATCGCCAGTACGACGCAGCCGCATGCGAGACGTGCCACCTTGGTCATGAGCCTCCCTCCTTCTTCTTCTCGGGGGGCAACGGCCTGTCGATTCGCAGCGACGTCGCCGGAGTCTGGTGGATCATGAGCGACTCGCCCTGCGGCACTTCAATCCGACAGAAGATGTTGTCGTGCTTCCCTGCCGGGGCATCTGCCGCCACCTTCACGGGAAACTCGATCGACTCCTTGCCAGGAACCAGCTCCACTTCCGGCGCCTCCGTCTTCACTGGAAGGCCCATCAGCCGGACCTTCGCCGTCCCCGTGAAGCTGGCCGGCTTGGTCGCCTTGAATACGAGTGTTGTTTCGGCTCCTTGTTCGACCACCGCCTTGTCGGCAGCCAATTCGACAAGCGGTTCGACCACGGCGAGCGTCACCGGCCGGCTCGCGATCCAACTGCCGCGGCCCGCCCGGCGGGCCTGCTTCTGATCCTTCTTGTCGCCTCCAGCCGGCACGAGACTGGCCGCCACCGCGATCTGCCCCTCTTGAATGGGCGCATCGGCCGCCGCATTGAGTGGCAGGCTCACCTCCGTCTGCCCTTCCTTCACCTCCACCACCGAGGCACCGATGCCCGGAGGCTTAAATGGCAACTCGAGCCGCACCTTGCCGTTGAAGTCTGCGGCCCGCTGCACCTTCACCTTCAGTTCCAGCACGCCGCGGCGGGCGATGGGAGTGGCAGGTGTCTCCAGTTCGATCGTCACCGGTGCCTCTTCGACAACGGCCACCGCGAGCCGATCACCGATCGCGGTCCGATAGGGAGTCCGATTGGGATCGCCGTAGATCATTTCAGTGCCCTGCCGGAGACCGCCGACTACAGCGGCAGCGTCTCCCTCGCCGCGTACCGTCCGGACCCCGGCCAGGGACGTTCCGCAGGGGGCGTCGGCAGCAGCCTCAAAGACAACGATGCCGCCCGGGGCCGGCTGCTTCAAGGGTGCCGTGATCGCAGCCACGCCGGTGGGAAGCCCGTCGATAGTCAGGCCAACAGGATCTCCGCAATCCGTCCGCGCGGCATTGAAGTAGAGCGCCATCCGGTTTCCCCGCGGC
>CAMCYH010000211.1 GCA_945883745.1 Candidatus Kuenenia stuttgartensis
TCGCTGGCACTCGGCGGCATCGCCACCGAGGTGCTTGATCTTGCCGATATTTCTCTCTCCTCTTCTCCGCACGCCCGACTATGACGAATGCCAGCCCAGCCTCGGCGGCCAACGATCTCGATGCCTGCGCGTTCCTCGTGGGCGGCCACTGCTTTGCGGTTTCCTCGTCGCTCGTGGCTGAAGTGCTCCATGCCGGCAGCCTCACGCCGGTGCCGCTGGCAATTGATGCCGTCGCCGGTCTCATCCACCTTCGTGGCCAGATTGTGCCGGTCATCGATATGCGACGACGGCTCGGCCTCGGTGAAGGCCGCGCAGCTGGAAGCGACCTCCTCGTCGTACGGCTCGGCAGCGATCACTATGCCCTGCTGGTGGATGAGGTCCTCGACGTTAACCGCATCCCTTGCGACCAGATCGAGCCTCCGTCTGGCAGCCTGATCGAGCCAGCCGCCGATCCACGGACGGGGGTTTTTGCCGATGAAGATCGGCTCGTGCATCTGCTCGACCCCCAGCGTATCGTTCATTCTCTGCTGCGGCCCCGTGTATCCCCGGCCGTCAGACCGACCGTTCACAAGCAAGGATCATCGCATGTCGGCACAGACTGACGCAGCCTCCCCCCGTTTTTCCGGCTGGCTCTCCCTCCTCGGCAACCGGCTCCTGCTATCGCTGCTGGCCGTCTCGCTCATTCCGCTGGCGATCACCGGAATCTTGATGTACCGCTCTGCCGTCGACGGTCTGCGGGCGCAGGCGTTCAACCAACTGGAGACCGTCCGCACGATCACGGCCAAATCGGTGGAACGGTATTTCACGTCGATGGAAGACCAGCTGCGAATGATGGCCGAGGACCGGATGGTGATCGATGCCCTGCGTCAATTCACAGAGGGCTACAACGCGATCCTCTCTGAGGATGGCGCTGACGCCGCGGCGGTCGACAAGGCCCGCAAGAATCTGGCCGCGTCCTACACCGGCGACTTCGCCAATGAATTTCGCCGCCGGACAGAAACCGATGTGGCCGTCCAGCCGTTGGTCGACGGGCTGCCCGATGCTGCGGTCTGGCTGCAGGATCTCTACATCCGCCGCAACGAGAATCCGCTCGGCTCCAAGCACCTGCTCGATGCCGCCGACGATGGGTCTGCCTATTCGCAGGCCCACGCCACGTTCCATCCTGTCTTCCGCAACTTCCTGGCCCGGCTCGGAATCTATGATTTCTTCCTCATCGATGCCGAGAGCGGCACGGTCGTCTATTCCGTCTTCAAGGAGATTGATTTCGCGACGTCGCTCTTCAATGGCTCCTTCAGCGGCACGTCGTTCGCGAGAGCCTGCAAGGAGGCCCTTTCCAGCGGCCGCCGCGATACCGTCGCCTTCGGGCCATTCGAGCAGTATCTCCCCTCGTTTGACGCCCCGGCCAGCTTCATCGCAGCGCCGGTTTACGAAGGCCGTGATCTCCGGGGTGTCGTCGTGTTTCAGCTCCCCGTCGATCGGATGAACGCCATCATCGGTGAGACGGTTGGAATGGGTGAGACTGGCGAGACCTACGCCGTCGGCCCCGACCGTCTCTTCCGCAGCGAATCGCGGTTCACCCGTGACTTGGGAGTGAAGACGACGATCATCAATCCAAAGATCAAGGTCGACAGCGTGGCCGTCCGCTCGGCGATTGACGAGGGCGCCTCGGGCACGGCCCTGATTCAGGACTACCGCAATCAGCCGGTGCTCTCTTCGTGGACGCCGGTCACGATCCACCGCGATCCCGCCTCGCCCCGCCAATCTGTCCGCTGGGCACTCATTTCGGAGATCGACGAGGCCGAGGTATTGGCGCCTGCCCATCGGCTGCGGCGGTTTGCCCAGGCGATCTTTGGTGTCACCGCCCTCGGCGTGCTGGCGGTCTCCACCGGTATCGCCCGCCGACTCACCCAGGAAGCCCGCCGGCAGGCGGCGCTCGTCGCCGGCATCGTTGACAACACGCACGCGCTCGCCAGTTCATCGGAAGAGCTCACAAGCGTCAGCCAGCAGATGAGCGCCGCGGCCGAGGAGACGACCGCCCAGGCCAACCTCGTCTCGGCCGCCGCCGAGCAGGTGAGCGGTAACGCCCGCATCGTGTCGGGATCGATCGAAAACCTCGTCACGAGCATCCACGAGATCGCCCGCAGCGCCCAGGAGGCCGCCTCCACCGCCCGCCAGGCCGTGGACTTGGCCGGCGCGACCAGTGGCACGATGCACGCGCTCGGGATCTCCAGTGAAGAGATCGGCAAGGTGGTCAACGTGATCACGTCGATCGCCGAACAGACGAATCTTCTCGCGCTCAATGCGACGATCGAGGCAGCCCGAGCCGGTGAGGCGGGAAAGGGCTTCGCCGTGGTGGCCAACGAGGTGAAGGAACTGGCCCGGGAGACAGCGAAGGCCACGGAAGACATCGGTGCCAAGATGCAGGCGATGCAGGGCGACACCCACCGGGCTGTGACGGCGATCGGCGAGATCGGCAGCGTGATCGAGCGGATCAACGAACTGCAGACCAAGATCGCCGCGGCGGTCGAAGAGCAGTCGGTGACGACCAGCGAGATCAGCCGCAATATCGCCGAGGCCACGACCGGCTCCTCCGAGATCGCGGAGAACATCGTGCAGGTGGCCCAGGCCGCGCAGAGCACGGCCGAGGGCGCCTCCAACACGCAGGTCTCGTCGCAGGAACTCGCCCGCATGGCGATGGACCTGCAGCGATTGGTGGAAGAATACCGGCGGTAACCGCGATCCCGGGGCGAACCGGCAGGGAGGGCGAGCATGCGAGCGCTGGTGGTGGACGACTCGAAGCCGAGCCGCAGCATCGTGGCCCGCACGCTCCGCGACCTGCGGTTTGAGTGCCTGGAGGCGGCAAATGGCGCCGAGGCGCTTGATCTGCTCGCCACCTCGCCGCGGCCCGACCTCGTCACGGTCAACTGGCATATGCCGGTGATGGACGGGATCGAATTGGTCAAGCAGCTGCGGGCAAGCCCTCGGCACCGTGACCTGCGGCTCTTGATGATTTCCACCGAGAGCGACCGAACACGCATCGAGCAGGCCCGGGCGGTAGGCATCGACGACTATCTCACCAAGCCCTTCGCGCCGGAGTCGCTCGCCCGGGCGCTGGTCGGCCTGGG
>CAMCYH010000212.1 GCA_945883745.1 Candidatus Kuenenia stuttgartensis
CTGCCGTTCCAGGCCGCGTTGGCGACGGTGTAGGCCGAGCCGTTGCGGGCGATGATCGTGCCGTTCCAGAGGCTCGTGATGTCGCCATCGAAGTCAAACGACGCTGTCCAACTCGTGGTACTGGTCGTGGCTCCGCTTCGGGCTCCAAGTGTCAGCCTTCGATTGGTCACGGTCACGTCGCCGTTGAAGCCACTGCCCCAATCACTGGTTACGACAAACGACGCGTCCGGATGCATTGGCTCCGGGGAAGGGCTCGGGACAGGGCCGGGCTGTGGTGACGGTTCAGTTGGTGCAGCGGGTTGGCCATCGAGCGGCTCACCGTTGACCGTAAAATTGGTCGGCGCGTCGGCGGCACCGCCGACAGCCGTCGGGGTGCCGATGAATCCAAAGGCGATCGTGCGACCGGGGTCGAAGGCGGCGTTGTAACCGGCATTCGCAACGGTGTAGCGGGATCCCTGTCGTGAAACGACTCGTGCATCCCAGATCGACGTGATCGTCGCACCGTAGTCGAAGGACACCGTCCAATCGCCATATGCTTGCGAGTCCTGATTGGCAAGCGTCATTGACCCCTGGAAGCCGCTGCCCCAGTCGTTGACCACGTCGTAGCCGGCCACGACAGCGGCCAAGAGGGCTCGCTGCTCGAGCGATTCCGGAGCCAGCCGGTCGGCCCGCTTGTGAAGGCGATGGTGCTGGCGAAGAGCGGCCCTGCGGGCCTGCCGGCTCAGCCGGCCGGAGAAGGTCTTGCCGGCCCAGCCGGCGACACGATCGAAAAGAGCGCGCGAATCCATGGCAGTCTCCCGTTCATGGTGTGGAGTCCCCTCAGCTCGCCCTGTGACGAAGCGACGGATGTAATCCGGTCATCGCCATGCCCTTGACTCCTTCATTCCTACAGGGATCTACGGCATCTGCAAGGAATCGGTGCGAAAAAATTTTTCGCCAACCTGTCGGCCGCGGTCTCATCGCCATTCGTCGATGAGATTGGCTACGAGAGCCGTCCAGCCGGTCTGGTGGCTGGCGCCGATGCCGGCTCCGTTGTCGCCATGGAAGTATTCGTAGAAGAGCGGATGATCTCGCCACGTCGGATCGTCACGAAATTTCTTTGCGTTGCCAAAGACTGGCCGCTGACCCTGAGGATCGAGGAGGAAAATGCTGATCAGCCGTCGCGCGATGTCGCGGGCCATGGCATTGAGTGGAATGGGCTGTTCATGCGACCCGGTCGTAGCGATCGTGAAACTGTCGCCGAAGGCGGTGCCCAGCTTCCGCAGGGATTCGATGAGGAGGAACGACGTGGGGAACCAGATCGGCCCCCGCCAGTTGGAGTTGCCTCCCTTGAGCTTGCTTGACGACTCGGCTGGCTCGTAGGCCACGGCCTGGCCGTCATGGACGAACGGATACTGCTGGTGGTGTTTCGACAATGAGCGAATGCCGAACCGCGACAGAAACTCCTCTCGGTCGTGAAGTCGCTCGAGGAGCCGCCGCAGTTGCTCGAGATCGACGATCGTGAGAAGGTGCGTGATTTTGCCTTCGGCGGGCTCGATCGTATGGATGACTTGCTCGACGAATTCGCGGCGGTTGGTAAGGAACCATTCCAGATTCGCCCGAAACTCGGCGAATGGCTCGATCCACTCCATCTCGAGTCGTTCCACCGCAAAGAGTGGAATCAGGCCCACGAGTGACCGCACGCGAAACTTCTCGAAGTGGCCGTCAGGGTAACGGAGCACGTCGTAAAAGAAGCCATCCTCTGGGTCGAAGAGCGAAGCGTTGGTGGGCCCCATGTGCTTCATGGCATAGCCGATGTAGACGTAGTGCTGCAGAAACTTCGAGGCGAGCGCCTCGTAGGTGGGATTTTCCCGCGCCAGTTCGAGGGCCATCCGCATCATGTTGAGGCAATACATCCCCATCCACCCGGTGGCGTCGGACTGCTCCAGCCGAGCTCCCCCCGGCAGCGGCTCGCTGCGATCGATGACCGAAACGTTGTCGAGCCCGAGGAACCCTCCCTCGAAGACGTTGTTGCCCTCCCGGTCGACGCGATTGACCCAGCTGGTGAAGTTGAGCAGCAGTTTGTGGAAGCAGCGCTCCAGCCAGCGCCGATCACCCGGGCCACCGCCGTAGTGACGGAAGCGGTCCATGTTGTAGACCCGCCAGACGGCCCAGGCATGCACCGGCGGGTTCAAGTCACCGAAGTCCCATTCGTAGGCCGGCAGTTGTCCGCTGGGGTGCTGGAACTGTTCGAAGAGAAGGAACCAGAGCTGGTCTTTGGCGAACTTCGCATCGACGAGCGCGAAGGTGACGCAGTGGAACGCCAGATCCCAGGCGGCAAACCAGGGATACTCCCACGTGTCGGGCATCGTAAGCACCCTCATCGAGTTGAGGTGCCGCCAGTGCTGGTTGCGAATCCGCTCGCGGCCGGGGGGAGGGGGCGCCGCGGGGTTGTCACCATCGAGCCATTTCGCCACATCGAAGAGATAGGTTTGCTTGGTCCAGAGCAAGCCGGCCAGGGCCCGGCGCTGCACGAGCCGCTCGTCGGGCGATGCCTCAGGCGGGCTGATTGTGGCGTAGAAGGCGTCGGCTTCAGACCGTCGCGTCGCGATGATCTGATCGACGTCGTCGAGGGGGCGGTCAAGGGCCCGAGGCGACAGCCGCAGCCGCAGCGTGGCCGCCGTCCCGGCTGCGATCTGAAACGTGTAGTGAAACGCAGCCTTCGTGCCGGGGCCGGCCGGTTTGAGTCCCTCGCGGTGGCCCTGGCAGACCGCCCGATGAAACGCATCCTTGGCATGCTGCCGACCGCCGCCGGCCGACTCGTTGTCGGTAAGAAGGCATTCGGCAACTGCGTGGGAAGACTGGGCCGGGGCATATAGCCATCGCTGACCGAGTCGATAAGGGAGTGGGATCTGCGGATCGAGTGGCGTCGGTGAGTCGTCAGCCACGACGGCCAGCAGTCCGTCGGCAGCACGTGCAACTTCAATCATGGGCTCCGGCAGCCGGTCGGCTCCCCAGCTCCATGTGTTGCGAAACCAGAGCGTGGGCAAGATATGAAGCGGGGCTGTTTCCGGTCCACGGTTGACTGCCGTGATCCGGATGGC
>CAMCYH010000213.1 GCA_945883745.1 Candidatus Kuenenia stuttgartensis
CGACACCGGCGGCGAACGACCGCATGTCGACCGGTCCATGCAGCCCCCGCACCGCCACCTCGACGGCACTGCAGGCCAAGCCGGCCAGCACGATCGTCAACCAGCGGTTTCCCGCTCGCCCATTGAGATGCCCCTCATCCGGCATGGCAGAGGTGCCTCCACGTTCGCCGAAAGGATGGCAGCGGTGTCGTCGCCGAACCGACCGTGACGACGCGACCCGCCGGATGGGAAACGGCTGCTGCCGAGTCGCCATCATCGATCACGAGCCAGAGCTGGTCGCCATGCACATGCCGATGCTCGGTGCGAACCCGCAGCCCCCGACGCGTGGTGATCGTCACCTGAAACACACCGCAATTCCCATGATGGATGCGGCGGCAGGCCTTGGCGGCGTGCGTGTGCTGACAGTCATCGTGGTCATGGGCACAAGCCTCGAAGCCTGCCAGCGTGTCGAGAAACCGGGTCAGTCCGGGGCCGCCGGGAGCGACCCGGATCGATTCGTGGCCGAAGCAGCATTCCACCATCGCGTTGGCCTGCTGATAGGCCGCACAGACGCTGGCCGCCAAGCGGATCGACTGCTCGAGCGTACTGGCAGGACCGGAACCGGAGTGGACCGCAGGATCGGAGTCGAACACCACCCGCACCGCCGAGAGTACCGCCGCCTGCCGCTCGCAGACGATCATCGTCCCCAGTCGCGCCGTGCAGGCCCAATGGACACGCCGCAGCGAATCACCATTGCGGAAGGGCCGCGTGCCGAGCATGTCGCCCGAATCACCAATGCGATTCTCCGAGAAGAGATCCTCGGCCGGCCGGGTCTCCGCCGCATCGGCGAGCGTGTCGAGGTCGATGATCCGCGGCCAGACCACGAGCGGCCGTTCGATTGCCGCATCACGGGCGGCACTGGTAAGTCCAAACGGAAAACTGGTCGCGAGCCGTGGCGTCTGCCTCGGATAGTGACCACGGCACTCCGGCGTGCACGGCCAGGTGAATTCCACGGTCGACCAGCCGGCCACTTTCGCCAGCGCCACTGCCGCCGGTTCCGCGCCACCGAGATCCACCTCGAGCGTCACGCCCCACACCGGCCACGGCCAGTCGTTGCGGACAGCCACGATCGCATGGGCTGTTTCACCTTCGGTGACCCGGCGCTCCAGAAACCGCAGGCGGGCCGCGAGGCCGCGGGCAGTCACCTGTGGCCATCCGTAGCCAAGCAGGATGACGGCCAGGATGGCCGCACAGGAGATGAGGGCGACCGGGCTGACGAACACCGAGCAGACCAGCGCGATCGCCAGCGCGATGAGCAGCGTGAAGATCGGCCGCTTCACCCAGTAGACCCACGGGTTCACGCCCGGGAAGAAGTCGTGTGTGAACAGTCGCTCGAGCCAGGTGCCGATGCCGTGCATGGAAAATCCCCTCTGCCTGTCATGCAATCGTATTGCATGAAAACACTTTGTGCAACAAATCGGCGGCCGGATCAAGCGGCTAGTTTTGGCCCCGTCGCGAACGGGGACCGATCAGGCCCGGTCCGCGTCATCGACGAGCGTGTCGTCGGCGTCGGCGTCGTCGAGGGCGATCCGCCAGGCGGGAAACGGATCGTCGAAGTCCAGCCATCCGCCGGGCCCCAGAGCCATTTCGTCGTCGGTGAGGCAGCAGAGGTGAAGCTCATCCAGCAGCGATGGGTGCATACCGGCGCCGATCACCACCATCTCCTGCCGCCGATCGCCCCACGGCTCCTCCCAGACCTCGTCGATCTCGCCGCGGTCGAGTTCCTCCGGCCATTCTTCTTCCGACGCGGAAGCGAGCCACGTGCCTCCCGGCTGCAGACTCGACACCACTCCCGCGCTCGACCAGACCCCGGCCCAATCATGCCGCGTGGCCAGCCAGACGAACCCCTTGGAACGAATGACGCCCTTGAAGCACGGCCCCGTGATCAGATCCCAGAACCGCTGCGGATGGAGCGGCCGCCGGGCGACGAAGACCTGGCTGGAAATTCCGTACTCCTCGGCTTCGGGCGTGTGACTGCCAGGTGCCTCGGCCAGCCATCCTGGATGCGTCGCGGCATGCTGCATGTCGAAGAGTTGGGTGCCGAGCAGTTCCGTGGGAGCGACCCGCCCGTGGACGGCGCGGACAAACCGCGCGGTCGGATTGAGCTTGCGCAGAATCGCCTCGAGATACCCAAGATCTTCCGCCGTGACCAGATCCGCCTTGTTGACGACGATCACGTTGGCAAACTCGACCTGATCGACGAGCAGTTGCACGATATCCCGCGCGTCGTTTTCATCGAGACCGATACCGCGATCGCGGAGTTCATCCCGCGAGCAGTAGTCCCTCAGAAAATTCACCGCATCGACCACGGTGACGAGCGTGTCGAGTCGGGCCAGCGATGAGAGGCTTTCTCCCTGTTCGTCGGTGAAGGTGAAGGTTTCAGCGACCGGCAGCGGTTCCGAGATCCCCGTGCTCTCCACGAGCAGGTAGTCGAAGCGGCGTTCACGGGCGAGCCGCGCCACCTCCTCCAGCAGATCCTCGCGGAGCGTGCAGCAGATACAGCCATTGGAAAACTCCACGAGTTTCTCCTCGGTGCGGCTGAGGCGTGCTCCGACGGCGGGGGCTGCCAGCGGACCGGCGACGAGTTGCGAGTCGATGTTGACCTCGCTCATGTCATTGACAATCACGGCCACCCGCAGTCCGGCCCGATTGGCCAGTACGTGATTGAGGAGCGTCGTCTTGCCCGCGCCAAGAAAACCGGACAACACGGTCACGGGCAGCCGGGGAGCCGCATCAGAGGACTGCTGAGACATGAAAGACACTCCTGGGAAGCAACACGGAAACCGACGATCGACCCACAACGGCCAGCATACTGTTCTGCAACTGAATTGCAATAACATAGCAAGTGCACTCAATTTCTCCCCACGGGCCGCGTCCCGCTCAACACCGTTGTTGGCCCCCGGGCTCGCAGCCCGGGGCAGCTTTTGCGGGGTATGCTTCAAGACTTGGATGAACGACAACCGCGAATT